>CALFCE010000144.1 GCA_937951215.1 uncultured Granulosicoccaceae bacterium
CTTCAAGCAACAATTGAAGGTGCTGTCAGCTTACCGCTGCGGTGTGTTGCCTGAATCGTCCGAACTTGCCAGTCAGCCTGCAGCAGTGACAAATCCACCTGACATTGTGATTACCTTCGACGATGGTCACGCGAGTAACTATGACATTGCCTGGCCGTTATTGCGTGAATACGGTTTTCCTGCCTATTTCTTTGTTACCACTGATTTTATAGCGCAACGCGATCATTTTTGTGACTGGGATCAACTTCGGGAAATGGCTGAAGGCGGGATGATTATCGGCTCGCACGGCATAACCCATCAATTTTTCGCCGACATGGATCAGAGTGATGCAGTTCACGAATTTTCACAGTCTCAACAGAGACTGCAGGAGCAACTGCAGCGGCCTGCTCTGTCAATATCTTTTCCAGGTGGACGCTACTCTATAGAGAACCTGGAGCAGGCCCGCACAGCGGGATACCGCCTGATCTTCGGCTCCGGGTTTGGTACACTGGGATCTATTGAAAAACAGGCACGCCGAGCTCTTAACCGCATACCGATCAGGTCGGGTACTTCAATAGAGCAGTTTGAAAAAATCGTCAGTGGCGACAAGCGCTACTATGCAATTCAACACGTTAAAGCTTCATCAAAAGCTGTATTAAAAAAAATCATCGGAAACGACCGTTACCATGTCCTCTACAAGTTCGCCGCTGACAGACGATAAAGACCTGCCCCGTGTGCGGCTGGCCAATCGCCGTGTGGGCAAGCGGCGTGGACTTGCGCCGCTATTCAAGCAGTCGCGTGCGGGCTCCAGGTTGCGCCGTAAAGCGGCGCTTGAACAGATGGATGATGGTATTCCGAGCCTCGAGTCCCTGAAGCCGGTTTTTATGTTTCTGGCGTTTCCGGCGATGCTGGTGTTGGGCATCACGGTAACGGGTGGTAATTGGCCGACCTATATCCTCTATCCAATTGCCCTTGCGATGGGGGCTTACGTTGCGATCAGTACATTGAAAGGGATGGAGTTGATTCTGGCCGTATTGATCCTCTATCTGCCGTTCTCGCCCGTTTATGTTATCCCTCTGGCCCCTGGTATTAACGGCACAAATGCACTGATCGGGCTCGGCTTGTTTGCATCGATAGTGCGTGCAAGAACCACAGGAGAAACCTGGGTTAACTGGTTGCCCGGAACCACGATGGTTCTGTCTTTCGCATTCATCACAACTTTATCGGCTGTCACCATCCTGTTTCAAACTGATGGCTACAGCTATCTGATGCACTCCCAGTTCGGGACTTTCAAAGGCTGGGTGGATCAGTTTATCGTTTACATAATTGCTATCGCCTGTATCCGCGATCGCGATTGTGCGAAGCGTGTTTTTATCTATCTATGCATCGGTTCCATTCTGGTGGTGATTTACTCCTTGCCAGAGATGTATCAAAAGATGGGCCGCTCGACGATTGAAAAATCGCGTCTTGAAGGCCCGCTCAAGCAAAGTAATGACTTCGGTGGCTTTGTTGCCTACACATTGATGTTTACAGGAGCCATTTTCCTTTCCTTTTTTGATCGTCTGAAAGCCTGGGTGCTGACGCCTTATTTTCTGATCGCATTGAAGGTGCTGATCAGTACATTTTCTCGTGGAGCTTATCTGGCGCTGGCGCTGGGTGGTTTTATGGCAGCCTACTTCAAGGGCAAGGGCTTTCTGATTTTCTGGGCAACGATTGCGCTCTGTGGATTGCTGCTTTTCCCTCAATTGGTACCTGAGTCTGTTATGGCTCGAATGGGTCGCTTGATTGAATCACAAGAGGCTACGGCAGCTCCTGTGGAACTCGACAAGAGCTCGCAACACAGATTGATACTGTGGAAGGCGGCGCTTGACATGATTCAGGAAAGCCCCATACAGGGTAAGGGGTTTAAAGGCTTTGCCAAACTCAAAGCAGAGTATACCGAATCACCTGTTCACGAAACTGATCCTCATAATTACTACTTGTATGTAGCTTCACAAATGGGGGTGCCGGCATTATTGCTGTTCATTTGTATTCTGCTGTTTGCGTTTCATTCCGGTCGCGTCCTCGGGCGCGACAAACGGGACAGGTTTGTGCGCGCCATGGGCATCGCTGGAGCTGCCGCTACTGCCACTTACGCCGGTATCTGCATGTTCGGATCACGAGCGGTTAACCCTGAATTCACTGGTTACTTCTGGGTGCTGTTTGTCTGCTTGCAAGTGATGCGGGAGAAACCTTCCAAGATGGATGAGCGAAGGCGAAAAAAACGTTCCTTGATGCCAATGTTCAATTCAGATGGGCAGTCATCCGAGCCGCAGGCTGCGGCGACCGGGCCGGGTCAACTGGTTGCGATGGAAGCTGCCAATGAAAAAATGGTAGGCCGCAAGGCGCGCCGCACTGAGGCAGCGCCGCGCAGAAACAGCCTTGCCCGAAAGAAAGGGCGACGCAGGACCAACGCGTTTGATCATCAGATCAGACTCGAGCGCAATCAGGCCAAACAACGATAAAAATCAGACGGGCAAACTAACTGCCCGCATCGTCTTTCTTGACTCTGCCACCGTTCCCGAAACACCCTGTTGTGCCGCCACGCTAATCTGCGCTTCGACATCTTGCAGAGCCTGCTGTGTGCTGTACGCCCTGATATACAACTTCTTCCCGGATATTGACGCCAGTTGATCCCGCATCGCGTGTACAAGCGCGTAAGGGCTACAGGCACCAAAGGGCTACAGGGCCTTCAAAAGAGCAATTTCTTCCTATACTTGAATTGCAGGGATGAAAAACGTCATCGTCCGACTATCAAAAATTGGCGTACAAAGGATGATTTTTCGACTTCTGTCCCCAGATTGCCCTCAGGGTACGAAATTTGCGACAAATCGAACAACGGAATGATGTGAACAAGACCTTGTTCTACCGCCTGAACGTGAATTGGTACAGGTATTCGAAGAAGGCATGTCCAGCTTACAGATACCAGGGATTGCAGGATCTTGAATCCGTCGTAAAATTCGTGTTACCCGGGGGTTTTGCCTGTTAAATCAGGTGTGGTAAACCACTGGGCACATTAGGTATGGTGTAGTTTGAAGCCGAGTAGTGCCGACACCAGTAAATACGCCTGAAGCGATTTTTGCACAATAGATCCAGTGTTGCTTATGAGTAATGAAAACGATACAGCTGATGGAGGTTTGGCGGTTGAAGCCACCAAACCGAAACTGAAGAAGCCAAGGCAGTTTAAAGTGGTATTGCTAAATGACGATTACACTCCTATGGAGTTCGGTGTTGAGGTGCTGCAGGTATTCTTCGGGCTGGACCAGGAAAAGGCAACAAGAGTTATGTTGCATGTGCACACCAGAGGCAAGGGCGTTTGTGGCGTGTTCACAAGGGAAATAGCCGAAACTAAAGTGGCTCAGGTCAATCAATATTCCCAGGAAAGCAAACATCCGCTTCTGTGTGAAATGGAAGAGGATTAAACGATAGTTCCGATGGCACAAAGATTGGGTGCAATTGTAGAACTCGACATACACAAGATTTAAGAGCGTACTGCTAATGCTAAGTAAAGAGTTGGAATTCACTCTCAACAATGCTTTCAAAGAAGCGCGTGCAAGACGGTTCGAATTTATGACCGTTGAGCATTTGTTGCTTGCCTTGATCGATAACCCCACTGCCGCTCAAGTGTTGCGTGCCTGTGGCGGAGATCTGGATTCATTGCGAGATGAGCTGGACGCCTTTGTGGAAGAGAACACACCCCTGCTGGATGAAAATGACACCAGGGAAACACAACCCACACTGGGTTTTCAACGTGTGTTGCAACGAGCGGTGTTTCATGTACAGAGTTCCGGCAAAAAAGAAGTGACCGGTGCCAACGTGCTGGTTGCAATCTTTGGAGAACAGGATTCTCACACGGTCTACCTGTTGAATAAACAAAACATCACTCGCCTGGACGTTGTTAACTACATATCCCACGGTATCTCCAAAAATTCGCACGAAGAAGCGGACGAGACTGAAGAGAGCGCCGCTGATTTCGCTGGCGAAGAAGGTGAATCAGATGCGCGCCCACTTGATAAATACGCCAGCAACCTGAACACCAAAGCTGAAGCTGGAGAGATCGATCCGCTGATTGGTCGTGATTTTGAAATCGAAAGAGCCTCTCAAGTACTCTGTCGTCGTCGCAAGAACAATCCACTGCTGGTCGGTGAGGCTGGTGTTGGCAAGACAGCCATAGCGGAAGGTCTGGCCAAGAAGATCGTTGACGGTGACGTACCAGAGGTACTGGCGGAAAGTGTTATTTACTCACTTGACCTGGGCGCATTGGTAGCTGGTACGAAATATCGCGGTGATTTTGAAAAACGCCTCAAGAGTATTCTCTCTCAGCTCAAGAAAGAGCCCGGCGCCATCCTTTTTATCGATGAGATACACACCATCATCGGCGCGGGAGCTGCTTCGGGCGGTGTAATGGATGCCTCGAACCTGATCAAACCGATGTTGGCCACCGGTGAGCTCAAATGTATTGGTTCAACCACCTATCAGGAATATCGCGGCATTTTTGAAAAAGACAGAGCATTGTCACGACGTTTCCAGAAAATTGACGTTGTCGAACCCTCCGTCAATGAAACTTATGAGATTCTGAAAGGGCTCAAGACCCGTTACGAAGAATTTCATGATGTTAAATATTCAAACAACGCCCTGAAGACTGCAGCTGAGTTGTCAGGCCGTTATATCAATGACCGCTTCCTGCCAGACAAGGCAATCGATGTGATCGATGAAGCTGGCGCTAACAGGCGAGTAAAGCAAACCGCTGCGAGCAAGAAGAAAAGCAGCACGATATCAGTCAAGGATATCGAAGCAATCGTGGCCAAAATTGCGCGTATACCGGAAAAAAGCGTGTCTTCCACCGATATGGATAAGCTGCGCACGCTGGCTCGTGATCTGAAAATGCTGGTCTTCGGGCAAGACGATGCGATTGAAACCCTGGCCGCGGCAATCAAAATGGCTCGCTCCGGTCTGGGTACTGAAGACAAGCCGATCGGCAGTTTTCTGTTTGCCGGTCCGACTGGTGTGGGCAAGACCGAAGTCACCAAACAGCTGGCAAAAGTCATGGGAATCGAAATGATCCGTTTTGACATGTCTGAGTATATGGAGCGGCACACCGTATCCCGTTTGATTGGTGCACCTCCTGGCTATGTAGGCTATGACCAGGGAGGCTTGTTGACTGATGCCGTGGTTCAGAATCCTCATGCAGTGGTATTGCTTGATGAAATCGAAAAAGCCAACCCGGATGTGTTTAATCTATTGCTGCAGGTCATGGATCACGGCACACTGACAGACAACAACGGGCGCAAGGCTGACTTCAGAAACATAATTTTGGTGATGACAACCAACGCCGGTGCTGAATCCATTGCCAGATCGACCATGGGCTTTACTACCCAGGATCATTCTGTTGATGCGATGGATGCAGTCAACAAGCTGTTCACACCTGAATTTCGAAACAGGCTGGACGCCATAATTCAGTTTGCAGCGCTTGATCGCAGCATCATTCTCAACGTTGTCGACAAGTTCATCATTGAACTGGAAGCGCAACTGGAAGAGAAGGGTGTTTCAATAGATTTCAATGCAGAAGCCAAGGCATGGCTGGCAGAGCATGGGTTTGACCCGAAAATGGGTGCCAGGCCAATGGCAAGAATCATAAGCGAGACGGTGAAGAAACCGCTGGCTGATGAAATCCTGTTTGGTGCCTTGTCCCGTGGAGGCAATGTCCGGGTAATTCTTGACGATGAAGGCGAAATAGCCTTCCAGTTCGAGAGTAAGGAAAACAAGGAAACAACGACCTCCCAGTAGCCCAGTCAACTATTGAGATCAACTATTGAGATCCACTACTGAGATCAATAAGCGAGATCAAATCTTGATCTACGCCAACAAGGTCTGAAACATCCTGACGCTGCCGGAGCCACAAACGCACCGGCAGCGTTTTTTCCAATCAACGATACACCTCGGTTTTTTCTGTGTTAAGCGATCAGCTTCAGCACTGCAACCAGGATCCCCGTTCCAGCTGACTCATCGGTATTTGTCGATTTTTTTCTAATCTTGAAACTCATGCGATAAGTGCTGGCACAAGGCAAGCGCTTGCTCCCGCAAAAGCTTATAAAACTGGACAGTGGATTTCGGAGTTGGGTGGAGCGCAGATGGATTTCCAACCACGCGTTTCGGCCGCTGATGCGGGCCGAAATAGAC
>CALFCE010000145.1 GCA_937951215.1 uncultured Granulosicoccaceae bacterium
CCAGCGGATCAAACGGATCATCTGTCTCGAACTCGCCTTCCGGGTTGAGGGATGGGTCACCATCCAGTGTGCCATCGTCCGTGCCATCGCCCGACGAGGACCCGCCACCACAACTCGCAAGAAACAACGATACAAATACAACCGCTAACAGACGGGTCAACCCCGTACTCATTTGAATTTTCATGCAATCACCTCTTTTATTTGGACTTGCTGAAGGTTTGGTCAACCACAACAGTGTAGTTCAGACAGAAGCATAGATAATACCGATGTTATTGTTTCTTCGATGCATCGTGCAATTTTGTGCATTAAACCGCGCAAACTTTGGTTACATAGACCCGGTAGCATGACTGTGACCGAATATCCCTGCCTTAAAGCATACAACGTTGTCCTGAACCCAAGCTGAAGCGGCCACGACGTCAGGACTGTCGCACCTGAGCGGGGGTTCTTCGCACTGCGCCTAGGATTCAACGATCACGAGGTATTTATTTTTCTTGCCCTTCTGCACCAGAATAAATTCATTGTTAAGCAGATCATTGGAAGAAATTTTAAAATCCAGCCCGACCTTTTCATTATTAATACTGATGCTGTTTTGTTTGACGCTGCGAGTGGCTTCGCTTTTGGAGGGTAGAATACCGGTTTCCGTGGCCAGAAAAGAGACCACCTCCAACGGGTCAACCGTCGACTCCCGCTTGAGTGTGTGTGTTGGCACGCCTTCCAGTACCTCCAGCAACGCTTGCCTGTCCAATTTCATCAAATCTTCGCGAGATCCCTTGAACAAGATCGAGGATGCATTGACAGCCTGCTGCCACGCTTCCTCGCCATGCACCATAACGGTAACCTCGCGTGCCAGAGTCTGTTGCAGTTGTCGCAAATGAGGTTCCTGCCGGTGACTTTCGATCAATTGATCTATTTCATCGAGAGCCAGGGTGGTAAAACGTTTGATGAAATTTTCTGAATCTTCATCAGATGAGTTCAGCCAGAACTGATAAAAACGATAGGGGCTGGTTTGTGCAGGATCCAGCCACACGTTCCCAGACTCACTTTTGCCAAACTTGCTGCCATCAGCCTTGGTCACCAGCGGGCAAGTGAAAGCGAATGCTTCGCCACCGTCCATCCGCCGGATCAGTTCAGTCCCTGCCGTAATATTGCCCCATTGATCAGAACCACCGACTTGTACCTTGACGCCGTGATGTTTGTAGAGATGGTAGAAGTCATAACCCTGAATCAGCTGGTAGGAGAACTCGGTAAAGGACATGCCGGTTTCAATTCTGTTTTTAACCGAATCCTTTGCCATCATGTAGTTAATAGTGAGGTGTTTCCCGACGTTACGTAAAAATTCAAGTGCTCCCATGTCCTTGAACCAGTCGTAATTGTTTTCCAATCGGGCAGGACAATCCGGATGATCAAAATCGAGTAGCTTTCTGAACTGAACCAACACCCCTTCCATATTGTGTTTCAGCGTTTCTTCATCCAGCAGATTCCGCTCGGCACTCTTGCCGGACGGGTCGCCGATCATACCGGTCGCACCACCAATCAGCGGAATCGGTTGATGCCCATGTCGCTGCATAAAAACCAGCAGCATCAGCGCCCCGAGATTACCCACGTGCATAGAGTCGGCTGTTGGATCGACTCCCCAATAGAAGGAGACCTTTTCCTTCTCAAACAGCTCCTCGGTACCTGGCATGATGTCTTGCACCAGGCCTCTGGCTCTCAGTTCGTCAAACAGTTTCATCTGTGTTCCAAATCCACGTGGTGTCGCCAGAGAATTGTAGCTTGAAACGGGGATGATACGGAGGCTCAAATAAAAAAGCCTGCATCCATGGCAGGCTTTTGTGAAGTCAGTGGATCCCGGGCCCGGTCAACTGGAGCCGCTATTGGTGAATTCCGGGTAGGCCTCCATACCACATTCGGCAATATCGACTCCTTCGTACTCCTCTTCCTCGGAGACACGGATTCCAACGATTCCTTTCAGCAAGGCCCACAACACCAGACTTGCTCCAAAGGTCCAGCCAAAAATGGTGACGATACCGAGCAACTGCGATTGAAATGCTGCATCAGAATTGGTCAGCGGTACCAACAGCAGCCCCAGCACGCCCACCACACCGTGCACCGAGATCGCGCCGACCGGATCATCAATTTTGAAACGATCAAGCGTAATAATGGAAAATACCACCAGCACACCACCCATCGCTCCAAACAAGGTAGCGGTTAACGGGGTTGGTGCCAAAGGTTCAGCCGTGATGGTGACCAAGCCCGCCAGCGCTCCATTGAGCGCCATCGTCAAATCGGCCTTGCCCCACAACAACCGGACCGTCAACAAGGCCGCTACCACACCGCCTGCTGCTGCCATATTGGTGTTGACGAAGACCATGGCGACACTGTTTGCCTCGGCGACATTAGACACCTTGAGCTCGGAACCACCGTTAAAACCGAACCACCCCATCCACAGGATGAACGTACCCAGTGTGGCCAATGGCATGTTGGCACCGGGGATAGGTTTAACCGATCCGTCGCGACCGTATTTCCCCTTACGCGGACCCAGCAACAACACCCCGGCCAGCGCAGCAGCAGCACCACACATGTGAACCACACCACTGCCTGCAAAATCCGAAAATCCCTGCGCATCCAGAAAACCGCCACCCCATTTCCAGTAACCTTGCAACGGGTAGATAACGGAGGTGAAAACGACTGCGAACCCGAGAAAGGCCCACAATTTCATGCGCTCAGCCACCGCGCCAGATACGATGGACATCGCTGTTGCGACAAACACCACCTGAAAGAAGAAATCCGACATACCGGAATAATAGGGAGCATCATCTCCACCGGCCGTGACTGCCGCCACTTCATTATCGGCCCCCAGCAGAAACTTGATGCCTGGCCACACACTCGATACGGCGGAGTCTCCCGGGTACATGATGTTGTAACCGACCAGCATATACATGATGCATGCTATGGCAAACAGACTGATGTTTTTTGTCAGTATTTCAGCGGTGTTTTTTGAACGCACCAGACCGGCTTCCAGCATCGCGAAACCGGCTGCCATCCACATGACCAGCGCACCGGAGACCAGAAAATAAAAGGTGTCTAGCGCATAACTGAGTTCTAATAATTGTTCCATTTTGGTCTCCTCTTATAAAGCGTCTGTGCCGGTCTCGCCGGTACGAATGCGAATGCTGTTTTCAAGATCGGTGACAAATATTTTCCCGTCTCCGATTTTTCCGGTTGCGGCACTTTCCTGAATTGCATCCAGCACCTGATCCACTTGTGTTTCAGCTATGCCTATTTCCAGTTTTATCTTGGGTAGAAAGTCCACAACGTATTCAGCTCCACGATAGAGCTCGGTATGCCCTTTCTGTCTGCCAAAGCCTTTGACTTCCGTGACAGTGACTCCCTGAATACCAATCGCAGACAAAGATTCGCGTACCTCGTCAAGCTTGAATGGCTTTATGATTGCGGTTACCAGCTTCATAATTTATTGATCCCGGTTAGAAAAGTTACTGAAGTCACAGCGCATCAAACGTACCTTGTTTTTTTATCCTTATTTTTCAATAATTTAGAGAGATTTCACTCTATTTGGCCAACATTGACTGACCCAGTGAGGTGCGCGGGTTTGTTCAAATTGCACTGGAAAGGTGCTAAAACGCCCTGTGCAAACTTTTGGCACAGCACGATGCAGACAAACGCTATTGCAACTACGGACTGCGTCTTTCAACACATTCTTTAATGAGGGAACACAATGAGTGCATGGATCAGAATGATCGGTGACGACGAGGCAGATCAGGAGCTACTGGATGTTCTGAAGCTGGCACGAACACCACACGGCACTGTGGACAACGTCATGAGGGTTCATTCTCTACGCCCTGAAACCATGCGTGGGCATGTCGTGCTCTACAGAGCAGCACTGCATAACGACAAGAACACACTGGCACCTTGGCTACAGGAAACCATTGCCTCTTATGTATCAGTACTGAATCGTTGTGACTATTCGTATGCCAATCACTGGGCTAACGCGAGGCATTTGATCAACGACGAAGAAAGAGCCGATAGAATCGAATCTGCACTTGCCAACGGCAATCTGGAGTCGGTTTTTGAAGGAGCTGAATTGGCCCTGCTTGAATACGCAGGCAAACTGACGACAGCACCTGCAGATATGGTGCAAAGCGATGTCGAAAAGTTGAAATCAGCAGGCCTTGATGATGGTGAAATTCTGGAGGCCAATCAGGTGATCGGCTATTTTAACTACGCCAACCGCCTGCTTAATGGCCTGGGAGTCACAACTGATGGCGATATCGTTGGCTACTATAGCGAAAGCCAACAAGACTAATCAGGCTCGTGGCCCTCGTTAAAGATCAGCTTGTCCAGTAGCTTGTCTCCAATAGCCAATGGGACATAGCCCTTTTCCTTGCCGAGCCGATAAACCTCGTCGATGTTGGCCTTTTGGGTTACATAGTCAACATTGATAACCAGCTTGCCTGCATCAACCCATTGTCCGAGATACAAATCATTCCAGTACCGTGACTCGTCAGCCACGCGATCATCTGTTGCCCAGAAAAAGGGTTCCTCATTGCCGATTCCGGTTAGTGGTTCTACCCAGACCGGACCGACCGTTGCAATCAGTTCCTCCGCGTTTTGTACAAAAATTCCAAAATTCGGATTACC
>CALFCE010000146.1 GCA_937951215.1 uncultured Granulosicoccaceae bacterium
GAAGTGGAACTAATTACAAAACACAGGTGAGGCTTGGCCCTCTAATAAATAACAACAACATTACAGAACAGTTGACCGGAAGTGGAACTAATTACAATATACAGGTGAGGCTTGTCCCTCTAATAAACAACAACACCATTACAGAAGAGTTGACCGGAAGTTGAACTACTTACAATACACATGTGAGGCTTGGCCCTCTAATAAACAACAACAACATTACAGTAGAGTTGACCGGAAGTGGAACTAATTACAAAACACAGGTGAGGCTTGGCCCTCTAATAAATAACAACAACATTACAGAACAGTTGACCGGAAGTGGAACTAATTACAATACACAGGTGAGGCTTGTCCCTATAATAAAAAACAACAACATTACAGAAGAATTGACCGGAAGTTGAACTAATTACAATACAAAGGTGAGGCTTGGCCCTCTAATAAACAACAACACCATTACAGAAGAATTGACCGGAAGTGGAACTAATTACAATATGTTTCTGGCAGTCAAGCCTCTGTTTATGGATGTCCAGTATTCACTAATAAAATTATGGGTGTCCGAATTCGATTTCCGAATTCGATTAGGTTTTCATCGCAAGCCCGTCATATTTAAATCATTGAATTTCAAGAGCTAATTGATAAAAAATTAACTATCGATGATATTCTGCATTTTGTACTAATTCGCATAATTTAGTCTGGCAGACAAAGAAATGCTATTGAGATAGAATTATCCCGTGGTTGGGGCAAGCAATAGAATGCCTACAAACACCAAGGAGAAAGGACTGACCATACTAGTTCCTTGGATTCGTGTTCCATTGTCATGCTTACATTGGCACGCTGTGGAATAAATTCGGATCCCCGGATATCAATACTTTAAGGATGAGAGCCATGACACGTACCCCTCTGTTAGCCGATCTCGGAAGAGCAATGGACCTTCTACAGCATGTAGATGAGAGTAAATTGAACTTCGCCCCTGACCCGATTGTCTCTTCCGATATTCAGGAGCTCACAGAGCTAGATACCTATCCAACTGAGTCACATCGGGCAAACTTGCAAGCGAGAATTGATGCCGTGTTAAGTGCAGGCGATAAACTCGATTCGCGCGCACCCTCCGAATATGTCTCGAAACTCATTGTTACCTGCGCGAAGATCGCACCGTCGAGCGACGACTGGTAATTTAGCAAAACTAACTGCCACCTCGATCACTTCCAGCTGTTAGAAAATTTGAGTAGTACGGCCGTCGGTATGTTGTCAGACGATGCAGCACTGCCAAGGCCGATGACTCAACAGTTTTTACAGCAGAGCTCGTTTGGTAAGAAGATGAAGTATCGGACAGATCTGCACCCCTCGAACAACCGTCGCAACCAACCATTCTTAAACTAGTAGCAGAATGCTCTGAGTAGATCTGCTCAGAACACACTTTCGGTGAAAATTCTGTGGGTGTCCTTTTTTGTTTTTTTTGTTAGTGGGTGTCCTAATTTATATCGTCTGGCTAGTCGGTGGATTCTAAGCGCAGCTACAGCGCTCGAGATTTCTCACCAAGCTAGGCAAGTGGCTCCGAATGCTCACCCAGCCGTTCAGGCATTAACATCGAAGGTGCGCTGCTCTATTGAGTGTCCCGTTTTGTTTCCGTTTTGTTCCGTTTGGTCGTAATTTATGGGTGTCCATTTTGGGTATCCATTTTGGGTAATGTGGATCTTAGCAGACCTCCGACCAATCCTTGACGCTACAACCTCAGCATCTCGTTAACAGTGGACTTTCACCGACAAGGCTCTAATTTAGGTTGCTTTAAATTCCAATTGCTTCCATAGTGACCATCACGCAAGTTCCACGTACTACCAGATCCTTCCTGTGTGCCTTCCCACCTTTATACTCATTGAGTAAAACTATGCCCATTCCATCATTTCTAAAAGGCGAATCCATCACCCGACTGCTGCAAGGCAGCGCTCTGGGAGCTATTGCGACAATTGTCCTTGGCTTCAATTGGGGAGGATGGTCGCTTGCAAGTACAGCAACCAAAAACGCTAACGACCAAACAGAAACTGCGCTCATCTCCGCTCTAGCACCGATTTGTGTTGAAAAGTTTAAAGCTTCTGAAGAATCTGTGGCTAATCTGGCCGCATTGAACGAAAAGTCATCCTATCAACGCTCTGGATTCATCGAAGATGGCGGCTGGGCAGTATTGTCAGGCAACGATAAAGCTGAAAAAGGCGTCGCCAGAGAATGCGCCAAGCTGCTAGCCGACACATAGAAAATCAACGTTCTATCTGGCCGACATACGCTAACTACCAAAGCAAAAGGACTTGCAACGCAAAGACCTGAAAATCGAAATTCTCAGCCATGCTTGAAGAAATCAAGGCTACGAGTACATTCTAATGAGCAGTACGATCCAAAGTGATGGTATCGATTCTGCCATCACCAGGCTCGTTAGCCGACGAGTATATTGACGGACCGGTTTGAAAAAGTAGCACTATAAAACTAACAATGGACTTAACAAACAGCCTGCTAGTTACAGCAAATTCTGACAATACTTGCCAAGTCCGCAGACTTTACCCAAACCTAAAACAAAAAAGCCCGAACCAAGTCGGGCTTTCAAGTCGTTGATTTCTCAACTGAATAAGTGGTGGCTACACCTAGATTTGAACTAGGGACCCCATCATTATGAGTGATGTGCTCTAACCAACTGAGCTATGTAGCCACTGGGGTAAACGGGTGATTTTGGAGGTTTGGGGGTAGGCTGTCAAGTTTGATGGTGAGGTTCAGACATTAAATCTGAAATGCACCACATCCCCTTCTTGCATCAGGTAATCTTTGCCTTCCAGTCGCCATTTTCCAGCATCTTTAGCGCCCGCCTCGCCGTTGTTCTCGATGTAATCGTCATAGGCGACCACTTCGGCACGGATAAACCCTTTTTCGAAGTCGGTGTGGATGCGGCCGGCTCCGTTGGGGGCTGTCGCGCCTTTTCTTACCGTCCAGGCTCTGACTTCTTTTTCACCGGCAGTGAAAAAAGTCTGTAGGCCCAACAAATTGTAACCAGCACGAATAACGCGGTTCAGGCCGGGTTCCTCAAGGTTCATTTCAGCCAGAAATTCCTGCTTTTCGTCCTCTTCCAATTGCACGATCTCGGCTTCAATGGCAGCGCAAACGGCCACGACTTGAGCACCTTCCTTGTCGGCATGGGCTTTCACTTTCTCCAGCAATTCATTACCTTCAAAACCGCTTTCATCGACGTTGGCAATATACATGGTAGGTTTGCCGCTGAGCAGGTGCAGATGGTGAACCCATTCCAGCTCTTTCTCCGAGTAGTCATAGCTGCGCGCGGGGTTTCCGTCATTAAGCCATGTCAGCAATTTTTCAAGAAAGGCCGCTTCTGCGATCGCTTCCTTGTTACCGGACCGTGTGGTTTTGGCAACCCGTTGCTGGGCTTTGTCGGTCGTTTCAACATCCGACAACAATAATTCGGTATCAATGGTGGAGATGTCATCCAGCGGGTCAACTTTACCGGCAACATGGATCACGTCATCGTCGGAGAAGCAGCGTACAACATGCGCAATAGCATCCGTCTCACGAATGTTTGCCAGGAACTGGTTACCCAGCCCCTCACCTTTGGACGCCCCCTCAACCAAACCTGCGATATCAACAAACTCCATCGTGGTAGGCAGTATTTTTTGCGGTGACACAATATTGGCCAGCGCATCGAGCCTCAAGTCAGGCACAGGTACAATGCCAACGTTAGGCTCAATTGTGCAGAACGGATAGTTCTCCGCTGCAATTTCCGCTTTGGTCAGTGCGTTGAAAAGAGTGGATTTGCCAACGTTGGGCAAACCGACAATGCCACATTTAAATCCCAAGGCCGGAGCTTCCTATTTGGTTAACCATCGAATGGCTGCTGAATTTTGATCCTGCTACCTGGCCACTGTATCTGCAGCACAAAGCCGATCAATTCAAACTAGCTAGTTGCCACTTTCGACGGGTGGTTTATGAGTGTGTATGACTTTTGTGGCGGCATTCAGATCGCCACCTGCAAATTGTTCAAGTTGGCCTACGGTAATATCCAGCGCTTCATCGATCAGTGCCTGATCAGATGCCGTTGCCCGCTTCAGCACATAGCCGGACACCGCATTTTTATGCCCAGGGTGGCCGATACCTACCCTGATTCTCCAAAAATCCTTGGAGCCAATTCGTGCCACGATGTCTCGCAAGCCATTGTGCCCGCCATGCCCACCGCCCTTTTTTATACGAACCTGGCCCGGAGGTAAATCCAGCTCGTCGTGCACAACCAGAATCCTGCTCGGGTCGATTTTATAGAATCGTGCAATCGGTGCCACACATTGCCCGCTTTCATTCATGAATTTGCCGGGCTTACTGAGATAAACCGGCCGATGGTTGATGGAAGCCTTGGCCACTTCGGAGAAGAATTTGGCCTCTGTTTTAAACGAGGCGCCACAGCGATCCGCAATGGCATCGAGCAACCAGAATCCGGCGTTGTGACGAGTGTCCTCGTACTGACTACCGGGATTCCCCAGACCTACAATCAGATCGAATTCGACACTGTCACCCGGCACTGGACAATTCCCATATCATTTGAGCACCGCTATTGCTCGCTCTGAGGTCGGATATCGGGGGGTTGGACATTTGGGTCTTGAGAACAGGCAGCCCAGCTGGATAGCAGGGCTGCCTACTGAGACGGAGCTTACTCTGAGTCGCCGCCGTCACCGGAGTCTGCAGCAGGCTCTCCACCTTCTGCCGGTGCATCACCTGTCTCAGCTGCTGCTTCGTCCTCGGCAGTTTCTTCTTCAACTGTCTTGCGAGCATTAACTGCAGCGATGGTGCGATTATCTTCTTCGCCCTGCGTAAGATCGACTGAACGTACGCCCTCTGGGAAGGTAATATCCAGCAGCGTCACGGTATCACCAACGGCCACATTGGCCATATCCACTTCGAGGAACTCGGGTATATCACGCGGACGACACAACACAGCCACTTCGTTCTCAAGGTGACTGATAATTCCGCCATCGGCTTTGACACCGATACAGGTGTCTTCGTTAAGCCAGTGAATCGGCACGTTAACAGTCAATTCGGCACCAGCAACAACGCGCTGAAAATCCATGTGCAGGATCTGCTGCTTGTGCGGGTGTCGCTGGACATCACGCAGTATCGAACGGACTGGTTCCCCACCATCAACGCTCACCATCAGCAATTGTGCATAAAAGCCATCGTCACTCAGGTGTTTTACCACCTCATTGTGCTTCAATTGAATGGGCTGCGGGTCATCCTCGGCACCATATAAAATGGCAGGTACCAGGTTTTCCCGACGCAGGCGGCGGCTCGCACCCTTCCCGAAGTCTTTTCGTGTAGCAGCAGCTACGTTCAGATTATCTGACATTGATATTACTCGTTAGGCTGGTTGACAGTGAACAGTCCCAAACTGCGGCGTATTCCTGCAAACCCGGAAATGTAGCGTCGACCGCGACCAGGCGCGCTACAGCAACAGACAAGTATATCAGGAATTATTCCATGTATACAGAGCTGACAGACTCGTCTTCATGAATGCGACGAATGGTTTCGCCGAGAAGCTTGGCAACTGATATCACACGGATTTTACTGCACTTTTCGGCGTCAGCAGATAACGGGATGGTGTCCGTGACCACCAGCTCATCCAGCACAGAAGCATTGATATTGTCGATGGCAGGGCCTGACAGTACCGGATGCGTTGCCAATGCCACCACTTTGTCAGCACCGTGATTTTTGAGAGCTTCCGCGGCCTTGCACAAGGTGCCCGCAGTATCCACCAGATCATCAACCAAGACACAGGTTTTACCTTCAACATCGCCAATGATGTTCATGACCTGGGATTGATTGGGCTGTGGGCGTCGTTTGTCGATGATGGCAAGGTCACTGTCGTCGAGCTGTTTCGCTATCGCGCGCGCCCGTACAACGCCACCCACATCTGGCGACACCACAATCACGTTGGGATACTTGTTGCGCCAAATATCGAGCATCAGCAACGGGGAGGCGTAGACATTGTCGACCGGGATATCAAAAAAGCCCTGAATTTGTTCTGCGTGAAGATCGACCGTCATCACACGATCAACCCCTGCCCCGCTGATCATGTTGGCAACCAGTTTGGCTGTGATCGGAACTCTGGCTGACCTGACTCGTCGATCCTGTCTGGCATAGCCATAATAGGCAACAACTGCCGTAATACGATCTGCTGAAGCACGTCGCATGGCATCTGCCATCACCAGCAAATCAATCAGATTATCGTTGGTCGGCGCACAAATCGATTGCACGATAAAAACATCGCCTCCTCTGACATTTTCCTGAATTTCCAGCGAGGTTTCTCCATCGCTGAACCGCGACAGAGCCGCTTTTCCGAGTGGTTGCTGCAAGTAGGAACAAATGCTCCTGGTCAGCTCGGGGTTCGCATTGCCCCCGAAAACCATCAATCGACGATCAGGCATGGATTATTCGCTCAAGGATTGGATGCGGTAGTCATGAGGGACCTACGTAAACGATGGGCATAATACCGCCGGCAGCAAAACAGCAGTCGAACCCAGTACACAGTTTTCGTACTCACTCACTAGATTTAGGAATCCGGCAAAACAGAGTTGGCGAAATAATAACAGCTGGACTACCCGGTGCAAACCTGCAAGGACCAGGCAAGCTCTGTTCAGAAACTGTTTTTACTTTTTGCCACGGAATGGGCCTGTCCGATTAACGACAGAAGTGGCAGGGAAGGTGGCTGGAATAAATGCTGGGAAATTGCTTAAAATTGACTGGGGAAATGCTGGGAAGATGGCTATGAAAATGGCTATGAAAATGGCTGGGCCGGGAGGATTCGAACCTCCGAATGCCGGGATCAAAACCCGGTGCCTTAACCGCTTGGCGACGGCCCAATTCTTTGCTATCCGGGTAGTTTAGCAGCTTACCGGATTTTTTTGTTCGGTTGATGTGCAGTTTTTTTGCCAGTTCCCTTTCCAGCAGATAACGGCAACCCACCCCCGAGCAACTCACAGTTCTCGTTTATGGTTCAGCGAACAAGCCTGACACGTTCATCGCTTTGGCCACCGTGAATCTGGCTTGTATTGCCTTGTTCTCTTGCAGCCTGTTCGCAGCCAGCTGTGCCTGAACCTGATCATGGCAGACAGCAAACAGGGTGCTTCCGGTGCCCGTCATTCTCGGCACCGGTAACGCTTGCCACGGAAGATCCCCGTGCATATCCAACTCGGCGCTGGATGCAGCCAATGCCTGCTGCATAAGCTGGCGCAAATGCCCGATGGAAGCATGCTGCTCGGTCACGACATTCTCACAGTCGTTTCGGGAGTCGCCGGCCAGAAAGTCGGCTATTTTGATTGCAGATGTATCGCGTGTCAATTGCGGGCTGTTAAAGACCTTGGCAGTCTCAACATGCACATCAGGTGAGGCCAGCAAATACCAATATTCCGGTAGCTCGACCACACTCATTTTCTCCCCTATACCTTCCGCCCAGCAGGCATGTCCAGCGACAAAGACCGGCACATCAGCACCGAGACTCAGGCCCAGTTCGATCAGTTGCTCTGATGAGAGATTCAGCTCCCACAGCTGGTTTAATGCACAGAGTGTGGTGGCAGCATCGGAGCTACCGCCACCGAGCCCGGCCCCCATGGGCAACATTTTGCCTAGCGCAATATCGCAACCCGTTTTTGAACCGCCGGCGACTTGTTGCAATGCTCTTGCAGCGCGAATAACCAGATTATCATCAGATTGAAGCTCTGCATTGGATGTCTGCAGACGCAGCTCACCGTCATCACGCACCCGATAGGCCAGCTCATCGTGCCAGTCCAGAAACTGAAACAGGGTTTGCAGATCGTGGTAGCCATTGTCCCGCTGGCCAGTGATATGCAGAAACAGGTTTATCTTGGCTGGTGCCAGTGCCCTCCACCAATCTCCGGATGCAGAAGGTAATTGCATACCTGAGAGTGGTAGCAAACCGGATTCAGCATCGGTAATGCGCTGCAATCTGGGTAGCATCGAAAGCTGGGTGTCAGGCACCCGGGATTGCCAGTCGACCACCGGGCGCAGGTTCCTGCTGCTGGGGCTGCAACTCGGGTTTCAGCGGCGCAATCAATTGGCCCTCGCTCCAGTCTTTCAACGACAAGCGGATGTTGTAATCGTCGCCTGCATACTCGCCAACCACACTGATCAAGGCCGGTAGTTCCAGTGAGTCAATCACCTGGTAACGCAGGAACTCGGCCCTCCAGCGAGTGCCATCCACATCAGTGTAAGCCAGTTTTTGCAGACGACCTGCCTGATCATAAACGGGATCTCCGGCATTACCCGGCAAGCCACGCACCCAGAACGCCAACTGTTGTAGTGGCACGCGCACCCCGAGTTCACGTGTTATCAGAAGCTCTGCATCTGTGCCGGTTGTTGTAGGCCGACCTCGTGCACTGAGGGTAGCGGCACCACCGGCCTGGCGAACGTGCAGAGCTCGTTGTCCCAGTATGGCGGTCAGTGTCAGGTCAAAATCAGTTCGCGCCTGCTGCCAATTCAAGGCGGCAGAAAAACCTTCGGTTGAATTGCTGAGGGATATACGACCTGTCGCACGCCAGGTATCAAAGGCCATTAAATCAGCTTGCCTTGCCTCAATACTCGGGTATTTCAAGTGTGGGCCGGGCGTGTTGCAAGCAGCCAGCACCAAGACAAGCAACGCAGCCGTTGCATACCGACACCAACTCACGCGAGCGCCCAAAATTGCCAGCAATAACCGATTCGGTGAAACGCTATACAGCGGATGAACTGACATCGCTATTGAACGAAGCGCTCAACCACACTCTTCAGTTTGGCATCGTCCGGAGACGCTGCAAGAGCTTTGTCCCAGATCTCACGCGCACGCTCCTGCTCACCCATAACCCACAAAACCTCACCGAGGTGTGCTGCAATTTCGGCGTCTTGTATTTGCTCATAGGCTTTACGCAGAAAGATCAAGGCTTCCTCGTTCTCACCGAGGCGATATTTTACCCAGCCAACACTGTCCTGGATCGCCGGGTCCAGAGGTAGCAACTTGATCGCCTTTTGCAGCATTTCATCGGCTTCTTCGAGATTTTTGTTGTTATCAGCAAAATAGTATCCCAGCGCGTTTAGTGCATGTGCATTGTCCGGTTCTGCTTTGATCAGCTTGCGAAGATCGGATTCAAACAACTCGCTATCGCCTTCGTTCTCTGCTATCAGCGCCCGTGTGTAGAGCAGATCTCCGTTGTCAGGAAACTGCACCAGTCCCTCAGCCAGCACCTCCAGTGCTTCCCCACCACGATCAGCCTGCCGCAACATTCTGGCTTCCGCCCGAATGATTCGCGGCATCAGGTCGCGGTCACCGTGATTACTGGCCAGCTCTGCCAGAAGCTCGCGACCTTTTTCAACTTCTCCGGTCAGGCCATACAACTCCGCAGCGCGTACTTGTGCGTCTATAAAACTGTCGCCAGAGACGACTGACTCGTAATGTCCAATAGCGTCAGGATAGTTCTGCTGGCTATCGGCGATGCGAGCCAGATAATAGTGTGCTTCAGACTCGTACTCGCCAAGCTCAAGCAGGCGGTTGAAATAGCTGGATGCCGCAACGTTGCGCTTGGATTCCAAACCCAGCAGGCCAATCGTAAAGATGGCTTGCGCATCATCGGGAGCTTTGGAAAAAATGCTTTCAAGTTCAGTCTCTGCCTGATCATATCGGCCGGCATCAACCAGCAGACGGGCATAGCCGAGATGCAAATCGACATCATCAGGGTTTTTCTCGACGGCGGTTGCCAGCTCGTCAAGACCTTCACTACCTTTACCCTGCGACATCAGCACCTGCGCCCGAACCAGCAAAGCCTCACTGTCATCTGGTTGCAGTGCCAATGCCTTGTCTACAGCGAGCAAGGCGTCTTCGCGCTCACCCGAGCCGAGTGATAATCGTGACAAGGCCAGATGAGCTGCGGCTTCTTTCGGAAAACGTTGAGCCAGCAAAGCCATTGCCGACAACGCGGTTTTTGCATCAGGTTCTCGAGCCAATGACACATACAAACCGTGTAGTGTCATTTCTGCCGAATCATCAGATACCTCAATCAGTTTTTGCATTTGCTCGGCAGCTGACTCGGGATCGCTCTGACGCAGGTGTACCTGAGTCAGCAGCTGGTGTACTTCCGGGTTCTTTGGATCAAGCCCGGACCATCTCTCGCCTGCTTCTGCCGCCTGCGACCAATTGCGGCTGTAGACACTGAGCTTGGTGGCTCGTTCTGCGATGCGGGGATCAGAGGTTCGCTTTGAGGCACTGTTGTAGCCTTCAGTTGCGATATCAAGATAACCACGTCGGCCAGCCAATTCAGCGATCATCACTTCGTACATCAATTGCGCACGTTCAGACGGTGCGAGATACTGCGGTTCTGCCGCTGCATGTGCCACACCATTGGCGGCCGGCAAGACACTGCAACCCGCTAATATCACGGCGGAGCAAAGCGGCGCTACGCAGCATTTGAGCCTGTCGCGGCTTATTCCGCTGCGCTTTGACAGAATTCCGATATTTCCAGTCATTTGTACTCCAATTAGTTGCGATACCGCCTGACAGGGCCCGAATGGGCTCTAATCAAACACCGGCCGGCCTCAATTTCGGACCCATGCTTTTGGACCCGGGCTGGCAGGTTTCGTTCGCTCAGCCCCTGATTGAGCACCATTTGTGCCTTTTATACGCAAAGCTTACCCTTAAAGTTTAGCTCGCCATAGATGATTTGATAACATTGCGAGTCGCCATGGGTGCCGAATCAACTTGAAACAATCTATCAGAAGCAGACTTGAAGGCCTGACCGAGCGTCACGAGGAAATCGCTGCGTTGTTGGGAGACCCCGATACCATCGCCGATCAAACTCGATTTCGGTCACTTTCCAAAGAATATTCACAGCTGGAACCGGTGGTTAAAACCTTTGCAAATTACCAGCAAGCCATTGATGACCGCCGTAGTGCCGAGGAGATGGCGGCCGACAACGATGCCGAGATGCGGGAAATGGCAGCTGAGGAGCTGGCAGATGCCGACCAGCGGCTCGAACAATTTGAATCCGAGCTGCAAGTGCTGCTGCTACCACAGGACCCGCGCGACGAATACAACGCGTTTCTGGAAATACGGGCTGGGACGGGTGGCGATGAAGCTGCCATTTTCGCCGGTGACCTGCTGCGTATGTATATGCGCTATGCCGAGGGTCAGGGCTGGCGCACTGAACTGATCACCGAACGATTGGGTGATCACGGTGGTTACAAAGAGGTTATATGCAAGATCACCGGTAACAGTGTTTTCTCCAAACTGAAATTTGAATCAGGTGCGCACCGCGTACAACGCGTACCGGAAACCGAATCCCAGGGGCGGGTGCACACCTCCGCAGCCACCGTCGCCATCCTGCCGGAAGTGGAAGAAGTCGCTGAAATCGACATCAACCCTGCCGACATACGCACCGATACCTTTCGAGCTTCAGGCGCTGGCGGGCAGCATGTCAATAAGACCGATTCAGCGATCCGGATGACGCACATCCCCACCGGCATTGTGGTCGAATGTCAGGACGAGCGCTCGCAGCATAAAAATCGTGCTCGCGCGATGTCTTTGCTGCAAGCACGTTTGATGAATGACAAAATCAGCGCCCAACAAGCCGAGCAATCAGAATCACGGCGCTTGCAAGTGGGCAGTGGGGATCGCTCGGAACGTATCAGAACCTACAACTTTCCGCAGGGCCGGTTAACTGATCACCGTATCAACCTGACGCTGTACAAGCTGGAAGAAATCATCACCGGTGAGTTGTCACAGGTCATCGATCCTTTGATAGCAGAACATCAGGCCGATCTGCTCGCGGAACTGGGAGAGTAAGCAACTCATGGGTACGGTGCAGGCGTGTCTGGACTGGGCACAGACTGCCGTTCTTGAGCACAGCAGTAACAGCTGCCCACCGGCCGCAGTGCAGGTCTCAGGTGCATCGCAGCTTGCGGATACATCGGATCTTGCAGCCAGCGCGCCGGACTATCACCTTGATGCTCAGATCCTCCTCGCCTCTGTCTGTGGTCGTGATCGCGCCTGGTTGTACGCCTGGCCCGAGTCTTCAATCGAGCAGCAGATGGTTGATCTGTTTCAACAGTTGTGGCGCCGTCGACTGGACAAAACCCCGATGGCTTATCTCACGGGTAAGCAGGAATTCTGGTCGATGACCTTGTCGGTTAGCCCTGATGTACTGATCCCCCGGGCGGATACAGAGTGCCTGGTTGAAGCGGCTCTGAACGCCCTGCAATCAATAGAAAATCCCACCGTGCTCGAACTCGGTACAGGTAGTGGTGCTATTGGCATCGCTATCGCATCCGAGCGCACCGATGCAAGGGTGGTTTGTACCGATATCTCGCAACAGGCGCTGGCTATCGCACGGCTCAATGCCGAGAACCACCAAATTCGCAACATCGAGTTTCTGCACTCGAACTGGTTCGATGCATTGCAAAAGAACCGGCAACATCAGGGTGAGTATCCGGTCAGGTTCGACATTATTGTCAGCAATCCACCCTATATCGAAGATGATGACCCCCACCTTGGGGGAGATGGTTTGCTGTTTGAACCACGACTTGCACTGGTATCAGGCAAACTCGGTATGGATGCATTAACCAAAATCATCTCAGAGGCACCACCTTGGCTGGAGTCCGACGGGTACCTGTTACTCGAACATGGTTATAAACAGGGCTTGGCTATCAGAGAGCAGCTACTAGAATTGAATTACCATCATATTCGGACTCTCACCGATGGCGGTGACCAGGAAAGAGTTACCCTGGCCAAACCTCCTCCACAAACACCCACCGTCTCCGCAGATTGCATTGCAGGCGCAGCAGAGTGACAATCAGTTGAGCGCACAAAACAGTCAAACCAATACCTTTGCTGCCATTGATCTCGGCTCCAACAGCTTTCACATGGTGATGGCCGAAGCCGAGGGTGACGGATTCCGCGTAGTGGACAGTATGCGCTCGCCAGTCAGATTGGGAGCCGGGTTGGATGCCGAAAAAAAACTCAACGCCCCTACCCGCGAACGTGCGCTGGACACTCTCTCACGCTTTGCTGAAAGGTTGCGCGGTGTACCCCGTAAAAACATCAGTGTGGTGGGTACAAACACCTTGCGCAGGGCCAAAAACTCCAAAGGCTTTATCAATGACGCCTACGAGATTCTTGAAAAACGCATTGAAATTATCTCGGGCCGCGAGGAAGCACGGCTAATCTATGGTTCGGTAGCTCACACATTACCCAACAAAAGCCAGCGTCGTCTGGTGCTCGATATCGGTGGTGGCAGTACCGAGCTGGTGGTCGGCGACAACGAAATACCTGACTTGATGGAGAGCATTAATATTGGCTGCGTCAGTGCTTCAGAGGCCTGGTTTGGTGATAACAAGATAGATACCTGGCGGTTCAAAGGAGCCATAGTTCACGCAGAGCTGGAACTGCAGCCAGTCGCCAGTGCGTTTATCAATTCGGGCTGGGACGAAGTCATCGGTTGCTCGGGCACCTTGAAGGCTGCCTCCAGAATTCTTGCCGAACTATCACTCACCGACGGTGACATCACTTTGTCAGCGCTGAAAAAACTGCAAAAGATACTGGTCAAATCCGGCAATGTGGATAAGCTCGGGCTGGAATCTGTTGGACGTGATCGATTGCAGGTCATCGCCGGAGGCATCGCCATACTGATTGCCATTATGAAAACGCTTAAAATCAAACAAATTACAGTCTCTCAAGTGGCATTAAGAGAGGGGCTGTTATTTGAAATGATTGGCAAGGCACGCCATATCAACTTTCAAAAACAAACGATTAACAACCTGATCAAACTCTACCGCATCGATACCACCCATGCCGATCGGGTAGCTGACACCGCAACACGACTGTTTAAAAAGGCTTGCAAGAACTGGAAGCTGGACCCGGAAGGTGATCTAACGCTGCTCTGCTGGGCCTGCCAACTGCATGAAATCGGCATGTCGGTCGCACACTCGCAGTACCACAAACATGGGGCCTATCTGCTGGAAAATTCCGATATGCTCGGGTTCACCCGCGCAGAGCAGGCAGCACTTGCCTTGTTGGTGCGTTTTCACCGTCGCAAGCTTGACAGAGAAGCTTACCAACAATTGCCCAAATCAGATCGCGAACGCCTGATCATGCTGACTGCGCTGATCAGGATTGCCACCCTGCTTCACCGTTCCCGGCAGGCGACCCGAAAAGCATCCGAGCTGGACGAATTGTCTTTCTCGTTTAAATCAGGGCGTATAGAAGTCAGCGTTTCAGAGGAATGGCAGGAAACACACCCTCTGTCCAGTGCGGTTCTGCAGGATGAAGCCAAGCATCTGAAGAATATGGAAATTGAACTGGGCGTCAGCATAGCCAAAAGCTGAGTGGGTGCGATCGCGGGGCCTAGTCCATGCGTAAATTGCTCAACGAGCGTATCAACTCACCCTGTGCACTGAACGGTTTTTTAGGGCTTGTGCTTTTTTCTGCTCGCGGCCGATCAGTGCTCGCCAGTCTACGATATTGGCCGCTTGAGTCCAGCTCCCAACAATACTGGTTGTCTTTCAGGTAGTAGTCCAGACATTCCCGTTTGAGTCGGGGCAGCAAAGTCCGATCAACCGGTGCTGCTATTTCCACTCTGTTATACAAATTACGCGGCATCCAGTCGGCGCTGCTGATGTAGAGTTCAGGGCTCCCACCCTGATTAAAATAGAACACTCGGGAATGCTCCAGGAAACGACCCAGAACCGACACTACCCGTATATTATCAGACAGCCCCTTGATTCCTGGCAACAACACACAGATACCTCGTACGATCAGTTCAACTTTCACCCCTGCTTGTGATGCTTCATAAAGTGCTGCACAAAGCTGCGAGTCAACCAGCGAATTCATGCGAGCGATAACATGCCCTTGCCCACCTTCTTTGGCCAGGCGGGTTTCAGTCCTTATTTTATCCAGCAGAAATGGTTGCAAGCTAAACGGTGCCTGTACCAGGGATTTCAGATTGGACGCGGTACCAAGCCCCGTCAATTGAGTGAAGACTTTCTGCATATCGCGTGTGATGTGTTTATCACAGGTCAACATGCTGACATCGGTGTAGGATCGGGCGGTAGTCGTGTGGTAATTGCCAGTACCCAAATGCGCATAGTAAGCAAGCTTGTTTTTTTCGCGCCGCACAATCAACATCATTTTAGCGTGAGTTTTAAAGCCGACGATACCGTAGACAACCTGGATCCCGGCCTGCTGCAGACGTGAGGCCAATTGAATATTGGCTTCTTCGTCAAACCGCGCTCTAAGTTCAATAACAACCGTCACGTCTTTACCCGCGCGTGAAGCCTCCATCAGGCTTTCAACAAAAACCGAGTCTGCGCCAGTCCGGTAGAGCGTCTGTTTTATCGCTAACACCTCCGGGTCAACAGCGGCCTGCCGCGCGAGCTCAATGACTGGCAGGTAGGATTCATATGGATGATGTAACACAATTTGTTGCTGTGCATTTATCCTGTCAAACAGGTTGCCGCCTACCTCATCGGCCGGATGGGTATAGGGTACAAAGTGTGGATACTTTAAATCGGGTCGGTCAATATCGTCCGGGAGAGACACCAGACGATTCAGGTTGACCGGACC
The DNA here is from genome assembly GCA_937951215.1 of uncultured Granulosicoccaceae bacterium. GTDB lineage: Bacteria > Pseudomonadota > Gammaproteobacteria > Granulosicoccales > Granulosicoccaceae > CALFCE01. The sequence goes on from CALFCE010000146.1 coordinate 15,632, forward strand.
GTCAACGTGAAAAATCGCATCATCATCCAGCTTGAATTGGCGTTGCAGGAATTTAACGATTTTAGAGGGGCAGCTTGAGTCTACTTCCAGCCTGACAACCTGACCAAAATTTCTCTGTACCAGTTCGGCCTGCAGCGCTCGCCTGAGATTGGCGACTTCTTCGTCACTGACATACAACTCACTGTTTCGGGTCACTTTAAACTGGTAGACACCCATCGGCTTCAAGCCCGGGAACAACTGAGCCATCTGATCATGGATGATCGAGGACAGAAACACAAAGCCGTGTGGGCAACCACATATTTCTTCCGGTACGGCAATCACCCGCGGTAATGAACGTGGCGCCCGGACCAGCGCAAAACCCGAGTCGCGGCCAAAAGCATCAGTGCCTTTCAAATCAACCATAAAGGTCAGGCTTTTGTTGGTTAACTCCGGGAAGGGATGAGCAGGATCCAGCCCCAGCGGGCTGAGCACTGGCGCGATGGAGGTTTCAAACAGACTTTCAACCCAGGTCAGTATATTTTTATCCCAGCTTTTACGTTCGTAAAAGCGGATATTTTGCGCTTCAAGTTCTGGCAACAGTACCTTGTTAAACGATGCGTACTGCCGGTCAACAAACTTGTTTACCGCCAGATTGATAGCCTGCAATTCCTGCAACGGCGACAAACCGTCAATGCCGGCGTATTCGATACCACCATCGATTTTCTGGCGCAGGCCCGCAACGCGTATCTCAAAAAATTCATCGAGATTGCTGGTACTGATACAAAGAAAACGCAGACGCTCAAGCAGTGGCACGGAGGGGTCATTAGCCAACTCCAACACCCGTTCGTTGAAACGAAGAAAACTGATCTCCCGGTTTGATAGCGGGTAGCTGGTAGCTGCTGTCTGCCGGGCAAGGGCTTTTTTACGGCTCTTTTGTTTCTTTTTTTTGTCAGATGGTTCCGACAAGTCAGTGTCCTCAAGTGTTCGCAGAACTCAAATCGCGAAAAATGACATTGTTCAAAACAGATATTCTCATTCAGCTTCGTTGGAATAGTTTTTTGCTACAAATCGCACAAGATCCGGAAAAAATTCCTGGAAACAAGTTTCCAGTACCCCTTCCCTATCCCGCGCTACCGCAGCTGCTGATGCCAAAACAGAAAATCTTGTTGACTTCTTGGAAATCTGATTTAAAGCCACATCGACTGCTTCGAATTGCTGGTAACTGACCAGCATATTCCTCTCTGTTACCACGCGTGCAAACCGACGCAGTGACGATGGCAGAATTTCATCATGCTCCTGCAGCGCTGAATACACAATTTCCGCATGATCTTGTAAGGCTATGTCGCTATAGTCTCGCCAATTGCGTGCCAGATAATGATCGTAGACCACATCGGTGATGATACCTGCAAAGCGGCGATACGGTTTTTCAAATGCATTGCGCGCTGTCAGGTTGGCTGCATGTGCATCGGTGTATTGATCGATAGCCCGGTGCATCCTGATCCCTTGCTGTACGCGATGCGGGAAATGCTCAATACGATTGCCGCGAACAAAATCTCCACAATATTGACCAACAATCAGTTCCGGATCGCCATTGGCAAACAGGGTATGCGCCAAAAAATTCAAAAGTGTATCATCGCAGTTAGAGGTCTCTTATCATGAACGAACAACAATTAGAGCGTTATAGTCGCCATATCAATTTGCCACAAATCGGCGCTGAGGGGCAGCAAAAGCTGCTCGACAGTCATGTACTGATTATCGGGCTGGGCGGCCTGGGCTCACCGGTAGCATTGTATCTGGCCGCAGCGGGGGTCGGGCAACTGACACTGGTCGACTTTGATGTTGTCGAAATCTCCAACCTGCAACGCCAGATCGCACACAACAGCTTGCGCGTGGGTGAGCTGAAAACTCATTCCGCCAGAACTGCTTGCCTCGAAATCAACCCCGACATCCAGGTCAATACCATTGATCATCAACTCGATGACGACGAACTTGAAAAAATTGTTGCCACCATGGATGCCGTCATAGAAGGCAGCGACAACTTCCCTACTCGCTTTTCGGTAAATCGTGCCTGTGTTGAAAACCGGGTACCACTGGTTTCCGGCGCCGCGATCCGTTTTGAAGGACAAGTATCGGTATTCCGGCCTGACCGCGAAGGTAGCCCGTGTTATCGATGTCTGTACAAGGAAGGTGGCGATACTGCAGAAACCTGTAGCGAGACCGGTGTACTGGGTCCGATGGTGGGTCTGGTAGGCTGTATGCAAGCCATTGAAACCATCAAAGTGCTGACCGGTGCCGGTCAGGATTTACAGTCGCGCTTGCTGCTGCTTGACGGTCTGGCGATGGAATGGACGCCGATAAAATTGAAAAAAAGCCCCGATTGCCCGGTCTGTGGACATCTGACATAAGTTATCCCGACTCTGCGATAGCGGCCCTGCCATGCTGACTCGGGATAGACAAAACGACTCCCCTTGGTAAAAAAACTAGTGCAGCATATCTGGGTCGCCAGTGGTCATTGAGGCCGTGTTGACCGCTCCGGTATTCTCGGCGCTATTCTCGGCTACCCTGAACAAGTGTCCGACATCAACCGAATCGTAGACGTAGCTTGCCGCACAAAATTCGCAGGTGATTGAGATGTTCCCTTCATCTTTTAAAATATCCAGCGCCTCCGCTTCCCCCAAGCCAAGAATCAACCCGTCAGTTCGTTCGCGTGAGCACGAACACTGAAACTTGATGGTCGCAGGCGCAAACAAGCGTACCTGTTCTTCGTGAAAGAGCCGGTGCAACAGGGCCGACGCATCGAGCGATAGCAACTCCTTATCGTCAACGGTATTGGCAATGTGCAACACTCTGTTCCAGCCGTCCTGATCGATACCGGACTCAGCTTCATTTTGAGGTAGTTTCTGCAACAATAGCCCGGCAGCTGACTGCTCATTAACAGCCAGATACAACTTGGTCTGTAACTGTTCCGAGTTCAGGAAATAGTCGCCCAGAGCATCGCTCAGCTTTTCACCGTGCAGCCCGACTATCCCCTGATGGGGTTCACCCAGCGCATCGGCTTCAACACTGATGGTCATCCGCGCATCATCACCAAACAGTGCTTGTAAAGAGTCAGCCTGAGGCTCTTCACCCCACCGTGCCAGCCCTCGAACCGTGCCCTCACTGGTGACCTGAACCACCAACAGATGCACCGGCCCGTGCCCCCGAATCTGTAATGTCAGCTTGCCACTGTACTTGATAGTCGTCGACAGCAGCACGGCAGCCGCGAACGCTTCACCCAGCACACGACTGACGCGAGCCGGGTACTGCATACGCTCCCTGGCAGCCAGCCAAGTGTCATCAAGCTGCACCAGCATGCCGCGGACATCGGCATTCTCGATAACAAAGCGGTTGATTCCATCGCTATCACGCATATTCGGGGGAAACCCAGGTTCAAACGCCTATTGTAGCGCCAGAATTGGCGAAATTGGCTCGCGAACAGCACAGATGGTGAAAAATCCGGTTGTTTTTTATTTGTAAAAAATGCCTGTGCTGCACTTTATCCGCACGCGACTGGCCTGATTATTGGATTGAATGTCATTATTATGAAAATCAATCAAAGAGGGATTCTGCAGGCGCAGGGCCATATCAGGAACAGCCTGCCCTCGCGAACGCTGGCGCTGGTACTGGCTGGGGGCCGTGGATCCCGTTTAAAAGGTCTGACAGACTGGCGAGCCAAACCTGCCGTGCCTTTTGGCGGCAAATATCGCCTGATCGATTTTGCCTTGTCCAATTGCCTGAACTCAGGTATCTCCCGGGTTGGAGTACTGACCCAGTACATGTCCCACTCTCTGAATCAGCACGTACAGCAGGGCTGGCGTCTCACGGCGCCTGATGGTTCACCGATGGTGGAACTGCTGCCTGCTCAGCAACGGACTCGCGAACACGCCTGGTACTCGGGCACAGCCGATGCCATTTTCCAGAATATCGATATCATTCGTAACCATGATCCGGATCTGGTGTTGGTATTGGCGGGTGATCATGTTTACAAAATGGATTACCGCGATATGCTCGAAGCTCATGTCGAGAGCGGTGCTGACTTGACCATTGGGGCAATCGAGTGTGAGACCGATGGCGCTTCTGATTTTGGCGTATTGTCTATTGACGAGACGGAACGCGTTACTCAATTTCAAGAAAAACCAAGCTCTCCTCAGGGGCTACCCGACAATCCGGACAAGTGTCTTGTTTCGATGGGCATCTATGTGTTCAACGCAAATTTTCTTTATGAGCAGCTCGCCAAGGACCACGAGGCGCAGGAAACCGAAAACGATTTTGGCAAGAACATCATTCCAGAGCTGATCGGAACACGTCGTGTAATGGCCCATAAATTTACAAATCATTTGGGACAGAAGCCCTCGTATTGGCGCGATGTCGGTACGCTGGACGCCTTCTGGCGCGCTAACCTGGAATTAATAGGCGTGGTGCCACCGCTGAATCTATACGATACCGATTGGCCGATACGCACATTTCAGAGCCAGTCCCCTCCTGCAAAATTTGTCTTTGATTCCGAAGAACGTTGTGGCGCAGCAGTTAACTCGATGATTTGCGATGGTTGCATTATTTCAGGAGCCCGCATCAGTAACTCACTGCTGTTTACCAATGTCAGGGTTAACGAGTGCACATCAGTCGATCAATGTGTCGTGTTGCCCGATTCCAAAATAGGCGAGCACTGCCGGTTGCGTCGTGTGGTTGTTGATCGCCATTGCGAGATACCCTCAGGCATGGTGATCGGATACAGCCGCACACATGATGAGCAATACTTTGATGTCACCGATGAAGGCGTCGTGTTGGTCACCCCAAAAAACCTGGAACAAATGCAATCCGGCAATCGGGCGATAGCAGCCTGACAAACCACCTCCACTAACACCCCTGCCATGTGCCCTGCTACCATGCAGTATTGCAACTGCAGCGGGTGAAAACATGACACAACTGCCCATTATCGATTTATCGGGGCTCGCCTTATCGGACCCCACCTTATCGGACCCCACCTTATCGGACCCCACCTTATTGGACCCCACCTTATCGGACCCCGCCTTATTGGACCAAGACCAGTCAGGGCTAGACAATAATCCCGGCTTGCAAGACATTGCCGCGAAAATCAGCCTGGCAATGCAAAACAGTGGTTTCATGTATATCCGTAATCACGGCATCAACGACTCCACGATCGCCAGACTGAAAGAACACCAGTTGGCCTTTTTCGCCCTGCCCGACAGCGATAAGTCAAAAATCGCCATTAATCAACACAACCGGGGATATCTTGGCCCGGGCAAAGCGCGCATGCATGGGGCTAAAAAACACGATCAGAAAGAAGTGTTTTTCTGGGGTGCGGAGCTGGCAGAAGATCACCCTGACCGAGTGGCAGGTTTACCTTTGTGTGGTCCCAATCAATGGCCCGATCATCCCGCCGGTTTTCGGGATGCGGTATTGCAATATGCGCATGAAATAGGTGAATGCGGTAATCGCTTGCTAAAAGCTATGGCGGTGTCCCTGGGCGCAGATGCAAATTTCTTTGAGCCTTACTATCAAAGCTCAATGTTGCGGGGTCAAT
>CALFCE010000147.1 GCA_937951215.1 uncultured Granulosicoccaceae bacterium
CAACGCGTAAACCAGCTGACATTCTTGAGCGAATCAGCAAGCCGGGTAAAGTCATAAAGATCGCGCAGTGTGGCCGCACGATAGGTGTGGGTATCAATGTCCAGTGTTTGCACTGCAGCGCCACCGGTACCATATCGAACCTTGTTACCGCCTACTTCAAAATCGTATTGCGAATCACGCCCATAAAAAACAAAATCACGACAGGCACCGTCGATAATGTCCTCAACCATGCTGCTCGGATAACACAGCCGTCCCGCCTTATTCAGATGGGCTCTCGACTCAAGGGCTTTTTCTTGCAGTCGCGCCGGCACGTCTCCCATGCCCAACTCGGATAAAATTCGCAGGGACGTTTGGTAGATTTGCTGGAGATCATGTTCACTCAGTGGCTTGTATTGTCCACCGGACGGGCCCGGTGGACACGGGTCTATTTCAGGTGCTGCAGCACGCCTGGCATGCATTGCCTGTCGAGCACTGATCTTGCCTCTACGACGTGGCTTTGAATTCATCTGTTCGGCTCGCAAGAGAATTTTTTGATGCTGTTGGTCATAGTCAGACCACCGCCTGAAGTTCCTTGAAAGAGATGGCCTTTAACTACATTGCTATTAACTACACTGACAGTGACTACCTTTACATTGCCTACCACACCAAATCCCGCAGTACCAATATCGGCCATACCCCTGCCGTCTACGGTGTATTGCAATCTGCTATTTTCTGACAAGTGCATTCTCCGGATCAAACAGACACTCGCGAACAACAACAGCGTGATAGCGCTCACCCAGGATTCCAATTTGCAGTTTGCAGCCAATATCGGCGTGTTCCGGCTCAACAAAGGCGTAAGCAATATTCTTTTTGACCCTGTGACCGTAGCCACCTGAACTTACCGAGCCCACCAATGCATCACCAAAATACACAGAGTCTCCTGCATGGGCAGCCGCCAGTTCGCAATCAACTTCCAGCACGACAAAGGCCTTTTTCAAGCCCGTCTCAAGCTCTTCGAGCAGTGCTGCTCTGCCGATAAAGTGATCTTTTTCAAGATCGACGAATCGATCCAGCGCAGATTCCATTGGATTGCGCTCGTAAATTAAATCTGCTTTCCAATGACGATATCCTTTTTCCAGCCGCATCGACTCGGTTGCATACAATCCAAAACAAGACAGACCAAACTCCTGGCCAGCTTGCCAGATCAGCTGCCAGACAAGATAGAGTTGTTCGTTGGGGATGTGTAGCTCATAGGCCAGTTCACCGGAAAAGCTGACGCTCATTGCAGTCATGCTGGCATGCGCCAGATTCATTTGACGCACACTCATCCACGGAAACGCTTCTTTTGACCAATCACTGCGAGGGGACAGGCTTTGCAATAACTCTCTGGAGCGTGGGCCTGCGACTACGAGAATGGTGTGGCTTGATGCCATCTCTGTCAGTAAAACGGTGTCAGGTCGGGTGCGATCAAGCCAGTCCCGGTCGTGCCATTCAGCAGCAGCGGCAGACCCGTACCAATAGTGCTCCTCACCGAGCTTGGCAATGGTTGCTTCACTCAGGACATGCCCCTGTTCATTGAGTAAATAGCAGAGACTAACCTTGCCTGTCTTGCGGGGTAATTTGCCACATACAAGATTATCGAGGAACGCCGTTGCACCCTCACCCGAGATGTCAAAGCGATTAAAACCCGACACTTCCATCACGCCTACGTTGGTTGACAGAGCCTCAACTTCATCAGCCACTACCTGCTGCGTGGGAGTAAAACGGTAACTGTGCTGATCGACAAATTCCGGTTGGTCTTTGGGTTTGAAAAACAGTACCCGCTCCCAGCCATTAACAGTCCCCCAAACAGCACCCAGATTATCAAGCACTGCATACAGTGGTGTTGTCCTCGCCAAACGAGACGCAGGGCGATGTTCGTGTGGAAGGTGATAGTGAAATTCATTCTGGTAGTCTTCAATCGCTTTCAGACAGGTGTGTTCGGTATTGGCGTATTGCGTAAAACGCCGCGGATCCAGACACCAGGCATCCCATTCACATTCACCGTGCACGATCTGCTCTGCCAGCAGTTTCCCGTGGCCGCCGCCCTCTCCGATGCCGGCACGCAGACCGATTATGCAATAGGCGTTTTCAACCCCCGGTATCTGCCCAACCAAGGGCAAACCGTCAATCGTATAGGTGATGGGACCGTTCACAACGGTGTGTATACCAGCGTTCTGCAGAGCCGGCATACGCTTGAAAATTCCTTCCATATTATCGAGGCAGCGATCCAGATCGGAAGGGCAAAGCGCTTGTGTGAAGTCAGGGTCGATACCGTTCATACCAAAAGTCTTGCAGCCCTGCTCGTACACACCCACCAGCAAGCCTTTTTTCTCCTGCCTGCTGTAAAAGTCATCATGAGGATCACGAATCACCGGCACCTGAAAATCCAGCGCTTCTATTTCCGGCATGCTGTCGGTCAGAAAATACATATGCTCCATCGATGTCACGGGATGCTCCACACCGAGCATGCGGCCCACCTCGTTGACCCGGTAGCCGCTGGCATTGACCACTTTCTCGCAGGTGATATCACCGTTTTGAGTATGCACAACAAATTCACCGCTATCGCTTCGGCTAATGCTCTCAACCGGATTGAATCGATAAACCTCGGCACCCGCCTCACGAGCCTTGCGCGCCAGAGCCTGCGTAATGCCCGCAGGATCAATATAGCCATCAAGCGGATCCCACCAGGCTCCAAGCAACTTGTCTGTCTGCAAAAGCGGATGGCGGCGACCGACTTCCGCCGCATCAATCACCTCCATCTCCACGCCCATGCCCCGCGCCAGCCCGACATGGTAGTGATAGGTATCCAGATGATCACGAGTGTATGCGGTGCGCATACCACCCGTAATATGATAGGCAAACGGATGCTGCTGATCAGCGGCCAGCTCACGGTACAAATTAATGCTGTGACGCTTAAGGCCAATCATGGTTTGGTTACCACCAAATTGCGTCACCTGCGCAGCGGCATGCCAGGTTGAACCCGACGTCAGTTCGTCCCGTTCAACCAGGGCAACATCGGTCCAACCTTCCCGTGTCAGGTGGTACAGGGTTGAGCACCCGGCGATACCACCCCCAATCACCACCACTCGCGCATGCGATTTAACAGTCTGATTCATCAGCACTCCTTAGGTTTTGCCCATATTCAACAAAAATCGGGTGGGTGACAAACTGAATATTCTGCTTTATGGTTTAATTTTGTTAAACCATTGTCCAGCCAATGAAACATTATCTACCCCCACTCGACGGGCTCAAAGCGTTCGAATCTGCCGCACGACACCTCAGTTTCAGTCTTGCAGCCGATGAGCTTTGTATAACCAAGGGCGCGGTAAGTTATCAGATTCGAAAGCTCGAAGAGCATTTGCAGTACGATTTGTTTAAACGATCCGTGCGGCAGGTCTATCTGACAGACGGTGGTCAAATGCTGCTGCAAACAACGCAGAGCCTGTTTAGCGATTTGAGCGAAACACTGAATCGGCTGCAAGAAAACAACAGGCAAACCGGTATTACAATAGCCGTTACCACCTATGTTGCAGCGCGCTGGTTGTCCAGGCATATCAGCGCATTCAACGAACACTATCCACAGGTCAATGTATTGCTGCAGCATTCGGTCAATGCAGCGGATTTCAAACTCACGGATGTTGACATTGCCATTCGTTGGGGGCCGTGCCATACCAGGCCTGAACCCAACCAGTTTGGCGAGATACCGATGGCGCTATACCCTGTAGCCAGCCCGCAATTGCTGGAGCGTTACTCAATCGATGCCGGTGCCACTCGCAATGCCCGCCACCTTGCCGAACCACCCTTCACCCGCATCCCGCTTTTATGTGAAGATCGCCAACTGGATATGTGGCAGGCATGGTTTGGTGAGGCAGCTGCAGAGGCAGACCAAGTCAAAACCAGGCCAACAGATCTCGTCAACAAAAGCGAACAAGCGACCTGCGCTCTCAGCAACCCGAGGCGCGTCATCAGCGATGCCAATGTTCGCGTTCAGGCGGCTATTGACGGGCAAGGCTTGATACTGGCAGATGACATGATGATCAACGAATTGAATAGCGGATTGCTGGTTTGCCCGTTTGCAGAAAGCCTCCACGGCTACGGTTATACGTTTCTGTCTTCTGCCAGCCGGGTGCAAAACCCGCAAACACAATCTCTTATAGAGTGGCTGTCCAAACAAGTCACTGCAACCGAGCATACACCATGACAAAAAAACAAGGATTGACCCGCGGTCTGACCAATTATGGCGACAACGAGTTCGCCGCTTACTTGCGTAAATCGTTCGCCCGCTCGATGGGTATCTCAAACACCATGCTGGACAAACCAATTGTCGGCATTGCCATGACCCCGTCAGGTTTTAACAACTGTCATCGCAGCATGCCCGATCTGGTCGATGCAGTGTCACGTGGTGTGCTGGCAGCCGGGGCCCTGCCCCGCGCTTTCCCGACAATTTCACTGGGCGAAGTCTTTCTCAATCCGACCAGCATGGTGTATCGCAACCTGATGGCGATGGATACCGAAGAAATGGTCACCGCGCAACCGATGGATGCGGTAGTGATGATTGGCGGTTGCGATAAAACCGTACCGGCGCAGTTAATGGCAGCAGCCTCTGCCAATATTCCAACCATTCAATTGGTCACCGGCCCGATGTCAACCGGCAGGCACCGTGGAGAACGGCTCGGTGCCTGCACTGACTGCCGTCGGTTCTGGGCGAAATTTCGTGCTAACGAAATTGATCAGGCAGAAATTTCCACAATAGAAGGGAAGCTCTCAACCACCGCTGGCAGTTGTGGCGTGATGGGTACTGCAAGCACCATGGCTTGTATTGCAGAGACGCTCGGCATGTCATTACCTGACTCAGCAGCGATTCCGGCAGTGCATTCCGCACGGCTGGTCGCAGCGGAGGAATCAGGCACAGCCATTGTGGAACTGATCAAAAAACCAATCCTGCCCAGTGACCTCATCACCGAAAAATCTGTTGAAAATGCGTTCCGTGTTTTGATGGCCATCAGTGGCTCGACCAACGCCATCGTCCATTTGACCGCTGTGGCCGGTCGCCGGGGTATCAGAATCTCTGATCAACGGATTAATGAAATTTCGGACGAAACACCGGTACTGGTCAATTTGAAACCGGTGGGTGAAGGCTATATGGAAGACTTTTTCGCCGCCGGTGGCATGCGAGCTGTGTTACACGAACTCAAAGACCTGCTGCACCTCGACACTGTCAATGTCACCGGTCAAACGCTGGCCGAGGTGCTCGATGAACCACTTGACTGGGTTGACCGAACCACCATCAAATCCAGTGACAAACCGATTTCGGACGTCGGCGGACTCATCAACGTCAAGGGCAACATCGCGCCTGATGGTGCAATTTTCAAGCGCGCTGCTGCCACGCCTGCGTTGTTTGAAGTCGAAGGCCGTGCCGTGGTATTCGAAAATCTGGAGGACCTTGCCAATCGCATTGATGACCCGGATCTGGATGTGGAAGCAAACGATATTCTGGTTCTGAAAAACGCGGGCCCGATTGCAGCCGGCATGCCGGAAGCAGGTTATCTGCCGATCCCGAAGAAGCTGGCGCAGCGAGGCGTTAAAGATATGGTTCGACTTTCCGATGCGCGGATGTCAGGCACAGCGTTTGGCACCATCATCCTGCACATCTCACCAGAGGCTGGCATTGGTGGACCGCTTGCCGCGATAGAAAATGGCGACAAGATTCGGTTTTCCGTGAAGAACAAGAGAATTGATTTGCTGGTGGATGACAATACCATCGCTGAACGTTTGCAAAACAAACCCAAGATCACACCTCCGCTTCGAGGCTACAAAGCACTCTATAGCAAAACAGTTTTACAAGCTCCCGAAGGCTGTGACTTTGATTTTCTTGTTCACGCAGATTCTGAATCCGCCTAAGCCAACATTGGGCCAACATTGAGCCACCATTGGGCAGATATTGGGCGGAAATCGGGCAGGATTTGATCAGGTAGTGCACAGACCAGTGCATGGCACAGTTTAATCCTCTGGCTGAAGGGCGGACGTGGCCAGCGGTGACGCAGTCACGATCAAACTTTTGCCACCCAGCCTGATGGTTTGCCCTGCAATGCTATCGTCAGCTGTTTTGTTGTTTTGCGTTTTATAAGCCTCTGCCAATTCAACGATCTCTCGCTCCCATTTTTTCTGTTCT
>CALFCE010000148.1 GCA_937951215.1 uncultured Granulosicoccaceae bacterium
ATCGGAACCGATGAACATAAACGCTATCCAGCGGCGATCAGAAAACACTTTCCGGATGCGAATCACCAACGCTTTAAAAGCATACGAGGCTGCGTGACCGGTCAGGGAGAAATGAAAAAGACGCAATTTGATCCGCTGTTCACCGTCAATCATACCCTCGCGATGTTAAGGGCCAGGATCAATCGGCTGGCACGTCGCACCTGGTGCACAACGAAAAAAAACGAGCGCCTGGAGGATCATCTGGCGCTGTATATTGAGTACCACAATCGCGTTTTGATCAACAATTCGGCGACCTGAGTGGAGACCCCTGGTTGAAATGACGCTAGAGCGAGCAGGCAACTCCAAACGGCTCTGAAAACACCAGCGAAGTAAGCCAGTTTGGGGAGAATAAGGTATCATAGCGCATGTGATTAAAACATCAGATCAGAACCCGCTGATGATGGCAATGTGTACGCCCCGTACCGCCCAGACCAGCCCCAAGGAAGCATAACCATGGCTCAACCCAGCAAGAGTGTGTCAGTCAATGATCGCGACTATGCCATCCCGACCCAACCTTTGATCGTCATCTGTCTTGACGGTTGTGAGCCGGAATATCTGGAACAAGCGATGGCAACCGGTGAAATGCCGGCGCTAACCCGCATCAAGCAAAAAGGCACTGACCGAATTGCCGACAGTGTTATCCCGAGTTTTACCAATCCCAATAACATGTCAATTGCTACAGGACGCCCACCAGCCGTTCATGGTATCTGCGGAAATTACCTCTATGATCCGCAAAGCGGTGATGCTGTGATGATGAATGATCCGGTCTTTTTGCGAGCACCTACCATTTTCAAGACCTATTACGATGCCGGTGCCAAAGTCGCCATAGTGACCGCAAAAGACAAGCTGCGTGCGCTGTTGGGGCATGGATTGGAGTTCGATGACAAGCGTGCGATTTGTTTTTCTTCCGAGCGTTCTTCCGAAACGACCTTACAGGAGCACGGTGTCGAAAATGCCTCCGTTTGGTTGGGTCGTGACGTACCGGACGTTTATTCAGCCGAGTTGTCAGAATTTGTTTTTGCCGCCGGGGTCAAGTTGCTGAAGGAGTTTAAGCCGGATGTGATGTATCTGACCACAACCGATTACGTGCAGCATAAATATGCACCTGAAGATGCCAATGCAATTTCGTTCTATACCATGTTTGACAAATACCTGGACGAGCTGGATCAAATGGGCGCTGCCATCGTTATTACCGCCGATCATGGTATGAAACCAAAGCACACGTCAGACGGTGAGCCCGATGTCGTTTATCTGCAGGATTATATGGATGAGTGGTTAGGCAAAGCCGCTGCGAAAGTTATTTTGCCGATTACCGACCCTTATGTTGTGCATCACGGTGCGCTTGGTTCCTACGCTACCGCGTATTTGCCAGATAACACAGATGTGGCGTCGATCATTGAAAAAACAGCGGCTCTTGATGGCATCATGGAGGTACTTGACCGGGCTGAAGCGTGTAAACGGTACGACCTGCCACCGGACAGAATTGGCGACATGGTTATTATTTCGACTGAAAACAAAACAGTCGGTACGTCAGAATCGGAGCATGATCTTTCCGGCTTGAATGAGCCACTGCGTTCGCATGGCGGTCTGACCGAACAGCAGGTACCGTTTATCGTCAACAGGGTCATCGCTGACTTGCCGACGTCGCCACAGTTACGCAACTACGATGCATTTTACTTTGCAGCTGTGGCGGCCTCTGGCTCGGCCAGCTGAGTGGGTATCTAATCCCGGTAACCCGTTTCGACATCCTGCCCGTCACTAGCACAGTGCGAAGATGTTTCAACCGTTGAAAGAAGAGTAATCACAATGAGCGAATCACCAAAGGCCGTAACCAGTCTCCGACATGAGCCGATGCGCATAGCGGGTAAAAAGGTTGATGCTGAACAGACGATAGATGTGATTTACCCCTACACCGGTGAGGTGATGGGAACGGTACCGGCCGGGCAAGCTGAACATGCGAAACAGGCGTTTAAAATTGCTGCCGACTACAAACCCAAGTTAACCCGCTACGAACGGCAACAAATCCTGTTTAGAACTGCCGATATTATTGTTGATCGCAAGCAGGAGCTTTCCGACCTGATTACCATGGAGTTGGGTTTGTCAAAAAAGGATTCCGAATACGAAATTGGTCGGGCCTATGATGTCTTTACCCTGGCCGGCCAGATGTGTATTCAGGATGACGGGCAAATTTTTTCGTGCGATCTGACGCCGCAAGGCAAAGCCAGAAAAATCTTTACCATGCGTGAGCCGCTCACAGCGATATCAGCCATTACCCCGTTTAACCACCCATTGAATATGGTGGCTCACAAGATTGCACCCTCCGTGGCGACCAACAATTGCATGGTGTGCAAGCAAACCGAGCTGACTCCGATGACGGCCTTGTTACTTGCCGATATCCTGTATGAGGCAGGTTTACCCCCGGAGATGTTTTCTGTACTCACCGGGCTGCCGACTGAAATCGGTCCGGAAATGATTTCCAATGAACATGCCGAATTAATTACCTTCACTGGTGGAGTGCCGGTCGGCAAGTTGATTGCGGAGACGGCAGGTTACAAGCGAACAGTGCTTGAGCTTGGCGGCAATGATCCGTTAATTGTACTTAATGACCTTGATGATGATGAATTGGCTAAAGCTGCTGACCTTGCGATTGCCGGTGCAACCAAAAACTCAGGCCAACGATGCACCGCTGTCAAGCGTATTCTGGTGCAGGAATCTGTGGCTGACAGGCTCTCGGAAATGCTTCTCGAACGCGCCAAGAAAATCAAGTTCGGCAATCCTATGGATCCGGATACTGACCTCGGTACGGTGGTGCATGAGCAGGCAGCCGAAATGTTCGAAAACCGTGTTTTGGCTGCAGGTGAGCAGGGCGCTTCCATTCTGTATCACCCGGAACGACGCGGTGCCTTGCTGCCACCGATTGTCGTTGATCATGTTCCTTTTGACGCGGAGTTAGTGCGGGAAGAAACGTTCGGTCCGGTGGTACCGATCGTTCGTGTTCCTGACGATGATGAAGCCGTAGCGAGGATATCCAACAGCACCGCATTTGGCCTCTCGGCCGGAGTCTGTACCAACAACTTCAGTCGTATGCAGTTTTACATTCGTACATTGAATGTGGGGACGGTCAATATCTGGGAAGTTCCCGGCTACAGAATCGAGATGTCGCCGTTTGGTGGGATCAAGGATTCAGGCCTCGGTTACAAAGAAGGCGTTATCGAGGCGATGAAGAGTTTTACCAATGTGAAAACCTGGTCCATGCCCTGGGAGGCCTAAGATTCGCCACTGGATAGCTGGTCTTCCATAAACTGTGCTGGATCTTTATTCGCTGGGTTATCTGGCCATTGCCGCACTGGTTACAGCCGCGCTGCATAGCATAGGTGGATTTGCCGGTGGTTTGATGCTGGCCATCGTGGCTGCTCCTGTTATTGGTATCAAGGCGACGGTGCCTGTCATTGCCATCGCTATGATGGTCAGCCATGCATCCCGAGCCTGGCTCTTCAGAAACTCGGTAGATTGGGCCGCTTTTGGCTATCTCGCTGCCGCAGCTGTGCCCTTTATCCTGTTAGGGGTATTTTTCTACCTTAACCTCGATGATCGCGGGGTGGCGGTTTTTCTGGGCGTTTTCCTTGTCATCACACTACCGCTGCGCCGGCTACTCGCAAAACACAAAATCCTGGTGCCTCGAAAAGCATTGATGTTGGTGGCAATCCCCTACGGTTTTATTTCAGGCACCAGCTTTGGTGCAGGCCTGCTGCTCGGGCCTTTTTTGCTGGGTGTCGGTCTGGCCGGAGAAGCGCTGCTGGCAACCACGGCGGTGATGGGGGTTACGCTGAACATTGTTAAAACGGCAGTGTTCGGGTTTTCTCCACTTTTAACCAGGGAGTTGGCATTGGCTGGTATTTTTATCGGTCTTTTTACCATTCCCGGTCACCGATTGGGTCGATGGGTGGTCAGGCGCACGCCCGTGCGGGTACATACCGTGTTTCTGGAAGTTGTGATCCTGTTGGGCGCGCTGTACTTTCTGTACAAAGGGCTCACTGGTTAAGGGTCAGGGCTGTGCTGGTGCGACTGTGTATCGTGTCTATGCTAGGATTTCAGTTCAGCGCGTAAAAGTTCACGCGTAAAAACATCTGAAGCGGAGAAATAATCATGAAAGTGTCTATTGAATATTGCATGCAGTGAAACTACGAACCCAAGGCTCTCCGTGCGAGAGATCGGTTAGTAGATGGAACAGAGCATGAAGTTGAATTGATTGAAGGTGGGGGTGGCGTTTTTGAAATCATCTGTGACGGGGAATTGAAATTTTCGAAAAAAGCCTTGAACCGATTCCCCACCGATGAAGAAATCGACGCGCTGCGTTAACTTCAGTTACGGTAAAAGCATTTGGGGCTGCAATATTGAAGGTTGAAGCACTGGATACAGAGCTGCAGGCGATGCTGGCTGGTGATCTGGGTCAGGCGCGTCAGTGGGCTGTTCAACATCAGCTGCAAGTGGGTCGAATGTTTGATGCGACCGATATGGTCGCGGTCAGCCAGGCCCATATGATGGCTGACCCGGAATCGCTCGGGGAAGCCGGTGTTGCCTTTTTTGAAAAATTTGCAGCGCAACCGATGCTTGATCGCATACTGGCGGTTCCGCTGATTACTGATCCACGTGGAGTGGACCTGAGCTACTATGACCCGCTGGGTCAGACTGAGGCCATGGCCAATCTGGAGAGGCGTTTTATTGTTGCTTGTGAGAGCCTCGGCATCGCGTTAACCAATACCTGCATTAACTATCAGACTATCATGCCCCCGGTTTATGGTGATCATGTCGCCTTTGGCGATACCGGGGTGGTAATTTACTCCAACAGCGTTTGTGGTGCCCGATCCAATTTTGAAGGCGGTCCGTCTGCGCTGGCGGCTGCATTGACGGGTTTCACACCGCGATATGGTTTACACCTGGATCAACACCGTATGGCGACCCGTCGTTTCGTTGTTGAGCAGGAGCCTGACGGGTTAACGGGGTGGGGCATACTGGGGGCCACCATCGGCAGACTTTGTGGCTCTTACTGGGAGGTCCCGGTAGTAGAGGGGCTGACCAGCACACCCACCTCTGATG
>CALFCE010000149.1 GCA_937951215.1 uncultured Granulosicoccaceae bacterium
CCTTGAACCACGCAATGGAAGCACCGCTTGGGGAGGACCAGATACCTGCATCATCTTGTGGCAGCTGTGCGAACTTTTCAAACTGCACACCGTTGCCTGTCAATTGAGCAACACAGCTTTTGATGTCGCTTACTTCCCAGCCCAAGACGGTAAAATCGACTGGCGGGATGGATTCCACTTTTTGAATTCGCAGGGTGGTGCTGCCGAGGTCAAACACGATTGCAAATGAGTCCTCCGACAGGCAAGCAAGGCCCAGTGTCGTTTCATAGAAGTGTCGGGATTCCGTTGGTTTGCTGGTCGCGATAAATGAGATTGGCTTGCCTGGCATCGTCATGATCGTATTCCTGTTTTAAAAATTCAGCTTGTTAAAAAATACCGGTAGCGATGAGCTGCTGCCATTGTTGCCGATTGTTGGCAGCACCGAGAATATATCGATCCGGCCGCACCACGATGAGTTTGCAGTCAAATTGCCTGAAGATTGCGTTTAGCTCTGTATGATCCGCAATAGAGTAAATTCGGGCATCAATCGGCAGCTTGTCAAGGTTCTGGCTGACATCAAGGCCAATTTCTCTGGCAAAGTCCGGATCCATGATGACCATTGGTCGATAGGGTGACGTTGTATCCAGCCACTGCCCGTCGTTTAGCACGCATTGCGGAAACAGTTTACCGCTGTGCGTGGTATCACCTGCTTGCATTCCTCTGCCAAGTTGAGGGGCGGGGCTTTTCATGGTGGATGCCTTGTCAAGCTGCAGGGTCGCCAAGGTGTTATCAGTGCCGTGTGTATTGATCAGCTGCCCTAGTTGCACGGAAAGATCGATGTATTGTTTGGCATGTGAGTAGCGCTCTTGCTGGTAGCTTTTAAGCAAATTCTCATTGATTTGCTGATCACCTTTAACGTTGCTGATCAGAATGGCCAGCTTCCAGGCCAGATTTGCCACATCGCGGATGCCGGTGCACATTCCCTGTCCCATAAACGGGGGCATCAAGTGGGCTGCATCACCGGCCAGCAGCATCCGTCCACGTCGCCAGTGGCTGGTCAGCTGTGAGCGAAAGGTATACACCGCGGCTCGCTCGATCTCCGCATCTTGTTGCGTAATCCATGGCTGCAGGCAGATCCAGATGTTTTCGGGATCGCATGCGTCGTGGGTGGCTTCATCGTCACGCAGTGTCAGTTCCCAACGTCTTCGGTTGCCAGGGCACCTGACATAGGTCGCCGGCCGATCAGCGTTACAGTGCTGGATTGTCACATCGCCGAGGTCCGGGCGATCACGCTTTAATTGTACATCGATAACCAGCCAACGTTCATGGAAACCAAGATCATCCACAGAGGCTCCCATTAACTGTCGGACCGAAGAATTAGCGCCATCACATCCGATCAAATACTGGCAAGTCGTGGAATAATTCTGTTCTGTTGCCAGACATTGATGCTCTATTTTTACTGCATCATTGTTTTCTGATGCCGTTAGCAAGCGATGTTGTCGCTTTATTTGTACATTCGGGAAACGTTTTAGACCGTCGCTCAAACAACGCTCCAGATCGGGTTGATGGAAACGGTAGCTACTGCGCCAGCCGTTTCCGGTTAACCCCGCCGGACGTGGCCAGTCGACCAGAGTGTTACCTTCGGCATCCACAAAGCGCATACCGGGGTTGTAGCGTACCTTGTCATTGATCTCATTTGAGAGCCCGATGTTTTGAAACACACGCATGATTTCATCATCGAAATGGACTGCGCGTGGCAGGGGGTAAAAATCGGCTTCCTGGTCCAGTGCGAGCACACTCAGGCCCAGACCTCCGAGTAGATTGCAGAGTGTTGAACCTGTCGGTCCCAGACCGGTGACAACGATATCAGCAGTGGTGTGTCGCTCAGGCTGCATGGCGACGGAAAAAGACCGTGTGAGCCTGGATTGGGGTGGTGTTCAGTTCGCGTGTATAGAACATTAGCGGTTTTTCTGAGTTTGGTACAACCACGGGCACTCAATAACAGGCGGTGCTTGTAGTCCGTCAGCCGCTGTTTGCATCCGCATCTCCCGCATGGTGGTGCGATCCTGCTCGTTTAGATAAAGTCGTTCATGTCCCCAGAAGCTCGGGCCGCAGTTCGTTTCATGCGCTTGCCAGGTATCGGTATCGATAATGCGCCCACCCCAGCCACTCTCCACAAAAAAGCCCGAGGGTGTGTTGGCGTAATACGAAGTCATATAATCGTTGGTATGACGACCCAGCGTGTAGGCAATACGATCCTGGTCGAGCTGGGCGATGTCATACCCCTGACCGACATCGTCAAGATTGCCGTACTCGACCATAAAATGATGGAAGCCAGTTGAGCCGCTGCCAAGAATGGCAAAACTGTGATGACGGCCATTTACGTGAAAAAAATACATTGGGTAAGGTGAAAGACCGTAGTCGCTGACTTTAAAATCGAGCACATCCACATAAAATGTCAGCAGAGCTTCGGTGTTGGTTGCATGTAATACGGCGTGGCCCATGCCATAGGGGCCGGTGTTAAAACCCGAGACCGGGCGGCCCGGAATGAACGGGGCTGATGAAGACTCCAGATGATGGAACAGTTCTATGCGGTTGCCGTCCGGATCGTTAAAGCGGATCAGGGAACTGACACAACGTTGTTCGCAGAGGGCTCGTTTGCCCTGTTCGACTGCGCAGCCATTTTGCTCCAGTTTTGCGCCATAGTGGTCAAGATCTTCGGGTGAATCCACCTCCCAGCCGAGATAGGCCAGCGTGTCACCTGGCTCATCGGACACAATTAATCTCTGTTTCTTGTCATCCATTCGATAGGCAGATACTTTGCCCGCGCGATCAACTGGCTGCATGCCAAGGATCCCGGTGGAAAAGCTTGACCAGTCGTCAAGCCTGTTGGAGCGAATACCGATATAGCCGAGTGATGTGATTGCCATGGTGGGGTTGCACGCCGTGTTCTGTCAGAGCAAGACCAATCTACCGTAATTTAAATTGAATGGGTAATTCCAGATACAGTGAATTACTGTTTATTTCGGGTGGAAAGGCATCGAAACGACCCACTTTGGCTACCGTTTCCATAGCAGCCTTATCAAGCATTTTAAATCCTGACGAAGAAAGCAGTGTGATATCCGATATCAGTCCATCTGCAAATATCCTGAAACCAACGATGGCAGTACCTTGCTGCTTTTTCCGGGATGCGCGCTTGGGATACCTTCGTTGTCGCTCGATCGCAGACCTCAGGCTGTCGCGGTAGTTGTTGGTGGCCGCCGTTGTGGCTTCGATGCTGATTGTGGTGCTTTGCAATTCAACCGGTTCTGAAGTCTCTGCCACAGGCTTCGGCTCGGGCTTCGGCTCAGGCTTCGGCTTGGGCTTCGGCTTGGGCTTCGGCTCGGGCTTCGGCTCGGGCTTCGGCTCGGGCTTCGGCTCG
>CALFCE010000150.1 GCA_937951215.1 uncultured Granulosicoccaceae bacterium
AATCTGATTCAAGGTTACGAACGGATTGTGATGTACGGTGCGAGTGCCAACGCAGGAAAATAGTCATGGCTCAATTTATCAATCAAAAAGAACAACTGGTCACAGAAGCGATTGACGGCGGGTTACTGCTGGGCTCTCAAGCGCGCCTTGATGGTTACCCCCATATCAAGGTCGTGTTGCGCTCCGAGCTTGACGGTAGCAAGGTGGCATTGGTTTCGGGTGGTGGTTCCGGGCATGAGCCAGCTCACGGTGCTTTTGTCGGGCGTGGCATGCTAAGCGCTGCGGTTTGCGGTGAAGTCTTTGCATCCCCCAGTGTCGATGCTGTGCTCGCCGCCATTCTGGCAGTGACCGGTGATGCTGGCTGTCTGCTGATTGTGAAAAACTACACCGGTGATCGGCTTAATTTCGGTTTGGCTGCAGAACGAGCCAAAGCCCAGGGTAAACGCGTGGAGATGGTGGTGGTGGCGGATGACATTGCGTTACCCGATATAGCCCAGCCGCGTGGAGTCGCAGGCACTTTGTTTGTTCACAAAATTGCCGGTTATCTCGCGGAACGTGGTGAGTCTCTGGAGTCGGTCGCGAGTGCAGCACGGGAAGTTGCTGCCAGCGCGGTTTCGTATGGGGCCAGCTTGTCATCCTGTGATGTGCCTGGAGCTGAGGCCGAGCAGCGCATCGCAGCCGGAAAGGTGGAGCTCGGTTTGGGCATTCATGGCGAACCCGGAGTAAAAACTGAAACCTTCACTGACGCAAAATCTCTCTGTGACACGGTGATGACTGCGCTACTGGCCAGTACCGAATCCAGTGAACATCTTATGTTGCTCAATAATCTCGGTGCGACCACTCCGCTGGAAATGAGCGTGCTGGCAAATATGATTCTCAACGGACAGAGCGCATCATCGATCAAAGGCGTGATTGGTCCTGCGCCTCTGATGACGGCGCTTAACATGCACGGGTTTTCCGTCTCACTGTTACCGGCCAAAGCAGAATGGGTAGAAGCGATGCAGTCTGAAGTTGAACCGTTGCCATGGCCAGAGATGCAGCAACCCTCTACTGTCAGTGTTATCGGTATGCCGGCAGGGCTTGAACGAGCTGCACCGGTCGCAAGTGACAACGCCGAAAGACGCCAGTTTATGGAGCGTAGCTGCGATACGTTTTTGGCGATGGAGGCTGACCTCAATGCCCTCGATGCCAAAACCGGCGATGGCGATACCGGTTCAACACTTGCCGCTGCTGCTCGCGCACTAAAAGCTCGCCTGTCGGAATTCCCCCTTGCTGATGAAACGGCCTTGTTGAGAACCATCGGTGATGAACTTGGCACCAGTATGGGTGGTTCAAGCGGGGTGTTGATGGCCATCTTCTTTGCTTCAGCAGCGGATGCATCTGCCAAAGGCAGCGCGCTGCCTGAGGCGCTGAATGCGGGTCTGTCCAGGATGCAGGACTATGGTGGTGCCGGGCGTGGCCACCGCACCATGATCGATGCCTTGGCTCCTGCACTTGAGGTGCTCAGCCGGGGTGGAGCCTTGCAAGAAGCCGCTGATGCCGCCCGGGCAGGCGCAGATTTGACAGCCACCATGGGGATTGCCAAGGCAGGCCGCTCCGCCTATGTACCTGAGCAATCTCTGCAGGGTGTTGTTGATCCCGGAGCAGAGGGTGTGGCGAGGTATTTTGCCAGCTTGTTGTAGGTTTCCAACTGCTCAGGCTAAGAGAGACCGGTTCAACACCCGGTTTAACACCCTGTAAGTACCGCAGGTTGTCAGGTCTGCACTCAAGCTGCTGCCCTCTGTAGAGTAAATTTGCACCCACAGGTGACGCATATGGATACGCAGCCTGCGTGTCGCAGATTTACCATCCGCGCTTTATTACCTCTGTAACTGTTCCCAAGGGCTTTGCCTGCGCCATCGCCTTCCGGCATGGAAGACTTGTCCGATTCTTTAATATCCAGTTGCTTGAAACTTCAGGGGTGATTGATCAACGATGACTCTGTCAGGGCGGTCTGTCGGCAGACGGCGGTCCGCTACCGGGCATGACTACCGAGGTTTGCAACCACAATGAGCTATTCGATTTCACCCTCACCAAGAGTCCGGCGCAGCCCTTTTTTTGATTCTACCGTGGCGGCTGGTGTGCGAAGTTTCACTGCCTACAACCATATGTTGATGCCAACCGGTTATGGAGATGCAGCTGCCGAATATGATCGACTGATCAATGGTGTTGCAATGTGGGATGTTGCGGTAGAGCGGCAAGTTGAATTGCGGGGGCCGGATGCTGCGCGTCTGGCGCAAATTTTGACCCCGAGAAAGCTTGAGGGCTTGAGAGAGGGTGCCGGCTGGTATGTCGCGCTGTGCAATCATCAGGGGATACTGATCAACGATCCAATCCTGCTGAAACTCGCGCAAGATCGCTACTGGCTCTCCATAGCTGACAGTGACGTAAAACTGTGGGCGCAATGTGTTGCCGCTGAACGTTCCCTGCAGGTTGATGTGTTTGAGCCTGATGTCTCTCCGATGGCTATACAAGGCCCGTTTGCCAACGATGTTGTACGCAAGCTTTTGGGCGAGGAAGCGGTAGCCCTGCGGCATTTTGGTTTTCGGCAAATGATGCTGGACGATATTCCGCTATTGGTGGCAAGGTCTGGCTGGTCGCGCCAGGGCGGTTTCGAGCTCTACCTGATGGATGGCAGCAAAGGCAATCAACTCTGGGATAGAGTCGCGACGGCTGGAAAGGAATTTGGCATTGGGCCGGGTAACCCGAACCCTTCGGAAAGGGTTGAGAGCGGGTTGCTGTCCTGGGGAGGTGATACCGATGATGACACCAATCCGTTCGAGGTCCGTCTCGAACGTTACATTGATCTTGATGCCCCTGATGATGTTATTGGCATTCAAGCGTTGCGCAAAGTGGCCGCAGAAGGCCCGAAACGCCACCAGCTTGGGGTGGTGCTGGACCGAAAAGAGCCATTTGGCCTCTATGACAGCAAAGGTGTTGTGCGAGTCAACGATGAGATCAAAGGGCATATGACAGCTTATGCGTGGTCTCCCAGATTGAGCGCTAATATCGGCCTGGCTCTGGTGTGCCGGAGTGCCCAAAGTGGCATGGAGGTGGACGTCGAGTTGCCTGATGGAGACACCAGTCGCGGTCAGCTGTGTGAATTGCCGTTTTTGTGACAACACAAGCCTGGCCTGCAAGTTATCACGCAGGAGCAGGTGCAGGCGCTTTTGTGGTGAGTTGTTCAACACCTATTAGCGCATGTTACTGTTTGTGCGGTGTGTATTTGCCGCCCATGGCACCGTAGCGTTATCATTATGCGGTCCCTTTGCCTAACGTGTACCTGACCGATGCTGGCTGTAGCTTCCCGATCCAATTTACTCCTGTCCACTGCGCTGCGAATCCGTGCCCTGACTGCCTGGAGCTCAAGATCGGGTTCTTCGGTTTCCGGTGGGGTCGGGTGGCTTCGCCTGTGTATCAGCGGCTTGTTGTTTGCCTTGGCAGTTATGCCGTTGCAGGCAAGAGAGTTTGCCGCTCCCGAAGGAGAAGTCGTTATCGAGATAACAGGCAAGGTTGGCAGCCTGAATAGCGAGGACGCCTTGCGGCTTGATCTCAGCCAGATTGAAAGCATGCCAGTGACTGAATTCGTCACCAACACCCCCTGGACCGACAAGAAAGAGACGTGGTCGGGTGTCCGGGTAAATGATCTACTCGAAGCCGTCGAAGCATCATCTAATAAATTCAAGGCCAGTGCGCTCGATGACTACATTATCGAATTTGCCAATGTGGATATTGACAAGTACCCGGTAATCATCGCCTACAAAAAAGAAGGCAAGTACCTTAGTACGCGCGATCTTGGTCCTTTGTGGTTGATGTTTCCGTTCGATGATTTTCCGGAGCTTGATACACAAGCCAACCGGGCAATGGCCATATGGCAACTGATCAAGATTGAGTTGCATTGAGGACCCGGTTTCTATTGTTCCTGTCCCTGGGGGCAGCGCTGATTTCTGCAGTGTTGATGTTGTACGTTGCTTATCACGGCAACAAGGCTCGCTCCAGCATCAGTCAGTATGGTATCGGGGTTTTTAATTACACCAACCAGAATACCGGTAACCTCTCCCAGTTTATTACAGCTATTTCCGACTACCGTGGTGAACAGGATGTTGAGAAAAAAGCTGCATTCAAAAAGGAGTATATGAAGCGTTTTGATATCCTGTGGAGTGCTTTTGTCACCTTGCAGCAATTTCAAAAAGACAGAACCTGGCCTGAAATATCCGAGTTTGTGACCAATTCCAGGCAATTTGCACTGGATGCCGATAGCTTGATGAAGCCGGATGTGCAACTGTCCGAAACCCATATTCAGAGTCTGCTGAAATCTACTCGTGAACTGAGACAGCAGAATATAAACCTCAGCAATAGGCATTTTCAGCGTCAGTCTTCACTGCGAGACGATGCAGCTATCCGTATTCGACTGTTAAACAGAGCCTATGCAGCACTGGGTGCGGTTCTGGGTATTGCGGTGGGCAGTTTTCTTTTGCTGCTCTGGAGGGCTCGCAAGCGCGAACTTAAATCGACCGAAGAGTTACGCACCGCACATGAGCAGCTGACCCGGGTTGTGGAAGAGCTGAGAAGTGGCAAAGTTGAGCGCAAAGCGCAAAATCGTTTCGTCGCTGCTGCCAGTCATGACCTGCGACAACCATTACATGCGCTGGGGCTTTTTCTTAATTCACTTGAAAAGAATATTCATGAACCTGAAGGTTTGCGTCTACTGGATAAAATCCGGCAGTCTACCTCGGCGCTTAACGGACTGTTTAACAGCCTGCTGGATATATCCAGGCTCGATGCCGGTGTGGTGGAAGTAAAAACCGAGCACTTTGACTTGCAGGCTTTGCTCAATGAAGTGAAAGAGGAATTTAGCGAAGCGGCGCGTGAACGCAATGTAGATATGCTGTTTGGCAATACAGACGAATTTGTCTTTACCGACCGGTTGCTATTACACAGAATCCTCAGAAACCTGGTAAGGAATTCTTTGACTCATGCTCCTGATTCAGCCTTGAATGTGTTTGTCAGAGGAGGTTCGAAGCCAGAGGGCGGGGGTATTCTGCTGGAGATTGTTGACGATGGTCCGGGGATTCCTGCCGCGGAACACAATGAAATATTTTCGGAATATTATCAGCTGAATAACCCTGAGCGTGACCGGAACAAAGGACTTGGTCTCGGTTTGTCGATCGTCAGACGCCTGACTGAATTGTTGAAGCTCAAGATGGATTTCGAATCATCTCCCGGGCGTGGCGCTCGATTTCTGCTTTACCTGCCTGCCGGTGACAGCAGCCTTGCTGCAGATCGGGCTGAACCGTTTAATGGCAGTTTGGGCAAAAAGTCACTGGGCAAGTTGCAGGTGCTGGTAATCGATGACGAGCAGGATATCAGAGACGGTATGGCAATCACCTTCAGCACGGCCAATTGTGACGTTATCACCAGCGAATCAGGTGAAGCTGCTCGCAAAGAGCTGGTGGAGCGCGATGTGGTACCAGATATCATTATCGCTGACTACCGGCTGCGAGACGGACTAACCGGTAGTGACGCGGTATACCTGATCCGCGAAGAAATGAATCAGGAAATACCTGCGTTGATTGTCACTGGAGACACCTCGGCAGAGCGGGTTAAAGAAGCCAGTGAGAGTGGTATGCGACTCCTTCACAAACCCGTTGTACCAGCAGAACTGCTACAGACGATGAAAGACATTCTGGAAGAAAACAAAGTCGATACCGGTCAACTTCCGGTGGTTCGGGCTGAGCAAACAATGCTCTGATACGCTTCTTCAATATCACTTCTCTGCATATCAAACTGCCCTGCGACAAACCGAATCACCATTTTCCCGTCATGAATGGTTTGCGTCAGATAGATATTGCCTTCATCGTTGATGCGGGTGATCAGTTCAAGGTTCAATCGATCCAGTTCGGCTTCATCATTGCAGCCGATGGGATGGTAGCGAAACGAAAACAGCGACAACACCGGTGCGGTGATGATCTCGAAATCGTTTTCTTCGGCCAATTTGTCTGCCAGCTCCTGCGACCAATTAACGTGATTGCGGATACGCTGCCGCAAACCCTCAAGCCCATAAGCCCTTATTAAAAACCACAGTTTCAGGGCACGGAACCGGCGCCCGAGCTGCAATCCCCATTCACTGAAATTGATAATGCCATCCTGGCCATAGGTTTTAAGATACTCCGGTTGAATAGCCATGGTCCGCACCAGAGCTTCAGGGTCTTTGACAAAGTGGGTCGAGCATTCCATGGGTGCACCGAGCCACTTGTGAGGATTAAGCACAATGCTGTCAGCCAGCTCGATGCCCTCCCACAAATCGCGGTACTCGGGACAAATCATCGCTGAACCCGCCCATGCTGCATCGACGTGTGTGTACAGACCTTCTTCTTTGGCAATGTTGCAGATTTCCCGAACATTGTCTGTTGCGCCAATCGAAGTACCCCCCACACACACGATAACTCCAGCGGGCTTTAGTCCGTTTTTGCGATCCCTTGCAATCATCTCTCGAAGTTCATCGGGTTTCATTGCATAGCTTTCATCGGTGCCTATCTTGACCAGATTGTCCTGCCCCAGGCCTGCAACCCACATGGCTTTGTCTATCGAAGAGTGGGTGCGCGTTGATGCGTAGACCCGCAGAGGCGGCATTCCGAACAGGCCTTTTTGATTCCCTTGAAAATCCAGAGCCAGCTCTCGCATGGTAAGAATGGCACACAAGGTTGCGCTGGAAGCTGTATCTTGCAGTACACCTTTGAACTCTTCAGGCAAACCGGTAGCTTGTCTGAGCCAATCGACCATGCAGACTTCAAGTTCTGTTGCGGCAGGGGAGGTTTGCCACAACATGCATTGAGCGCCAATGGCCGTTGCCAGTAATTCTGCAACAACCGCTGCGGGGGCGGCATTACTCGGAAAATAAGCGAAAAATCTCGGATGTTGCCAGTGGGTCATTCCCGGCGGGATGATTTCCTTGAAATCATCGAATATCGTCTCCATGGAATGGGCATCTTCAGGCGGTGACTGATCGATCGCCTTGGTGATAGTGCCCGGAGCGAGTTGTGAGCGGACTGGATGTGTTTGGACAGTGTCCCGGTATTCAGCAGACCACGCCGAGGCTTTTTCAAGCCAATAGCGAAAATCATTTGGTTTCATTGAATGTAAATCCTGGTTCTTTGTCTGAAATGAAAAGCTGTGGATCCCGTCGTGAGCAAATCACTTTGACCCGTGTGCTGCGTGCTTGTCTGTTAGCGGCCTCTAATGCGGGGATCCAGAGCGTCGCGCAAGCCGTCACCCATATAGTTGACGCTCAACACAGTCAGGGATATCGCGAGGCCAGGCCAGATAACACGTTCGGGGGTCAGTGTCATAAAATTTGCGCCATCATACAGCAGCCTGCCCCAGGTCGGATAGTCCGATGGAAAGCCCAGGCCCAGAAAGCTTAACGCTGATTCAGTGATAATCGCGTTGGCAATGCCAAGTGTTGCTGACACCATAATAGGGCTTAAAACGTTGGGCAAAATATGACGGCTGATAATTCGCCGCGCCGGTGTGCCGATACTGCGTGACGCCAATACGAATTCGCGTTCTTTCAATGCCAGCACATCTCCACGAACGATTCGGGCCGTTTGCATCCAGCTGGTAATACCGATGATAAACACAATGAGCAGGAATATACCGTTTTCCGGGCCAAAGGCACTCCTCAGCGGGTCCCGGAACAGCATGATAATGACCAGAAGCAAGGGCAGTAAGGGCAGCGCCAGAAACAGATCGGTTAAACGCATCAGTGGCCCGTCAAGCCGTTTGTAGAACCCGGCGATCACGCCTATCAATGTGCCCAGCACCAGTGACAACAGCATAGCGGTAATCCCGACGGCCAGTGATACCCTGCCTCCGGCCATTACCTGTGCCAGAGTATCCCTGCCAAGGTTGTCGGTTCCCATCGGATGTTTCAGGGAAGGCCCCTGATTTTTATCCAGAATATCCAGTAACTGAGGGTCGATGGTATGGATGAAGGGACCGACCAGCACAGTGAAAAGAATCAGGAGAAAAACAGCCGTACCGATCAAAGCGCCTTTGTGTTGGCGATACTGGTACCAGACATCGCTCCACAATGATCGGTGCCGGGTATCGATAGTGTCGTGACTCACCGCATTGACGCCGGGATTATTCATAACGAATCCTCGGGTCAAGAATGCCGTACAGAATATCGGCGATCAGGTTAAACAGTACGATCAACACTGCAAAAATAAATGTCAGTGTTTGCACTGTGGGGATATCAGCGCCTTGAATAGCGATGATCAGAAGCTGTCCAAGACCGTTAACACGAAATATCTGCTCAGTGATAATAGCCCCGGAAAAAATCTGCGGCACACCCAGAGCGAGAACGGTTACCACAGGAATTAAACTGTTTCTCAATACGTGAACCAGCAACACGATTTTCTCTTTCAGTCCTTTGGCCCGTGCTGTACGGACATAATCCTGCGACAGGTTATCAAGCATGGAAGCACGCATAAAACGTGAAATCTGTGCTGCGTTAAACAGTGCCAGCACCATGGTTGGCATCAGCATTTGTTTTATCTGAAACCATAAACTTGGCAGGTCGGTCACCTTGTGCGTGGTGTCATAGATCGACGGCAACCAACCCAAGGTGACACTGAAAATAACAATCATCAGCAAACCGGTAAAAAAGGTGGGTACTGAAAAACCGACCATCGATATAAAAGTACCGATTTGATCGAACAGTGAGTACTGTTTGTAGGCTGAAATGACACCAATGGGAACGGCTATCAGTATACCGATTACGTAGGACATGCCGACTACCCAGAGTGTTTGCGGCATGCGTTCAACAATCAAATCGACAACCGGGCTGCGGGTTGCCCAGGATTGTACGCGCAGCCTGTTTTCGCTGTCGCCAATGGTGACGTTGAACCACTGCTCGATAAGGTTCAGTGGTTCGTTGATAAAGAACTGTTGCAACCACTTCATGTAGCGGATATGCAGAGGTTCGCCAAGACCCAGCGAGATACGGATTTTTTCCCGTACTTCCGGTGGAATGGTCAGCGGCAGGTTGCCGGTGGGATCATTGGGAGCAAGATCGAGAATGATAAAAATAATAAAGCTGATGACCAACAAAGTGGGCACCGCAAACAGCAATCGCCTGATGGTGTAGTTGAACATGGCTGGACGCGCAGGTCAGGTGTCTAAGGAAGGAATCAGCCAGCCTCTAACCAGGCTGGCTGATATCCGCTTCACTTACTTCGCGCGACTCCAGTCGGCGATGTTCCACAGCTCGGAATCCCAAGCGTTCATGACGACCCCTGCCAAAGCGTTGGACTTGGCAGAAACCCGGCCACGATGTATCAGTGGTATTATCGCACCTTCCTGCATCAGCATATCGTTTAACTCGATAGCGATCTTTCCACGTTCCTCGACACCGGATGTACCGGCGAGTTTGGTCAGTAGCTCATCGTAGGCCGGATTGCAGTAGCGCGGCATATTTTCACCCAGCCAGTTGTTGGCAGGCGAGGGCACTCGGGAACAACCCCAGTTGTTCATGTACTGTTCCGGATCAGTACCGTTAAAGTTGTTGGTGTACATCTCGATATCAGCAAAGAACTTCTGGAAAGTATCGGGG
>CALFCE010000151.1 GCA_937951215.1 uncultured Granulosicoccaceae bacterium
TCGCGGTATACATTGTAAATTGTCAGGTTTCATCATCATGCTCACTTGCAACGGCTGTCTGATCTGACGGTGCCCTGCGCTTGTTTACATTAAATACGCCGTTATTTGTTGCTCATCGTCACTTTGCAGACGATCACACTACAGATTTTATCGAACTTAACCGGAAAATGTGCCCCTTTGGTCTCTTGCCGGGCCCTGTGGATAGCTGTAGAGGCAACGTTCAATGGCCACTATTGATTGCCGGGTCAGTTCGATCAACCTGCCTTTGCCATGTCGATGGCGGTTCACTGCTACCGACGGTAACTTGTGTCGTCCCGGTCAATGTTACGCTATCGATATATCATAGGCCGAAACATCGGGTGAGACGGCGCTATTAATCACTTTCCCTTCAATCACGTGCCTGTTAATCACTTGTAAGAGCTGACCGGTGCCCATAAGTTCCCATTTCCATGGAGCAGCGCTGCTGCATTGAGGCCCTGTGTTTCCCTATCTCTTCGTGCTTTTCATCGTGATGCCGATCATCGAGATCGTGGTATTAATCCAGGTCGGCGGTAGTATTGGGGTGGCAAAAACCCTGTTGATTATTGTAGCGACCGCTGTATTAGGTACTATAATGCTGCGGCAACAAGGACTTGCGACCTTGAGCAAGGTACAGCACAGGCTGGCTGCCGGCGAGTTGCCGGCCGAGCAGCTGATGGAAGGTATTCTCCTATTGATTGGCGGTGTTTTGCTGTTAACTCCGGGGTTTGTGACCGATGCCATCGGTTTCGTCTGTCTGGTGCCGTACACTCGCGCGTTGGTGGCAAAAGCCGTTGCCCGGCGCTCATCAATGGCGATGTGGTCAGGTATGCCCCCGGGTGGATCGACCCAGGGTGGATCGACCCAAGGTCAGCAATACCAGAAAAATAGTTCTACTTTTGATTCTCCTGGTACTCAGACCGGTGGCCAACCGGCAGGTCGGACAGGCAATCGCTCAAATGATGTGATTGAGGGCTCGTTTTCGCGCGAAGACGACTGACTCTCCAGTCAATTGGTCTTTTTTTCCGACCAAACCACCTCTCCGGTCTTGCTTTTATAAATTCCATCGCTATTATTAGCACTCGCTCGAGGGGAGTGCTAACAACCCCGTTTCCCTTAGTCAGAATTTTTAGCAGGAGAAGTGAAAAGATGAAAATCCGTCCTTTGCATGATCGAGTGGTCGTGAAGCGCATGGAAGAAGAAACCACCAGCGCTGGAGGCATTGTGATCCCGGATTCGGCGACTGAAAAGCCGATGCGTGGCGAAGTGATTTCTGTTGGTAACGGCAAAGTTGCTGACAACGGCGACGTCCGCCCGCTGGACGTAAAAGCCGGCGACCAGGTTCTGTTTGGTAAGTACTCGGGCACCGAAATCAAGATTGACGGCGAAGAGCTGCTGGTGATGCGTGAAGACGACATCATGGGCGTACTGGACTAGTCCGATCGAACAATTGATTTGTAAAAGAAAAAATTAGAGGAATAGAAAAAGATGAGTGCAAAAGAAGTACGATTTTCTGATTCAGCACGGGAAAAAATGCTGCAAGGTGTTGATATCCTTGCTAACGCGGTAAAAGTGACGCTGGGCCCGAAGGGTCGCAACGTTGTTTTGGACAAAGCTTTCGGTGCTCCCACAGTCACCAAAGACGGTGTCTCGGTTGCCAAAGAAATTGAACTGGAAGACAAGTTCCAAAATATGGGTGCTCAAATGGTTAAGGAAGTGGCTTCACAAACTTCTGATATCGCCGGTGACGGCACCACCACAGCAACCGTTCTGGCTCAAAGCATTGTTCGTGAAGGCCTGAAAGCCGTTGCTGCTGGCATGAACCCAATGGATCTGAAGCGCGGTATCGACAAGGGTGTTTTAGCTGCAACCGAATCGCTGGCTGCCATGTCCAAGCCCTGCAACGATGCCAAGGCAATTGCGCAGGTTGGAACCATCTCCGCCAACTCTGACGAGTCTATCGGTAACATCATTGCTGAAGCGATGGAAAAAGTCGGTAAAGAAGGCGTTATCACCGTTGAAGAAGGTAAATCACTGGATAACGAGCTTGATGTGGTTGAAGGCATGCAGTTCGACCGTGGCTATCTGTCTCCTTACTTCATCACCAATCAGGACAGCATGTCTGCCGAGTTGGAAGAGCCTTATGTCCTTTTATACGACAAGAAAGTGTCCAATATTCGTGATTTGCTGCCAACTCTGGAAGCCGTTGCCAAGTCAAGCAAGCCGCTGTTGATCATCGCAGAAGATATCGAAGGCGAAGCGCTGGCTACATTGGTTGTCAACAGCATGCGTGGCATTATCAAGACCTGTGCGGTTAAAGCACCTGGTTTTGGTGATCGTCGTAAAGCGATGCTTCAGGATATCGCTATCCTGACCGGTGGCCAGGTAATTTCTGAAGAAGTTGGCCTGTCTCTCGACAAGGTAACCCTTGAAGATCTCGGTACAGCCAAGCGCGTAACCATCGATAAAGACAACACAACCCTGGTTGACGGTGCTGGTGAGAAGACTGAAATTGACGCTCGCGTTGAACAGATTCGTACCCAAATCGATCAGGCTACCTCTGACTATGACAAAGAAAAGCTGCAGGAGCGAGTAGCCAAGCTGGCCGGCGGTGTTGCGGTTATCAAAGTTGGTGCTGCGACTGAAGTTGAAATGAAAGAAAAGAAAGACCGTGTTGACGATGCTCTGCACGCGACCCGTGCGGCTGTTGAAGAAGGTATCGTCCCCGGTGGTGGTGTTGCTCTGATTCGTGCCATTGCAGCTGTTGACGGTGTCAAGGGTGACAACGCCGATCAGGATCGTGGTCTTGCCATTGCCAAGCGTGCGATGGAAGAGCCGCTGCGACAGATCGTATCCAATGCTGGTGCAGAGCCTTCGGTTGTTGTTAACAAGGTTCTTGAAGGTAGTGGTAACGAAGGCTACAACGCGGGTACCGGTGAATACGGTGATATGGTTGGTATGGGTATTCTCGATCCAACCAAAGTGACCCGCTACGCTCTGCAGAATGCAGCTTCTGTTGCAGGTCTGATGATCACGACCGAAGCGATGATCGCTGAAGCGCCGAAGGAAGATGCTCCGGCTGCTGGTGGTGGCATGCCGGATATGGGTGGCATGGGCGGAATGGGCGGCATGATGTAATCGAGCTGTCCATCGATGTTTTGGAATAATCTTTCCGATAAAAACCCCGCTCCGGCGGGGTTTTTTTTGGCCTGAATCTTTCGCAGGGTAGTGCCGTCAGCGGCAAAATCCGGTGTTCTGCGGTCTCCCGATAGGGCTGGCAGTAATGCTCGGGACTCTCAAGGGATCCTCAAATCCGTCGCTATCTGGGCAATATTGTAGAAAAACTCGAGCCTTGAAGCACTCCGTTGTGTGAGTGTGGGGCATTGGACATGCAGTTTTGTCATTGATTTCAAGACTAAAATCGGGTCTACCCTCTGACACCTCAGCCTTGACGGCATTGTGGGTGGCTGTTGCACTGATTGTTTTGCACGGCCTGTTCACAGTTCCCTCTCTGTGGAGTAATGAGAAACAGTTGTTGCGCTCTGCAAGCGAGCAGCAGCGATTGTTGGTGGAAGAGTGGGCGATACAGAATCCGTCTGCGGAGCTGGATGGGGTTCCTGTGGGTTCCAGTTTGTTGGGGATTACCCTTTTCAAACCGGTACCAGATGCCACAGGCTATTTCGAGTTAATGGTACTCGGAGACGCACCTGATCTGTCGCTCTGGAATCCAGCCAATAGCGGCCAGATTGAACGCAGCGGCGATATCATGGATGCGCATTGGTCGCTGGAATTGCAGGGACAAACACTGCAGGCTCTGGCGCGAGTCAGTGTCAAACATGTCGTTGCCAACAACAACAGCCTGGTCAGAAAGCAGATTCTGCTTGCCCTACTGTCCGGTTTGTTGGGTGGTTTGCTCGTTCTCCTCATGACTGTGAAATTCTTCGCAAAACCGATACAGTCCATCCTGGTAGCTATCCGTGAGAGCCGTGCAAACAGTGATGGCAATATCCCCAAGGTGATTGAAATTCAGGAAGCTGGTGACCTGCAATTGATTGCCGATGAGTTTAACGGTTTGGTGGACGAGCAGCGAAAGGCGGCCCGACAGGTCAGAGTCAAACAGCAATACCTGGAATATGCAGCCCACCATGACCCGTTGACACACCTGTCAAACCGTCTGATGTTTGAAGATCGATTGAAAACAACGGTGGCAAGTGCGGTCGCTGAGCAGGGTCAGTTTTCGGTCTTTCTTGTAGATCTTGATAATTTCAAATTTTTTAACGATCAGTATGGCCATCTGATCGGTGACAAAATGGTTGTTGAGGTCGGATCACGACTCAAAGCCATGATGAAGGATATCGATCTGGTAGCACGCCTTGATGGTGACGAGTTTGTTGTCATCCAAAAAGACATCCCGGACAAGCAGGCCGCTGAGGAAATCGCAGCTCGTGTCATGAGTGTTGTTACCGCACCCTTTGAGTATCGTGGTTTTACTCTGAAGGCTTCAGTATCGGTCGGGATCTCTCATTTCCCGGATGATGTACATGCTGATCAGGATGAGGAGATGCTGGCAGAAGAGATTGTCAACAATGCTGCGGTTGCCTTGCAAGAGGCGAAAGACAATGGCAAAAATCAGTATCAATTGTTTAATGAGTCAATGCGCAGTCGTTTGACTGCCAGAATACGGCTTGAGCAAGATCTGAAGACTGCGCTCGCCAGTGAGCAGTTTGAGGTGTACTACCAGCCCAAGATCAATATTCATACCCGACAGGTCACTGGAGCAGAGGCGCTGGTGCGCTGGAATCATCCGACTAATGGTCGTATTTCGCCTGAAATTTTTGTTCCTGTCGCGGAAGAGGCAGGGATGATCATCGAGTTGGGCGAATGGATTTTGCGCACAGCCTGCCGTCAGACTCATATGCTGCAACAGATCGGTTATGACGGGTTAAATATTGCGGTCAACATTTCTGCGGTGCAGTTCACTGATGGCAATCTGCTGCCCATGGTCAGCAAAGCGCTTCAGGACAGCAGCCTCACTCCCGAACTTCTCGAGCTCGAAATTACAGAGAGTGCGGTGATGCATGATCCTGAAGAAGTCATCCACTCGTTGCACGAGTTGAGTCGTTTCGGCATGCGTTTGGCGATCGATGACTTTGGCACAGGCTATTCCTCACTGGCGTATCTGAAACGTTTCCCAGTCGATACCCTAAAAATTGATCGCGCGTTTATCACTGACATTTCCAGTGATAATGATGATGTGGCTATTGTTGAAGCGGTGCTCGGCCTGGGTAACCATTTCAATATGAAAGTGGTCGCGGAAGGTGTCGAAGATGAAGATCAGCTTAACTTTTTGCGGGAGCAGGGCTGTGACCTCGCTCAGGGCTACTTCATTAGTCAGCCGATGAATATCCAAGGCTATATCGATTGGCTGGAAGCCTGGCCACACGGCATACAGGGCCGTGATGAAGTGCTTGATAATATCACCCC
>CALFCE010000152.1 GCA_937951215.1 uncultured Granulosicoccaceae bacterium
GCCAAACGGCACAAGGCTGCAGGGGCCAACAGATTTACTTGCAGGTTGATATTCCAACCTTGTTCCCAGCTACTGACAGGCTCAAGGGGAGAAGGGGCATAGAGACCGGCATTGTTGATTAGTATGTCTATGCGTTTGTGGCTGGCAATGGATTGGTCCCATAGTTGATCGATGACTCCGGGCTGGCTCAGATCGCCATAGAGTGGTGTTACTTTTCCGGAGAGTTTGTCTGAAACAGGCAGGTTGGTGGGTTGGCATCGCCCCATATGAGCGACGACGTTTGCACCTTCGCGAACTGCCGCGTCGAGGATGGCCTTTCCAATACCGCGACCGGCGCCCGTCAGGAAAATCGTTTTGTCTTGTAGCAACACTGCATTAAACCCGTTTTTGATCGAGTATACAGTTTTGAAGTCATGTATTGGGCTATTTCCAGGTTTGATCAAATTTCTTGATCGAACCGATTAAAACGTTACTCGAAGATCATTGAAACCAAACAGAGGGTAGGCCGTCTTAATACCTGTAACGCATTTAAATAAATACAAACCTAAGGTGAATACGATGAAATTGAACAAATCTTTATTTTCCGCTGCTGTTATTGCTGGTTCTTTGTTGGCGGGGCAGGCGTCAGCCAATATCTCGGCCAGTGATTTTTCCAAGGCACTGCGCACTGTAACGGGTCCGGCCAAGGTCAGTGTGACTGTAAAAGATGGAGTGGCTACCCTATTCGGGCACGTCGACAGTCAGTTTGAGCGTCTGCAAGCAGCGTCCGCAGTTGAGAAAATCGACGGGATTGATCAGGTACGTAACCTTCTCACTTACTAACTAGGGTCGATACCCTCGATACCGAGTGTTAGTAACCCCATTGGGCGGCACTTCTCTGGCCGCCCTTTTTTGTTCCGCTATTCCAAAATCAGTTTGAATAGGTCAGTAGATTTCTTACTTTAGTAACTCCCTCGAGCTTCATGGCAACTCTGCCAGCCTCGTTTTTCTCAAAACTGCTTTCGACGTGTCCGTAGATAGTGGCGACACCGTCTTTGATAAACACATTTAGATCAACACTCGAACTCGATGTTTTAAGGCGTGCGGCGGAAGCCGGGCCGGATACGAGGGCGGCTGCTACGATGACTGATGCAATCATTGTTTTAACGTTTTTCATTTCTCTTCCTTGTCTTGTGAAGTTGTGGTTGGTAACACGGTATACGTTGCCCGTAGTGGCAGTGGATCAAGCTTGAATTTGGACAATGACGTTGACCAAAACTGAAACTGTTCTGTAATTAGGCACTTAGAGACACAAGCGGGTATGAGCACCTGCCTGTTAAGGGAATATTACCGACAATAATGTCCCTGTTCTCTGGAAAAAAGTCCTGCATACAACTGATTAACAACCCGGCATGAACATTGCGGAGAATCTCTATCCCGGTATTGGCTTGTTTCGAGTTTTGTATTGGCAAGCACCGGCGGTATCCCTAATTGACAGAATGCGTAGATCCAAGATCATGATGACTGGCTCTGACCCGAAAGAAGAAAATACATTACCCGAGGACGGGCACAAGCGTTTGCAGGACTTTACCGCTGCATCGCAAGACTGGTTCTGGGAGATGGATAGTGATCTGCGCTATACCTGGATCTCCAGCAAAATAGAGTCGATGCTGGATGTCAAGCGAGAGGATTTATACGGTAAAACCAGAACCCAGATCTCGGGGGATCCGGAAGAGGCGCAAAAGTGGGAGCAACACCTTAAGCTACTGGAAAATCGTCAATCCTTTCAAAACTTCGATTACAAGTATCAATTCAAGCCGGGGAAGTCAGGCTGGGCACGTATCAGCGGCAGCCCCTTCTATGATGAAGCAGGGGAGTTTGCCGGCTATCGCGGCACTGCCACCAACATAACATCAATCAAGCAAATGGAACTGGAAGCCAAACGGGCGGCGGACCGGTTCTCCAGGGCTACCCAATACTTCTCCGGTGGCTTGCTGCTTTACGATGAAGAAGACACAGTTGTCCAGTTCAGCAGACAGCTTAGCGAAATTTATCCAACGCTAAAACACAAGCTAAAACCAGGCATAAGCCAGGAACAGTGGTTGCGCGCGCAACTGAACGCGGGGTTGGTTCCAGAAGCTGTTGGCTGCGAAGAAGAGTGGTTGCAAGATCGACTCGCCGAGGATTGCGAATCAGCTGCGGTGAGGGAAGTAGAACGGAATGGAAGGTGGTACCGAATTAATCGTACCAATATTCCCGAAGGGGGCTGGTTGCATATCCTTATTGATATCACTGATCAGCGTGACGTCGAGCGCAAGGTTGCAGAAGAGCGAAATCTGTTACGTGCGATTATCGACAATATTCCCGATCTGATCTATGCGAAAGACAAAGACTGCAAATTTATTGTTGCAAACAAAGCCATAGTGGAAACCCTGACTGCTGGCACCGATCATAAACCCGATATCATCGGCAAGGATGATTATGCCTTTCATAGCCGTTCCGATGCTCAGCGATTTATAGACAGGGAAGTGAATTTGTTGAAAAGCGGTGAGTTGATTGAGGATGATCTGACTATCCACAAGGATCCTTACACGTCGGATTCCTATTGGATATCCACCAACAAAGTACCTCTACGCGATACCACAGGTAATACTATTGGATTGGTCGGTTGTGGCAGAAACATCACCAAACAACACCAACTCACCGTTGAGCTACAGCATACGCAGCAGCGATTTCGTGATTTTGCCGAGACTGCTGCTGATTGGTTTTGGGAAAGCGACAGTGAGTTAAGCATTGATTATCTATCAGAGCGGTTTCTGGAGCTAACAGGCAACTCTCAAGAACAGGTGATTGGCAAATCCCTGTCAGAATTTATTGGCAGTTTTCTGAAGAACGAGAATGATAGGCCCAAGCTTGCAATGGTTATTGAGCGTGGTGAAGAGTTTAGTGATTATGAACTGGCTTTCACTGGTTCAGATGGTGAGGTACAACATTTTGTATTCAGTGGTAAGCCTTATTTTAACAACGAGTCAGCGTTTTGTGGTTATCGAGGAGTCGGGCGAAACGTAACCCACACGAATAAACTGCAGGATGAACTGGCCTACAGAGCGCAACATGACATGTTGACCGGGCTTGAGAATCGGCAGCAGTTTGAAATGAAGGTGCGTTCCGAGCTGGCTGCGGTAAAAGCAACTGGTAAATCTGTGGTCGTGGGTTACCTTGATCTGGATCAATTTAAAATTGTCAATGACACGGTCGGGCACTCTGCAGGGGATCATCTTTTATGTCAAATTGCGGAGCTTTTGCGAAAGCAACTGGATGAAAAGCATGTACTCGCCCGTTTAGGGGGTGATGAATTTGGTTTGCTGTTCTGCGATCTTGCGATTGGTGAAGCTGATCAATTGGCGGGGGAATTAATTCTTGCGCTATCCGAGTATCGCTTTGTTTGGGAGCAGCGTGTGTTTTCGGTGGGTGGCAGTATCGGCCTGGTCGAGTTGCATGAGCATAATGAAGGTGTTAACGAGATTTTATCGCAAGCTGATATGGCTTGTTTTGCTGCCAAGGATATGGGGCGAAACCGCAGCCATACTTTTACATGGGGGGACCGTCAGCTCGAACAACGTCATCATGAAATGTTGGCAGCATCAGGGATTCGCAGTGCATTGGAATCTGATCGGTTTCGTCTTTTCATGCAGCCTATTGCTGAAATTGGCTCAAATCCGCAACAAATTCATCACTATGAGATTTTGCTGCGTATGGAAGATGAGCAGGGCAATCTGGTGCCGCCAGGTGCCTTTATCCCGGCTGCAGAAAGATACGGTTTGATGGGTGAAATTGATCGCTGGGTTGTGGCAAATGCCCTAGCAAACTTTAATCAGGTATTTTCTCAAAACAACACCTGCGGTATTACCATCAATTTGTCGGGTAGCTCAATGTCCGAAACTTCCCTGTTTTCGTTTATCAGAGATCTGTTGTGCAGCAATGATGTTGATCCCAGCAGAATATGCTTCGAGCTGACAGAAACTGCAGTAATCAATAATATGGAAACAGCGCGAAACTTCATGCAAGACATAAAAAGCATTGGTTGCAGTCTGGCTCTGGATGATTTTGGCAGCGGGTTATCCTCGTTCACCTATCTCAAGTCCTTTGATGTTGATTTTCTGAAGATTGATGGCAGCTTTGTTCGGGATCTGGTCGATGATCAAACCGACAGGGTTGTGGTTACAGCAATCAATGATATCGGGCATGGTATGGGAATGAAAACCATCGCTGAATTCGTCGAGAACGATGACATATTGCAAGTGCTACAGGAGTTGCGGGTAGATTATGCACAAGGTTTTGGTATTGGCAAACCTGTCCCTTACTTGTTTGAAAATTTGCTCGGTTTAACCCGCTCAGCTGCCTGACCGATCAAGCCGCGTAATAACAGCATCGTTGCGCAATCGTGCTGTATTCTGTGGATTGCCTAATTTACTGATTGCCTGATTTACTGATGTATTGGGTCGTCTGTTATGCTTTGACGAACGCAACAAATTCAGCACAGTCAGGAATTAACGCCGATACCAATGAGCTACGATCTACTATTCGAACCGGTTCGCATCGGACCGGTAACCGCGCCTAACCGCTTCTTCCAGGTCCCACATTGCAACTCCCTCGGGCATGCGCATCCGCGGGCAGAAGCCGCCAATCGAGCAATCAAAGCAGAAGGTGGTTGGGGGGTGATATGCACTCAGGAAGTCGAGATCCATCCCAGTGCCGATATCTCTCCCGCCATTGAAGGGCGGCTGTGGGACCAGCGTGATATCCCTGCACATCAATTGATGACAGACAGCGTGCATAAGCACGGTGCGCTGGCCGGTATCGAGCTTTGTTATAACGGTCATCATGCGCCCAACCTTTATAGCAGGGTTGCTCCTATGTCGGTCAGTGCGATGCCGGTCGACAGCAATTATCCGCAACAGGCACGAGCGATGAGTCTGGCCGACATTAAAAGCTTGCGTCAGTGGCACGTGGATGCTGCCAAGCGTGCGATGGAAGCGGGTTACGACATAATCTATGCGTATGCCGGGCACGATATGTCCTCTTTGATGCATTTTATGTTGCAACGATATAATCGGCGCACTGATCAATATGGCGGGTCACTCGAGAATCGCGTGCGATTGACACGTGAAATACTCGAGTCGATCAAGGATGCCGTCGGGCATCGATGTGCGGTAGCGTTCAGGTTTGCGGTTGACGAGAAAATCGGGGCCGAGGGCATGAGGCCGGAAGCCGAGGCCACTGATATCGTTTCCATGCTTGCCGAGCTGCCGGATTTATGGGATGTCAATGTCAGTGACTGGAGTAATGATTCAGCTACGGCGCGTTTTGAGCCTCAGGAAGGCTATCAGGAAGACAGTATTCGTTTTGTAAAGCAGTTGACTACTCGACCGGTGGTAGGCGTCGGCCGTTTTACCTCTGCGGACAAGATGGTATCTCAGGTCAAACGCGGGGTACTTGATCTGATTGGTGCTGCGCGTCCTTCAATAGCAGATCCCTTTTTACCCTCCAAAATTAAAAACGGTGAGCTCGAGCTGATACGCGAGTGCATCGGTTGCAACATCTGTGTCGCCTGCGACAATATTGTGTCTCCGATCCGATGTACCCAGAACCCGACCATGGGTGAAGAGTGGAAACGTGGTTGGCATCCCGAAAAAGCCAAAGCTGGACGCAAGAAGGGTGAGGCTCTGGTTGTGGGTGGTGGCCCGGCGGGGCTCGAGTGCGCGTTGCAGCTATCCAAACGTGGGTACCCAGTGATGTTGGCAGAAGCGGGTAGTGACTGGGGAGGGCGTTTACTCAATGAAAGTAAATTACCCGGTCTTGCCAGCTACATTCGTGTACGTGACTACCGTTTGTACCAGTTGGAAAGAAGTGCAAATGTACAGTTGCTCGCTGAAAATACACTGACGGCGGAGGATATTCTCGATACCGGAATACAACATCTGTTTATTGCGACAGGATCTACCTGGCGGCGTGACGGGAGGGGGCGCGAACATCCTGAGGGCGTATCTATGATCGAAAACGGAGCGCGAGTACTGACGCCTGATGACATATACGCTGGTGTGGCCGTCACCGGCCATGTCGTGGTTTACGATGATGACCACTATTATCTTGGTGGGGTGCTGGCCGAGCAGTTGCGACAGCGTGGATGCGAGGTCACCTTGGTGACTCCTTCTCCCATGGTCTCTGCATGGACAGAACACACACTGGAGCAAAGCAAGATACAGGCACGGCTGATAAAGCTGGGTATTAACATTGTGACCACACACAGCTTGCGCAAGATCGCGCTTGATCACTGTGAGCTGTCGTGTATCTACAGTGAAGCTCATCAGAGCATACACTGCGATGCAGTATTGATGGTGACCAGTCGCCAGTCAGAAGATCAGCTATACCGTGATCTCTCTCCGGCAATCAGTTCGGCCAATGACGTTTCCCATGATGGCCTCACTGATGGCCCTGATGATGGCCCCAATGATCGTAAGAAACCGGATGTTTTTTGTATTGGAGATTGTGAGGCACCTTCAACCGTCGCCGCCGCCGTTTATTCAGGGCATCATTGTGCGAGCGAATTTGATCGTATCGGTACTGTCGATGAGGGCTTGTATCGTCGTGAGATGATATCGCTGGAATCCTGATTCATTTGGGGGGACAGGATCGGATACTGCAATCCAGTATCCGACCCGTCTGCATCTACACGCGGGGCTTGACGTGGTTTAGTTAGTCTCGTTGCCTTGTTCGTTAACTGCGCGTTCCTCTCCATGCCCGTGTTTATTTCCACGCTGATGGGCTCCATGATGACCGCGACCTCGCTTGCCTTTCCGTTCAGAGCGGAGTTCGTTATACCCGGCCTGTTCGGCATCCGAGAGTACACCATCTTGATTGACATCCAGCTGGGCTTCGATATTGGCACGCCTTGCCTCTCGAGATGCTTGGCGTTCTTCTCGTGAGAGCTCACCATCACCGTCGGCATCAAACTCCAGAATCAGTGCAGCGCGACGGTCAGCTTTCATGACTTTTCTCTCACTGCGAGACAGCTCGCCGTCACCATCGGTATCGTATTGACCCAGCATAGCGGCCTTCTGGTCAGCACGGCCCTGGGCAATCTCCTCTGCCGAGACGACACCGTCTCCGTCAATATCAACAAGCTGTGCTGTACCGATAGCCAGAGCGCTTCCGCTGACAAAAACGGTCGTGATCATACCCAGTAAAAATTTATGCTTCAGTTTGCCAGCGCCAGTTACTGACTTTTCGAAGCCGATTGTGGTTTTGGAGACGTTGCTTGCAGAAGATTTGCTTACGTTTTTCATTTTGATAGTCACCTGTTTCATTTGCTAAATCACTGCTGAATGGAAAGCTTCCTCAGCAGGGCATGACAGGATTATCGGTTGCAAATGTGCAGGAAATGTTGAGTAAAAACGGATCAAAAAAGGAACAAGAACACGATCAGCCTGGTATTTCGTACTTGTATCCAATGCCATAGACAGAATGGATATATTCCGTTTCCGGTACCAGGCTTTGAAGTTTCTGGCGTAGTTTTTTCACATGGCTGTCTATGGTCCGGTCGCTGACAACTCGGTTATCTTTGTAAATCCGGTTCATTAACTGGGTTCTGTTATAGATTCGTCCAGGCGTTGCCATCATGGTTTTCAGGAGTTCCAGTTCCACAGCTGTCAGGCTGCCTTCCTTGCCATTGATGTGTACTTTGGCAGTATCCGTATCGAGCTGAAGCCCGGTTGTAGCTTGCTCCTGTTGCGGGTTTTCAGAGGTACGGCGTAGCACGGCTTTGACTCTTGCCACAACTTCGCGGGGACTGTATGGCTTGCAGATATAGTCATCTGCACCTACTTCAAGGCCTAACAACCGGTCAATCTCCTCAACCCG
Source organism: uncultured Granulosicoccaceae bacterium (assembly GCA_937951215.1). Taxonomy (GTDB): domain Bacteria; phylum Pseudomonadota; class Gammaproteobacteria; order Granulosicoccales; family Granulosicoccaceae; genus CALFCE01. The sequence continues at coordinate 7,900 of CALFCE010000152.1, forward strand.
TGCAGTGGTCATGATAATTGGCACATTCGAACTTTTGCGCAGCTCCCGGCAGATCGTCATACCATCAGTTTCAGGTAGCATCAGGTCGAGCAGCACCAGATCTGCCTTGTCAAGCTGTAGCTGTTGCAGCGCGACTTTCCCGTTGTCGTAATGTTCACAGTCGAAACCTTCTCTGGATAAATACTCGGTCAGGATGCTGGCCAGTTTCTCTTCATCTTCTACGATTGCGATATTCATGAAGCATCTCCAGTGGCTGGTTTGGCATCTGACGGGGTTTGTGAATCAGGGGTGCCGGCATGGGCGGGCAGAGTCAGGGTGATGGTCAGTCCTCCGATTGCAGAGTGGGACGCTGTAACTTCGCCATCGTGGGCTTGCGCGATTTTTTTCACGATGGCCAAGCCAAGGCCGCTGCCGCCTGACTGTCGGTTGCGGGACGCATCTCCCCTGTATAGTGGTTCAAACAATTGGCTAAGCCTGTCTTCCTGCACTCCGGGAGAGGTATCGGACCACATCAGTGTCACTGTGTCCTTATGTTGGCTGACACTGACTTGAAGTTCACCGCCAGCGTCTGTGTAGCGAAGCGTATTTTGCAATAAATTGGTAAGCAGCTGCTCAAGCCTGAGTTTGTCACCGAATATACGGGTGTCTCCTTCGCTGTCAAAGCTCATCCTGAGTGTGTGGCTGTCCAGCTGCTGCTTCTGTGTTTGCAGCAGCGAACCCGTCAGCTCGTCGAGGGCCAGCGCTTCCATTCGGTAGTTCATGGCACCGACGTCTGACATGGACAAGGTATGCAAGTCATCGATCAAGCGGTTCAATCGCAATACCTCGGCATGCAAGGAATCCACACTGGATTGATCCGGTTGGCGTACGCCATCCTGGATTGCTTCCAGCTCGCTTTGCAGGATAGCAACTGGCGTACGCAGCTCATGAGATATTTCAGCGATCCAGCGTTGTCTGGCGCTTTCGTTTTGCTCCAGGGTATGGCCGAGGTGGTTAATGCTGGTTGCCAGGTCGCCAAACTCGTCCCGTCGTGACAGATCTATGCGGTGGCTGTAGTCTCCATTGCGCATTTTCGCTATGGTAGCGTTGACTGCCAACAGCGGTTTCACCATTTTCGCGGCGAGTGGGGCTGACATTAAAGCGGAAAAAGCGATCATCGCTAATGCCGCCAGCACCAGGCTGCGCCGTTGCTGCTTTTCAAACAACTGATCGTAGATTCGTTCCGGGCGATTCAGTTTGCGGTAGCCCACATAAGCTACATCGAGGTCATCGACGGTAACGGCTTGCCAGAGTCTTTTATTGACGGCGGCCGGGTTA
>CALFCE010000153.1 GCA_937951215.1 uncultured Granulosicoccaceae bacterium
GGCTTTCAATCCTGTGGCTTTACCAATATTCAGCTGGACGCTCACGAGCGCCATCTACTGAACTGGCTCGACGACGGGTTCCACGGTGAAATGGAGTACATGCAACGCCATGGAACCAAACGCTCGAGGCCGGCCGAATTACAACCGGGCACCAGTAGTGTCATCAGCGTACGCATGGAATATTTTCCAGATCACGCCGCTGATGCCTGGCAGGTACTGCAAAATGCAGGGACCGGGTACGTCTCTCGCTATGCACTGGGCCGTGATTATCACAAACTGATGCGAAAACGGCTGCAAAAGCTTGCCGATAATATCAGCGACAAGGTCGGCGAGTTCGGCTATCGCGTGTTTGTTGACAGCGCGCCGGTGCTGGAAAAAGCACTCGCCGAAAAGGCCGGTCTTGGCTGGATTGGCAAACACAGCAATCTGCTTGACAGCGATTGTGGATCCTGGTTTTTTCTGGGCGAGATCTACACTGATTTACCCCTATTGGAAGCCGATATCCCGCCAAGCAGAAACAGCAGCCATTGCGGCACCTGTACCGCCTGCATAGATGCCTGCCCGACAAAAGCGATAGTCGCGCCCTTCCGTGTCGATGCACGTCGCTGCATTTCCTACTTGACCATTGAGCTCAGAGGCAGCATCCCGGTTGAATTCAGGTCAATGATGGGCAATCGTATCTATGGTTGTGACGACTGCCAGCTGGTGTGTCCGTTTAACAAATTCAGCAACGCGACCTCGGAAGCTGATTTTCAGCCTCGACATGAGCTTGATTCGAGCAAACTTGAAGATTTGTTCCGCTGGGACAAGAGTACTTTCGATCGTAAAACAGAAGGATCAGCCATCCGTCGCATTGGCTACGAATGCTGGCTTCGCAATATCGCTGTCGCTCTCGGCAACGCCCTCAGAGTGGCAGCAGAATCCGCCTTCAACAATGCTGCGGATACGGCGTCACTGGAACCTGATCGTCGGGAGCCCATTCGTGCTGCCTTGCTACACCGCATTGATGACCCTTCTGCCCTGGTACGCGAGCATGTACAGTGGGCACTGGCGCAGGAGACAGCCAGCGCTACCCGCTAACAAGCCCGAATTGTGATGCGGAATTTTCCGGTACACTGGAGCCAACACCACTAAAAACAAAAGGGAAAACGACATGATCAGCTCTGACCTCAGTGGCCGCAAGGCTCTGGTTACCGGTGCCGCATCCGGGATTGGTCTCGCCACCGTTGAAGCACTGGCGCGCAATGGCGCCAGTGTTGCCTTGAATGATTTGCCTGGCAATCCTGCACTTGATGAGCAGGTTAAGCGACTATCTGCTGAAGGCTTTACTGTCATCGCCGCCCCTGGTAATGCCGGTGATGCCGATAGCGCAGGTCAAATGGTTAAAAAGGCAATTAGTGATCTCGGTGGCCTGGATTTTCTGGTCAACAATGCGGGTACCCCCGGTACCAACAAACCCATTTCACCGGCAGATCTTGCCAGCCAGGATGAAGCATTCTGGCAGACTCTGTTATCGGTCAATCTGGTCGGCCCGTTCCGTTGTACGGCTGCTGCAGTCGATGCACTGCGCGAATCAAAAGGAGCTATTGTGAATACCGCTTCGATTGCCGGCATTGTCGGCAATGGCTCCAGTACCGTTTATGCCGCAACCAAAGCCGCGCTGATCAACATGACACGTGAGCATGCCCGGGCTTTCGGGCCGGACATTCGTGTAAACGCGATCGCCCCCGGTGTGGTGGTCTCCAATTGGGATTGCCGCTTTGATCGCACCACCGAGTTCTTGAACACTATTCCGATGAAACGCGCTGGTACACCAGAGGATTACGCAGAAGCCATCCTGTTTCTGTGTGCAGGCGGCGCCTACATAACAGGCCAGACGCTGGTGGTCGATGGCGGCCTGACAGCAGGGCCCAGCAGCACGGACAAGTTACCTGATGCCCGCTGAGACAGTTGATCCGGCAAACACGCTGGTCAAAATAGAATCGTTTTGCAACGAGTTTGTCGGATTCGTCAAACTCACCATGAAAGACGGCTCTAGCGGCTGGGGCCAGGTGTCAACCTACCATTCCGATATCACTTGCCAGGTTCTACACCGGCAGGTCGCTCCGTGGGTGTTGGGGCACTCAATGGACGAGTTGGATGATTTACTGGATCTGGTGACTGAACGTGAACACAAATTCCCCGGATCTTATCTCAGGCGCGCCATGGCCGGACTGGATACTGCTGTTTGGGATCACCGCGGCAAACGTGCCGGTAAAAGTGTTTGCGAGTTGTTGGGTGGAACTCCTGGCACATTGAGGGCTTACGCATCTTCAATGAAAAGAGATATTACGCCCGATGAAGAAGCCGAGCGCATTCTCCGACTGCGTGATCAGTTCGGCTTTGATGCGTTTAAATTCAGAGTGGGTGCAGAGGTTGGCAGAAACGTTGATGAGTGGCCTGGGCGTACCGAGCAAATCATCCCGACCATACGCAAGGCCGTGGGTAGCGACATGGACCTGCTGGTCGATGCAAACAGCTGTTTTGAAGTCGATCGCGCTATCGAGGTGGGGCATCTGCTGCAGGAACATAACATCAGCCACTTTGAAGAACCCTGCCCCTATTGGGAACCGGAAAAAACAAAAGCGGTGACCGAAGCGCTGGATATCGATGTCACCGGCGGGGAGCAGGATTGCGATCTGTCGTGGTGGAAAGTAGTTATCGATATGCGGGCCGTCGATATAGTACAACCGGATGTTTGTTATCTCGGTGGCATCTCCAGAACGCTCAGAGTCGCAGCTATGGCAAGTGATGCAGGCTTGCCTGTCACACCTCATTGCGCCAACTGGTCGCTGGTCACCCTGTTTACCGCGCATTTGTTAAAAGCCCTGCCTAACGCCGGCAAATATCTTGAATTCTCGATTGAGGGTGAAGACTACTATCCGTGGCAATACGGTCTCTACAAGCGAGATCCCTATATCATTCAGAACGGCAAACTTGATATCCCTGATCTGGCCGGTTGGGGGATCGAGATTGACGAGAGCTGGCTGCAACGCTCCAGCTACCAGTGCAGCAACCTGCCATGAAAACCCTGTCCGCAGAACACAAGGCATTGTGCCAGTCGCTGGAAAAGACCTTGTTATCCAGCCAGGGCGATGATGATGCCAGCCACGGTGTCCATCATGCTCGCAGAGTACTTGAAAGTGCCATCACCATCGCTGAGGGTGAAAACAATGCAAACCTCAAACTTCTGACCGCTGGCGCTTATCTGCATGATCTTGTCAACGTGCCAAAAGATTCTCCGCTACGCTCCAAAGCATCTCAATTGTCTGCAGATGCCGCGGAACCGATACTTCAGAGTTTGAATTTCAGTGATCAGGAAATAAGCGATACCCAGCACATGATCGTGACCCACAGTTTCTCCGCCGATCAGAAACCACAAAGTCTGGAAGCCAGGATATTGCAAGACGCAGATCGTCTGGAAGCGATTGGCGCTATCGGGATTGCCCGGGTGTTTTACATCGCCGGCAAGCTGGATTCCGAACTGTTCGAGGGTGAAGACCCGTTTGCCCAACATCGCGATTTAAATGACAAACAATATGCTCTCGATCATTTCAAAGTAAAACTACTGGGCTTGGCCGACACCATGCAGACCGCTTCCGGTCGCCGATTGGCCATGACCAGGACTGCCACGATGCGCTCTTTTCTTGATGCGATTGCAGATGAACTCTGCTCGGCCAACCCGTGGTAAACAGAAAAGAATTCGAGCCTTCAGAATCATAAGCGGAGCGCTACTCCCCGCTACTTTTCCGCTTGCCACGAACGAAATCCAATATAAAAAGTGTCGTGCGAGGCATGTATCGATAAGGCCTCAAGGCGTCGACAACCGGCCTGCGCAGAGAGCGCCAACCTGTGTAGGCCAATAACAGCACATGTGCCAGTAAAATCAGATTAAACATCGCCGCTGGCCCATACATCTCAATCAGGAAACCGGCAACCGAGGGTGCAGTCACCGCGCCGATCGCAAAAAAGAAGATCAGTGATGCACTCAACGACAACATGTCATCAGCACTGGCAAAGTCACTGGCATGAGATGCACACACGGAATAGATGGGCAAGGTGGCAAACCCGAAAAAGAATCCGCCGATATAGATAAAGGGGATGCCACCTATCGACGCAACCGGTTGCACCGCTATCAGCGAACAAGCCAGCACCGAAAGCAGGCTGAAACCAATCAACGTTACCCGCCGATTGAATCGATCAGCAATCAAGCCGGCTGGAAGCTGCGCCACCAGACCACCCACAATGGAAAGAGCCAGAAATGTCGCTATGCCCTTTTGCGTCAAGCCAGACTGCTGTGCATAAACCGGGGCGACCATACGAAAAGACGAGGTGGTTAGTCCAACAACTACGATGCCAATAGCCGCCAATGGTGAGACGGTATAAGCGAACAGCGGGCGAAATTTCTGCGCCTTCGGTAAGGCTGGAGGTGTCGCTTGTGTCAACGCAATCGGTATCAGCGCAAGACAGGCAACGACTGCCACCAGATTGTAAGAAACATAATGAGCTGGTGTCAGCCCCGCAATCACAATTTGCGACAACAAGGTACCACTCATATCCACCATACGATAGATTGAAAATACGGTACCCCGGTTGTCATTGTTCAATTTGGATTGCAACCAGCTTTCTATCACCGTATAGGCGCCGGCGACAGAAAACCCGCTAAACACTCGTAGCACGCACCAGAACAATACGTTTTCTTCTATCGGGTGGAGCAGAATCGATATGGTGGAAATGCCTGCCATGACAGCAAAAGCGCGCGCATGTCCTGCCCGCATGACAATGTAAGGCGATAGAACGCAGCCAATAAAAAAGCCAATAAAATGAGCAGATCCGAGATAGCCAATCTGCGTGCTGGAAAATCCCAGTTTGATCCCGGACAAGGCATCCAGGGGCCCGAGCGATCCGGAGCCAATCTGCACCAGCACAACAGATAGAAGGAGTGCCGACAAGGAGATGATCAGACGCATCGGATAGTGTCTTGCAAGCCAAAAAATACCAGGCACGAGAGAAGGTCTCGTGCTCATTTACTCGAAAATTAATCTCTTCGCCATCCGGACAGAGTGTCCGGATGGCCGGTTGTTACTCGATTAGGCGATCGAACCCGTCAACCTGTACTACCAGACTAGCGCTTGACGCCCAATGCATCCAGAGTCGGGAAGGTCAAGCCTCCCTGGGCCAGATTTTTATCTTCCTGGAATTTTTCCAGCGCAGTGTAGGTACTCTTGCCAATAACCCCGTCAATGGAACCTGAATTGTAGCCTTTCTGGTTCAGGGCTTGCTGGATCGACTTGATGGTAGATTCGCTAAGGTTGGTTTCACAGAGCACTTCACGCCATTCCAGCTTTGAGCTACTGACTTTACGACGCTTGGTCAATGTTTTACGCTGCTCTGGCAACGGTATGGTAGTTACCGATGCATCAGCCACCAATCTGGTGACCGCAACCTCTTCATAAACTGCAGGTACCAGACTTCGCTCAAATCGACCCGGTGTTTTGACGACTGTTTGGGTGATGGTTTCGTATTCAGGAGCGGTCTCTTTCAAGCAGACAACATTTCCGGTGGGCTTTCCATTAACCGCAGCACTGGCGGATTTCGATGGCAACCATTTAAAAGAACCATCTCCAGCGACTTCCTGCTTGTTAATCGTTTTGTAAGTGGCGTTGACTGGGCTGCGCACCTCCCGAGCCGGCGTCAGTATTTTCTGTACGCTTACCGTTTTAAATTCGCTTGGCACATTGACAATGGTCGTTTTTGCCGGTGAATCAACCACTCGCTTGGGATAGGTTTCATACACGGCCGGGATGTCGACACGGCACATGATTTCGCCTGTTGTATTATCGATACGCTGCACCAGCCCTGTGCCTTTTTTCCAGATAGATTTGGCCGGTTCAACCAGTGCCTTGCCCTCTATGGTCGTGTAGGATACCGGGATATCGATAATCCGGGTTGATGTCGGTTTTGACATCACCTTCACTTCTTCAGTTTTAAATTTGGCAGGCACTGTAGAAAGGTTTTCGCTGGCCTCTTTTACCAGTACCTGCTCTTCTTTATTAACCACTGTTGGTGATTTGTAGT
>CALFCE010000154.1 GCA_937951215.1 uncultured Granulosicoccaceae bacterium
AGATGATCGACCGCAACACTGTAGGAGCGAACACAGTCTGTGGAGTCGCAGACTTGTAAAATAAATTCCCTGTCCTGCCATGCAAAAGTCAGTGGATCTACCTTCAGGGAATAGGAGGTGATCTCGCTGTCGGCGAATTGCACTATTGGATGGATCTCGCGTAACTTTTTATCATAGAGCTCGATAGAAATAACGCTGTTTTGTGGTTGTGGTTGCCAAGTGAATTGCAGTTGTCCGGATTGTGCTGTAACCGAAAATTCGGGCGCATCGGGCGGTACCAGAATATCGTTAGTCAGATCCACTGCTGCATCAGAGAACGGGGCAGCTGGTTCACTGCCATCGGTCTGTTCAAGGTCTGTTTGCTGTGAATCGTTGAGCAGTGCTGCGCTTTCGGTGCTGCCGGGTGCACCGCTTGAGCCTGCCCCAGAGCCTGCCTCGGAGACTGCCTCGGAGACTGTCCCTGAACCTTCATTGGAACAAGCCGTCAGTATAAGGAAAATACTGCTTAGCAGAGTGAGAAGGGTGTGCTTATATCGAGTGTCACTAGACCAACTCAATAGGCAACATGTCCACTGGAACCTGGTGCTTCGTATTTTCCTAACGGTTAGCCCCATGGTGAACGGCCTGCCTGCCAATAACATGATCAACAAGACTGCTGTTGCAAAAACAGGACCACTACCCAGGCAAGGGTTGAAACCTGTTCAGAGATAACAAGCCGGGAAGTTATTTGAGTTTGGCTCAGCCGCGGCTGCGGGCTTTGCCGGTCAGGGGGTGGAAGTGTGGCGCTGGCGAATTCGGCTGATCCAAATGCATTTCGGTTTTAGCCGTCTTATCTATTTGATCCGAAGTTTGGCCAGCACCACCGCTATATGGATGCAATTTTCAGGCAATATTCGGTTTTGCAAGCGGACCTACTGCGCAATTCACCAGCCGGGGCAGTTTGTCACCACCTGCCTCGATCGTCCGGGGACTGATCGGGGCGGGCCTCTGGTGGCGACGGAGCCGCTGCCAGAGAGGCAGGGGTCTTCAGGCAATTTATCGCTTTTTCAATGCCATCAACGCTGAGAGTGAACATTCGATCGCCAATTAACTCACGCGTCATTCGGTTTGACGGTGTTCGGTCCCAGTAGTCGGGGTTCTCTGGGTTGAGCCACGCAAGATAGGGAAATTTGGCGAGCAGACGTTGCATCCACACAGCACCTGCCTCTTCATTCCAGTGCTCGACACTGCCGCCTGGCACTGCGATTTCATAAGGACTCATGGTCGCGTCTCCCACGACAATGATTTTGTAGTCGGCAGAGTAGGAGCGCAACACCTCGAGCGTCGGGATAAAATCGTTGTGGCGGCGGTTGTTATCTTTCCAGACCTTCTCGTAAAGGAAATTGTGAAAGTAGAAATATTCCAGATGCTTGAATTCCGCTCGTGCCGCGGAGAACAGTTCTTCACACACACGAGTGTGGTAATCCATCGAACCACCGACGTCGAGGAACAACAGTATCTTGATACTATTGCGACGCTCGGGCACCATTTTCAAATCAAGATAGCCTGCGTTTCTTGCAGTAGAGCTAATCGTGTCATCCAGGTCCAGCTGATCGGCTTCGCCTTGTCGCGCGAAGCGGCGCAGTTTGCGCAAAGCCATTTTGATATTACGTGTGCCCAGTTCTCGGGAGTCGTCAAAATTACGATACTCTCTTTTCTCCCATACTTTGACAGCGCGCCCCTGCCTGCGCTTTGATGGCCCGATGCGGATCCCTTCCGGGTTGTAGCCATCAGAGCCAAACGGGGAGGTGCCACCTGTACCGATCCATTTGCTGCCACCTTCATGGCGCTTTTGCTGCTCTTCAAGCCGTTCGCGCAGTGTTTCCATCAGCTTGTCCCATCCGCCCAACGCTTCGATCCGCTTGAGTTCATCTTCGCTCAGGTCCAGTTGCTTGTTGGGGTTGAGCCAATCCTCGGGGATTTCGCTTTCCATAACCGCATCAAACAGTGATTCACGGCCTTTGATGTAGTCACCGAAAATCTGGTCGAAGCGATCGTAAAACCGCTCGTCTTTAATCAGTGTCAAGCGTGCAAAGTGGTAGAACTCATCAATACTGAAGCCGGCAACATGTGCATTCATACCCTCCAGCATGGTCAGATATTCGACCAGCGATACGGGTATGCTGCTTCGCCTGAGTCTGTCAAAGAGATCGAGTAGCATTAGATGCTCATACTCGGTCAGACTTGCTTTTTACGATTGAGAAAGACCAGCCGTTCAAACAAATGCACATCCTGTTCGTTTTTCAGCAAGGCACCATGCAGCTTGGGGATCAGGCTACGCGGGTTGTCTGCCTGCAGTGCATCGGCTGGAATATCCTCGGTCACCAACAGCTTGATCCAATCCAGTAATTCTGAAGTGGACGGTTTTTTCTTCAGGCCGGGTACCTCACGTAAATCAAAAAATACCCCGAGCGCAGCGCTCAGCAGGTCTTTTTTCAGATCAGGAAAATGCACATCGACAATGCGTTTCATGGTGTCTTCATCCGGAAACTGGATGTAGTGAAAGAAACAACGACGCAGAAAAGCGTCAGGCAGTTCCTTTTCGTTGTTACTGGTGATGATGACCAGTGGGCGCTTTTTTGCCTTGATGAGCTGCCGTGTCTCGTGCACATAAAACTCCATGCGATCCAGCTCTTGCAGCAGGTCGTTGGGGAATTCGATATCGGCTTTGTCAATTTCATCGATCAGGACAACACAGTCTGCCTCTGAATCAAATGCATCCCACAAGGCTCCGGGGACAATGTAGTTGTTGATGTCCTGTACCTTTTCATCACCCAGCTGGGAATCCCGTAAGCGGGATACGGCATCGTATTCATACAGGCCATGCTGCGCCTTGGTGGTCGATTTGATATGCCACTGGAACAAGGGTACATCCAGCGAAGAGGCAATTTCGATAGCGAGCTGGGTTTTGCCGGTGCCCGGTTCACCCTTGACCAGCAACGGACGGCCCAATGTTCTGGAAGCGTTGACAGCGAGAGCCAGTTCTTCGGTAATGACGTAGTTTTGCGACTGGAATTGCTGATTTTGCATCGGATACCCGGAGATTAAATGGTCGGCAGGCCGCTAGATTGTGAGGTGTCGCCTGCAGTTGATTGCTATTATACCTGTTCCGGAAGTCAGCGCGCTCTGTACTTGCGTTTGCTGGCTGTTGGAGATAGGTTGCGTGCGGTGAGGTCCTTAGACACTCTCGATAAAACACAACATCAGATCCACTTCAAACAAGCGCCAGGGCGCACATTCAGGACAGGTAATGGGAAACAGGCTCTCCAAGATATATACACGCACCGGTGACGATGGCACAACCGGTCTGGGCGATGGCAGCCGTGTCGACAAAGACGGGGCCAGGGTATCCGCATACGGCACCACTGACGAGCTCAACAGTGTGGTTGGCATGGTGATGGCGCACCCTCTGCCAGAACTGGTTTCACAGGTATTGAATGAAATCCAGCATCACTTGTTTGACTTGGGTGGTGAGCTTTGTATCCCTGGACATCAGGCGATACAACAAAGCCACATTGACTGGCTGGAGGAGGTGCTGGATGCGTTCAATCAGGATTTGCCTGCACTTAAGGATTTTATCCTGCCGGCAGGTGGTCATGCGTCGGCCAGTTGCCATTTGGCGCGAACTGTTTGCCGCCGTGCTGAACGTGAAGTGGTCACCCTGGGGAGAACCGAGGAGCTGCCGGAGTTTAGCCAGATTTACTTGAACCGGCTTTCAGATTTGTTGTTTGTGCTGTGCCGCGTAGTAGCCCGATTTGAAGGCGGCTCCGAAGTTCTTTGGCAAAAGAACAGGCCAACGATATCGTTAAAGGGGGGATCATCGTCATGAGCGATTTTCCGCTCGATGGGACCGAAACAAGGGAGAATTTTGCCTGGTTTCTGCAAATGCCAACGCGGTGGATAGACAATGATTCTTACGGGCATTTGAACAACGCCAAGTACTACACCTTCTTTGAAAACGTGATAATGACTTATCTGGAACATCACTGTCAGCTCGATACCCATTCGGGTCCGATACGTTGTTTTACCGCTGAAAATGGTTGTCGATACCACCAGGCGTTAAAATATCCCCAGCCGGTGGATGTTGGCCTGCGTGTTGCGAAAATCGGGAACTCCAGCGTGCGCTATGAAATGGGCTTGTTTGCTGAGGACACTGATTCAGTCGCCGCCACCGGGTTTGTACTTGATGTGTATGTCGATGCACAAACTGAACGCCCTGTGCGCGTACCCGATAACTTTCGCTCGGCGCTACAGCGCTGCATGAAATCTGATTGACTGTCGGTCACTGCTTAACCTGTTTATCCTAAACTTTATGAACCAGCCACACGCCCTCGATCCAGCACCCGGTCTGGCTCTCGATATTAGGGGGCTTGAAAAAACCTATGCATCCGGCGAGAAAGCACTAAAAGGTGTTGATCTGGCGGTGCCTGCCGGTGACTTTTTTGCGTTGCTTGGCCCCAACGGTGCCGGTAAGTCCACGTTGATTGGTATCGTGTCATCGCTGGTCAGAAAAAGCGCTGGTACCGTGATCGTCAATGGCCACGATATCGATAACGCATCCGAAGCCGCCAGGGCAAGCATTGGTCTGGTTCCCCAGGAATTCAACTTTAATGTGTTCGAGCCGGTGATCGAGATCGTAACCAACTCGGCCGGCTATCATGGTATCCGTGCTCCCGAAGCACGAGAACGTGCCGAGCACTATCTGAATCTGCTGGAGCTGTGGGACAAGCGAAAGCAGATTGCCAGGCAATTATCCGGTGGCATGAAGCGGCGGCTGATGATTGCCCGTGCTCTGGTTCATGATCCCCAACTGCTGGTGCTGGACGAACCTACGGCCGGTGTCGATATTGAAATACGCAGGACCATGTGGGATTTTCTCAGGCGTATCAATGACGAGGGCAAAAGCGTCATTCTGACGACACATTATCTTGAGGAGGCCGAGGCGCTGTGTAGAAACGTTGCCATCATAAATCACGGTGAAGTCATTGAGCAGGGATCGGTATCGCATCTGCTCAGCGAATCGATGGTCGAAACCTTTGTGCTGGACATCGACTCGCCACAGTCTTCGGCCGCAACTGACCAGGCTCTGGTGCTGGAAGGGTTTGTCATCAATGAGATTAGCCGCGAGCGGCTTGAAGTCGAGGTCCCGCGCGGAAACACCATCAATTCGCTAATATCCGAGCTGAGTCGTCAGGGCATTATTGTGCAGAGTTTGCGCAACAAATCCAATCGCCTTGAAGAGTTTTTTCTGCGTCTGGTGCAGGATGCCCGCAGCTCGGATGGTACTGGGGATGGTATTGGGGATGGTGCTGGGGACAACCCCGGTACCAAAGTCGGGGAGGCTGACCAATGAGGCTGGCAGCTAACCTGATTGCGTTCCGAACCATTGTTGGCAAGGAAATCCGGCGTTTCCTGCGGATATGGGTTCAAACCATAACGCCTCCCGCCATCAATGCACTGCTGTACATGATTATTTTTGGTGGTCTGATCGGCAGTCAGATCACACAGATGGGCGGGCACAGATACCTTGATTTCATCATGCCGGGCATCATCATGATGGGTATTATCATCAACTCGTATTCCAATCTGGCTTCGTCTTTTTTCAGTGCCAAATTTCAGCGGAACATAGAAGAGATGCTGGTTTCGCCAGTGCACAATTTGGCTATTCTGGCCGGTTTTGTGGCTGGTGGTGTGTGCCGAGGTTTATTGGTCGGGGTGTTGGTCGCAGCAGTTGCATTGCTTTTCACTCAAGTTACACCGGTACACACTTTTACAACTATACTCATAGCGATCCTGACAGCGATCATGTTTTCCCTTGGGGGATTCATCAATGCAGTGTTTGCGCGGAATTTCGATGATATTTCGATAGTTCCCAATTTTGTATTGACGCCTCTGACCTACCTGGGCGGCGTGTTCTACTCGATTGAACTATTGCCGGAGTTCTGGCAGAAAGTTTCAATGCTGAACCCGGTGCTGTACATGATCAACGGATTTCGCTACGGCATTCTGGGTAGCAGTGACATAGCCATCACCCATACGTTTATTGTGTTGTTTGTATTTATCGGGTTGTTTGGTTCGCTGTCACTCTATTTGTTGAACAAAGGTGTGGGTATCAAAAACTAGGCAGCAAATGTCAACGCCGCAGCTCGACGGGCTGCAGTTTCGAACAGTCAGGCAAGCTCTGGTAAATCAGAAGTACGCTGACATCAAAAAATCTGAATTTAATCGACAAGTGGGCAGCAATAAATGACAGCAGCAACTGCAGCCGCCAAACAGGCGACCATGGCCGAGCAGGCCGATATTCACGAGCTCTATCAGGAGTCCGTTCAGAACGCCGAGTTTGAACTGGATTTCATGCAGAAAACCTTCAAACAATGGAACAAGCGTAAGCCGAAATCCATGCGCGAAGATTTCTGTGGTACCGCATTGGCCGCCTGTGAATGGGTGGCGCGTGATGCACTGAACACGGCTGTCGGTGTTGATTTTGAAAAAAGTGTGCTTGATTGGGGCCGCGAGAACAATGTATCGAGACTGACTGCAGAGCAGTTGTCACGGCTGGAACTGATCCAGGATGATGTTCTGGAGGTCAATACGGGCAAATTCGATATGGTACAGGCCTTCAACTTCAGCTATTGGGGATTCAAACGCCGTGAAGTGATGGTGAGGTATTTCCGTGGGCTGCGGGAAGCCCTGGTTGATGACGGTTTGTTGTTTCTGGACTTTTTTGGCGGATCCGAGTGTTACCAGACACAAAAAGAAAAACGCAAGATTGACGATTTTCGTTACAACTTCAAATACATTTGGGAGCAGGCTGAATTTAATGCCCTAACCAACGATCTGACCTGCCATATCCACTTCCACTTCCCGGACAAGTCAAAACTGAAGAAAGCGTTTACCTACGAGTGGCGAGTCTGGGGCCCGGCGGAAATACGGGATATCCTTGAAGAAGCGGGTTACAGCAAACATGCTATCTACCGTCAGAAGTTTGATCCGAAAACGGATGAGCCACTGGACGAATACATCATGACTGACAAGGGCGAAGACTACGCCTGCTGGCTCGGTTATATTGTTGCGCAGAAGTAGGTACAACCCAGACAACGGATTCCTTTCGGCCCGGGGTTTCAGTCCCCGGGCTCAAATACAAATGCCTACCCTGATCCCTTATACCCAGTGCAGTATGAGTTCAATTTGAATGCCACATGCCAACATTTTTTTGATTTTTAGTTTATTAACTTGTTGAAATTTATGCGTTTTCATAAATTTTTAAGTAATATTTCAGATCAACTTTAGGCTTTTATTTGATAGGGGATGTATTCATTAACCACAACCTTTACTGGAGTGGTTATGGATACGTTAGTTTTTAGTCTGTTGGCTTGGGTTATGGCTGCGATGGGTGTTTCCGGTGCTTCAATTGATCCCCCAATGGTCATTGAGATGAGTGCTCAGGATTTGACATTGGAAGCCTATCGCGACCAACCTGAGCTGCTCCCTGCCAGCGGTATTGATCAACGGGTGTTCGCGCTCTATTCCTGGGAAGCAGGAAGCAATGGCGCTATCTATATTCTGAACGCAGCGAGTAGCGAAGGGCTGCAGGATGGGGAGGATCCTCTGGAAAACCCGATTTTTCAGGAGCGCCTCATACACGAACTGGTGCATCACGTTCAATATCATACAGACATGTACAAACAGTTTCAGTGTAGAAATCAGGGTGAAAAACAAGCCTATATTCTCGGAGGGAAATTCTTGCAGCAGCGCTCTGCCTTCGACCCCTTGTTCAACAGACAGGTGCTAGCCCACATTTACAGTAGGTGTTAATTGATCTTCTCTGCAATCAGTTTGGGAGGTTCGCTGGTTTGAAAATTGATATTCAGGCCTGATAGCTCAATACCGCTGGCATGTAGATCCAGAAGAGACCTGATTCCATTACCCTCGGTTGCTGGGTGGCTGAAGGCAAATAGCACTTGATTGGAACTGTTATATCGCGTAGCTACATCTCTAGCCATCTCAAGGTTGCCTGCGTGGGCATAAGCCAGCGACAAATAATAGAGATTGGTTGGAACCGCTCCGCCTTCGATTTCCGATAAGGTGTTTATCGCTAATTGATAGTCCTTGGCATGAAAGGCAGCAACTCCCAACGCTGTCTGGTACCACAGCGGAGGGTTACTGTGAAGCTCGATTGCCCGCCGGGCCCAAACTACTGCTTCTTCGCCAAATTCAAACCGCCGCGAAGTTTCCCAAGCAGCGACAGCAAGCACATCTGCATTGTTGGGTGCAGTGTTTACGGCTTTTCGGCTTGCTGCAGCAGCAGCTTCATAGTTCCCTTGCCATCCACGCAGAAAGCTTTCGGCAAGAAGTGTGTCGGCATCATTTGGTGAGTGGGTAACGGCTTTTTTTGAAGCAACAACTCTGCGCTTTACATATTCAATACATTCTTCCAAAGAGTCAGATGCACCGGCTTGTAGCATATGGATCAAAGCTAACAAAGCCCAAGCTTTGCCAAACGTGGGGTCGATTTCTAATGCCCGACGTAGATAGTCTTCAGCAATATCATAGTCAGCTTTGGTAAATAAATGTTTGTGTTCAGCTGCTAAAAGAAATAATTCGTAGGCATTGAGATTGTCAGTGGATTTTTGTCTGGCAATGGTCAGTTTATTTTTAGAAATCACACCATTCCAGACTGTGTTCAATGATCCGTCGACTTTCTGTAGAAGTTTTTCCTGTATTGAAAAAAACGCACTTTCCGGCTCTTGCCACTGCTCAGACCACATTACCTCGTTTGTTTTCAGATTGATCAGGGTCGAGGTGACTTTTAGTTTTCCGCCCAGCGATTGAATGGTCCCGTCTAGCTGAAAGCCAATATCAAAGCCGACAGCTTGAGAGCCGACTTCTGGTTTTTCCTGATTTAGCCTCAGAACCCGGAGCCAGTGATTAGTCGAGACAGCCGCTACGATATCCGAGGTTATCCCATCCGCTAATCTCTCCCATCGAGCATCATCGGTCAGATTGTTAAAACGACGAATGATGATGGCTGGTTGTCCTGAGTCATTGCCTGTCTGTATTGAGGCAGGAAGTTCGTTCGATACTGGTTTGACAAAAACAAAAACCAAAACGGCACATATCAAAATCGAGACAAAAACTGCCGGCATGATGAGAAAGAGCTTGTCAGTATACTGTTTGTCGCCAGCGGTACTTGCACTGTCCCTTTTTGAAATGGCTTTGGCTTTTCTATCTGATTTATCGGGGACAAGGCGGTAGCCCTGTCGCGGCACTGTAACAAGCGTTTCTTTGTTTTCATCACCTAAGGCTCGCCGTATGTCAGAGATGCACTGAGTGAGCGAACTGTCTGTGACAATGGAGTTTGGCCAGACCGATTCTTGCAAAGCTTCTTTTGTGACCAGTCTATTTGGATGTTCAGCTAATATTTTAAATACAGAGAGAGATTGTGAACGCAGGGTGATTCGTTGATTGGAATCATTGACAAGCTCCAGTGATACCGGATCGAGAAAATATCCAGCATAGTGGATGATTTCCTGTTTCATGTCGTCATCACTGCTATCCCACAGAGACATATTGATTACCGAAACTGTTTAGACTTCAGGGTTCAGCCGCGCACTACTAACAACAAGAGGCTACTCCAAATTGGTAAAATCTACAAATGATGTAGTAGATCGGTGACGGGATTTGTCATCACCTGAACAGTAACAAGCTAACTGAATATCAAACTAACCCTTGCCCCACCCAACGGTGATGTGCCCAGTTTGAGTTCTCCGCCATAAGATTCAACCAGCTCCCGAGTAACAGCCAGGCCAAGCCCCTGACCTTCACGGGTTGAATCAGCGCGCCGGCCACGTTCAGCCAAATGCTCGACCTCCGTTGGTGGAAAACCCGGGCCGTTATCGTCTATCACCAGTAGCAACTGGTCATCCCGTTTAGTGCCTGTGACGACAATATCGGTTGCGCCGTACTTGCAGGCATTTTCAAGGATGTTGCCGAGTATTTCCATCATGTCTGATTCTGCTACCCGCAACAAAAAGTTCTTCTTCATCTTCGGAGTAAAGCGCAGCTCGGATTCAGGATAGACTTTACGCAGAGACTGTGCGAGCCGTTGGATGATGGGTAATGGATACAGCGGTGGAGCCAGTGCCTGCGAGCCCCGGGCATTGGCTCTTTGCAAGTGATAGGCGATGATATCGTTCATACGCCGGGTCTGCTCGTGCAGGATTTGCTGGTTTTCCGGCTTGTTTTTCTGATTGTCGGATTCCAGATCAAGGTTGGCCAGCACCGACAGCGGAGTCTTGAGACTGTGTGCAAGATCGTCCATGACATTGCGATAGCGAAGGTGCCGGTTACGTTCGCTGCCAAGCAGGGTATTGATGCTGTTTGCCAGCGGTTTGAGTTCAAGCGGCAAGCGGGTATCAAGCAGCTCATCATCACCGCTTTCAATCCGCTTCAGCCCACGGCCGATTTTGCTCAGCGGGTTAAGGCCCCAGGCCAGCACCAGCATTTGCACGAGTAATAAAAGCATTGCTGAAAGTAACAGACTGAGCCACAGGTTGCGGTCAAATTTTCTCAGTTGCTGCGTATACTCGACTGCCTCATCCACGACCTGAATAGTAAATATTTCCTCGTTACCATCCTCTGTCAGCCAGCTGGTTGCAAACTGCAGACCTCTGACTGATTCGGCATCGTTAACAGCATGGGTGATGAATTTCCATTCGCCGACGTCGATAGAGGCCAGGGGAGGGATGGAAACCACTTTGGAAGGTGACGACCAGAGTCGATTGCCCGATGGGTCTAGCACTTCTGCATAGGTGCCGGGCAGGGCGTTGGTCAAACGTTGATCTGGCAGTTCATACTCGTTCACTCGGAGCAGGTTTTGGCTATCGAGCTCTGCCGCGCCAAGAATGCCGTAAACCATACCTTGCATGCGATCCAGCAGCGCCTGTTCTGCGCGGGTATGTACTGAATGTCTGACAGACAGTGATGTGAGAATGACAAAGCCTGCCAGCACCAGGCTGGCAGAAAAGATCAAACGAGTGGTGATGGAATTCATGCCTTTAGCTGGCTAATGATCTCCGCGTGCAAGGGCAAGTCGGTAGCCGCGACCACGCAAGGTCTCAATCGGTTGAAGATCTTTTTGCGGATCCAGCTTGCGACGCAGACGGCGTACAAACACCTCCAGTATATTTGCATCGCGATCAGTATCCTCGTCATACAAGTGATCCAGCAAATTGGCTTTGGAAATTACTTCCCCGGCATTGATGGCCAGGTAAGCCAGCAATTTATATTCATAGGCTGTCAGGTCTACAGATTCTGCATCAACAGTAACAGACTGAGTGCGCGTGTCGATTTGCAGCCGACCAAACTTCAACGTTGATTCAGACCAGCCTCCGCTGCGCCGCAACAGAGCTCGAATACGGGCCATGAGCTCTTCCATATGGAAGGGTTTGGCCAGGTAATCATCTGCCCCGGCTTCAAGGCCCTCGACCTTATCTTGCCAGCGGGTGCGTGCAGTCAGAATCAGCACCGGGTAGCCTTGTTCCTGCTTGCGCAACGCCTTGATAATATCGATGCCGCTGGTTCCGGGTAAGCCAAGATCGACAATCGCTATATCCACTGGCATCTCGGTTGCCAGATAGAGCCCTTCATCGCCGTCTCCGGTTTCGTCGATGGCAAAACCGTGTTCTCTGAGTTGCTCGACGATTTGAAGTCGCAGCGTCTCTTCGTCTTCTATAACCAATGCACGCATATTGGCATCCTGGCGTTATTGCTTCCTGATCTTGAAAAAACGGACTTTGCCATCCAGAAGCAGTTTGATTTGATAAAAACGGTTACCGTCATCTGCCGACTTTTCGCGGACTCCCAATACTTTTCCCTGCCCACCGTTTTGCTCCAGCGCGATAGCTATGGCTTCATCTGCGGTGCCGGCACTTTGCGCCCAGAGTGCGGGTGCCAAAAGCAATGTTGTCATAAGCACGATGACGCTGAGAATTTTGTGTATTTTGATCTGCAACATGTGGAGCACCAATCAAGTGTAGACGTTCGGCCACCCGGGCCGGGAGTAATCTGATAACACTAAAATATTAGCAAAAGCGCGGCCGGTGGAGCGTGACCGGCTGCGCTTATCGATCTGCTGCAGAGCTTATCTGTGTTGCGGCCGAACATTGACCTTGAGCGCGATCCGTTGCCCGGGGTGCTTGTGGGTTCGCAGTTTGTAGTTGCTTCCACGGTAGCGGTATGTGACGTAGTACCCGTCCAGGCGGTCTTCCGTGTGTACCACGGTACGTGTGGTGCAGCGCTCAACAGGTTTGCTCTGGATATGTCTTGATTGGTTGCGATGTCCGCGGTCATACCCGCGCCGGCGGTCGCGGCGATTGCTGCGTGGAGATTCGTTGGCAATGGCCGAGCCAATCACGACCCCGGCAATGGTAGCCCCCAATCGGGCCTGATTGCTTCCTGCGTTGCGGCCCAGCTGGTTGCCGATTGCCCCGCCGATAATGCCACCAATAATCGGGTTTGCATTGCGGTTGCCGGAGCGATGGTGCCGGTCATGACCTGAGTTGTTGTAGCCTTCGTACATGGTCTGATGTCGTTGCTGTTCGTACCAGCACTCACGTTCAGGCTTTTCGACTCTGATCTGCGTGTAGATTGGCTGTACATGGACGACATCGGCGTATTCGGTGAAACTGAGTTGACGACCGTTTTTGTTGTGCTTGTGGCCGCGCTGATCGGCGTGGGCAGCGCCAGCTGTGCCGAGGACCATACTGAACCCGAGCACCAGGGCTGGCAGGACACGTGCAATCGGCTGAGTAAAAATGCGCTTGTTTGAGAATGCCAGGTTGTCACTGGTTTCAGTGCTGGTGGTTGAGCAAGTGTCAGCGTCTTGCATCGCAGCACGGTTGGTGGTGTTTTGGTTGCTGTGTTTCATGGTACCGTCTCCGTGATAAACCGGCTTTTGCCAGCGTTGGAGAGCAGTTTAGTGAGGGACTGCTGAACCCGTCCTGAACAGCAAAAGGGCTTATCAGGGCCTGTTTCACAGTTCTCTTGCCAGCGCCTGCTCCGGGGTTCCCGGCCACCCAGATCAAGGGGTTACACCGCTAGACAGCCAACACGGTCTCAGTGCTTAGAGTTTCAGGGTTAAGGTTTCCGTGCTTAACAGCTTGGATAAGGTCTGTTTACAGGTCTTCTTCAATGGGGACAATCCGGGCGAGTAAGCCGAACTTCGGATTGTCAATGTAGTGAAGTTCCCGACTTCGCATCTTGCGACTGTGCTCAAGGCGGTAACTGTGCCGACTGTCAGCATCGGTGAATACCAAACGGGTATCGAGATGCAGAAAACGACCCAGCCGAACCTTGATCGTGCCGGCGACGGTGGTGGTACTGAGCTTGCGCGCACCGTCTTCAAAAGTGGGTCCGGTCGAAGCAGGAATGAAACTATCGTATTGCTGATACTGTTCCGGAATATAGAGGGCAAGACCCCGACCGACATTAACCCTGATAGCGCGAGCACTTTCGTTATCCAGACCGGGCTGACGCCATGCAAAATGTTTCAGCAACCGATAGTTTCCGGATGCCTTGAGTTTGTCAGCGTACTCGGTCATGGCATATTGATCTTCCACAAGCTCAAACCCGAGTTCGGCTGCCTTGTCACCGTTGAGGCCAATCGCATTTTTCAATCGTGGCAGGTACAAAGACGGGTTGACGGTGGTGTTGGCTCCCCGAATATTCTCCACCAGAATAATTTCCACCAGATAGTCTTTGGCAGAAGCCGAGTGCCCGAACAGGACGCCGGCACAAAGCACACTGGCTACAATGAATTTTTTTGCCGTTAATGTCGCGCTTCGCTGACACTGCATCGCTATGGAGTGAGAGTCGGGACCGCACTCCCGGTTATCAATAGGTTGAGTTGAGGTCATAGGATTCAAGCGTTTTCCAATTTATCCAACAACTGATCAGTAAAATCAAAGCGCGCTTGTTCAGTGTCAAATGATTTACTGAAACGAAGCACTTTTTTGCCGTCAAAGCGGTACTGATCAGGGTGTTTCTGAATCAATTGTATCAGCACCATGGGGTCAATCGAGGGATTGTCATTAAAAAGTATCCGCCCACCACTGTCGCTCAGTTCCAGCCTTTCAATACCCAGCAGGGCACAGCGTTGACGCAAGCGTGTTGCGACGAACAGGTTTTCCGTCTGCGATGGCAACAAACCAAAGCGGTCTATCAATTCAATTTTCAGCTCACGCAGTTCTTCACTATCGGCGGCATGCGATATCCGTTTATACAGGATCAATCGCAGATGCACGTCGGGAACATACGCGTCGGGTAACAATGCCGGAGCACCGACATCGATTTCTGTTGAGCGGGCCAGCGGTTCATCATAGTCTGGCAACTTGCCTGATTTCAGTGCACTGACGGCACGCTCCAGAAGTTGCGTGTAGAGCGTAAAACCGATTTCCTGAATTTGCCCGCTCTGGCCTTCACCCAGCAGTTCACCTGCACCGCGGATTTCCAGGTCATGCGTGGCCAGCGTGAAACCGACTCCCAGCTCTTCCAGAGATTCGATCGCCTCAAGCCGTTTTTTGGCATCACTGGTAATGGTTTTGATCGGCGGAGTCAGCAAATACGCATAGGCGCGATGATGTGAGCGACCAACGCGTCCCCTTAATTGGTGCAGTTGAGCCAGGCCCAGTTTGTCCGCGCGGTTGATAATGATGGTATTGGCGCTTGGAACGTCAATGCCACTTTCAATAATCGTGGTGGAAACAAAGATGTTGAATCTTTGGTGGTAAAAGTCATACATCACCGCTTCCAGCTCAGACTCCCGCATCTGACCGTGTCCTACCCCGACTTTAGCCTGTGGCATCAGCTCTTCGAGAGTGCGGGCGATGCGATCAATAGTGGCAACTTCATTGTGAAGAAAATACACCTGACCGCCACGCGCCAGTTCACGCGCACAGGCTTCGCGAATTTGATTGTCAGACCATTCGCAAACAATAGTCTTTATCGCATGCCGGTGCGGGGGAGGGGTGGCTATGATGGAAAGGTCACGCAGCCCGGACAACCCCATGCTGAGTGTTCTCGGGATAGGGGTCGCGGTCAGTGTGATAATGTCGATCTCGGAACGCAGCGTCTTCATGTGCTCTTTGTGCCGCACGCCAAAGCGATGCTCTTCATCGATGATTACCAGCCCCAGGTTTTTATACTTGACGTCTTTTTGTATTAGACGGTGCGTGCCGATGATGATATCGATTTTGCCTGTCGCAAGCCGTTCCAGAATCTGTTTGTGTTCACTGGCGCTTTTAAAGCGTGATACGGACTCTATCTGCATCGCCCAATCCGAAAACCGGTCGAGAAAGTTCTGGTGATGCTGTTGTGCCAACAGTGTTGTCGGCACCAATACCGCGACCTGCTTGCCGGCATCAACAGCTACAAAGGCAGCTCGCATGGCCACTTCAGTCTTGCCAAACCCGACATCACCGCAGACTACCCGGTCTGTTGGCCTTTCTGCACGGAGGTCCTCTACGACAGCATTGATCGCATTGTATTGATCGGGTGTTTCCTCAAATGGAAATGCGCTGGCAAACATTTCGTAGTTGCTTGCATCGTCGATGAGCGCCGTGCCTTTCCGAGCTGCGCGGCGTGCGTGTATCTCCAATAGTTCGGCCGCCACATCGTGGGCCTTTTCGGCGGCTTTGCGTTTGACCTTCTGCCAATGATCACTGCCCAGTTTGTGCAGTGGCGCGCCGTCTTCACTGGAACCTGCGTAACGGCTGATCAGATGTAGTGCAGCGACGGGCACATAGAGCTTGTCCTCGCCGGCATAGCTGATAGTCAGAAATTCGGTTTCGATGTCGCCCACGTCGAGTAGTGTCAAGCCCTGGTAGCGGCCAACACCATGATCGATATGGACCACTGGAGCCCCGATACTGAGATCGGTCAGATTGGCGATGATGGCATCGGAATCCCGGGTTGCCCGCCGCCGCTCACGTTGGCGCACCCGACCGGTTCCAAGCTGGGTCTCGGTAACGACAGCGACACCGGGCATCTCTCCGCCGACCTGCAAATTCAGGCCTTGATCAAGAGGGGCGGTAGTCAAGCCAAGGTCGTCGTCACTGGCCAGAAACTCTTGCCAGTTGCTAAAAGACTTCGGTTTTATTCCATTCCCGACCAACTGATCAAGCAGCGTTTCGCGGCGCCCGGTGGATTCTGCAACCAGCAAAATTTTCCCGAAGTACGAATTGATCCATTCTTGCAAAAGCGCCATCGGTTTCTCGGCACGCGCGTTGACCGGATATACACCGGGTGCCTGGCATGGAAAATTGAGCACCTCATCGGGGTTGTTACTGCTACCGTTCAGTTCAATCTCGAATGACTGGGTGTGAATGCAATGACGTTGTTGCAAACTTTCCCGGGTTTGCTCGGGGCTCAGATAAATCAGAGAAGGATCAAGTATCGGTCGTTCAACATCGTGGCGCCGTTGCTCATAGCGTTCTGCTGTCGATTCCCAGAATTCATCCAGCGCAGTTTCGGCATTATCGAGAAAGATAAATTCAGCCTGTGGTGGCAGGTAGTCAAACAAGCTGGCCATCTCTTCGAAAAAGAGCGGTGAGTAATATTCGATACCGGCTGGGGCTCGACCTTCGGAGACCGCCTGATACACTGGACAGTTCCTGCGATCAACGTCAAATGCATTGCGAAACTCACGGCGAAAATGTTGAATGCCTTCTTCGTTGAGCGGGAATTCATGCGCTGGCAGTAGTTCAATGCTTGAAACCCTGTCGATACTGCGTTGGGTGTCCACATCAAATGAGCGGATGCTTTCAATCTCATTGTCGAAAAATTCAATTCGCAGCGGATGGTCGCAGGTCATTGGAAACAGATCGACGATGGCACCACGGTGTGAGAACTCACCGTGTTCCTCCACCTGGCTGACATTGCGGTATCCGGCATCGACCAGGCGTTTTCGAAACGGTTCCGGGTCCAGGGTTTCGTCACCGTCGATAATCAGCGCATGCTGGTCAAAAAAGGATTGTGGCGCAAGTCGTTGCATCAGGGCCGAAGCGGTGACAAGCAGTATTCCGGAGCTTTGTGCCGACATTCCGTAAAGCGCTCTGATCCGCTGGGAAATGATGTCCTGGTGCGGGGAGATCCAGTCATAGGGGAGCGTTTCCCACTCGACAAAGCCGGTGACCTCGGTCGCATCATCAGTGAAAAATTCCAGTTCGCTCTCGGTACGTAATAGCTCTGGCATCGATGAAGCCACGACGACCAGCATCGATTCCGTGCTACGGGCGTATTCGGCGATGGCCAGAGATCTTGCACTACCATAAAGCTGCCCCCAACGAGTCTGTGATCGTGTGGCAGCAGGAAACAGGCGGCTGGGACTCGCCTTTTTGCCAGAGCGGGCGCTTTTCTGATTATCGCCTGATCGCGATCCAGAGCCGCTGGAGCCGACTGGCTCTGGGTGCTGATCGCCACTACCTTGAGACTCGGCGTTTTTCCGGTTTTTCTTGGTGTTGTTTTTGGGCACGGCTATGTCGGGCACGGCTGGTTCTTGATGTCATATGGATTCATGCAAGCCCCCTGGTTCTTAATAACCCGGGTCTCTCACACCAAAAAGCGGGTGGAAGGCAGGCACAATCCTGAATGTGGCAGCTACTGAGCTGGATCTGGATCGTCAATAGAGGATTCTCCCACATGCGCTGGCATACTGCATCATCGCGAACGCCCCGCAATTCTCCCGCTGTCCCGTCCGGCGGATCCGGCAGCGTGCGCTGCGAGCAGAGCCTGAACCGGTTGCCAATTGTTTCAATTGCCCGATCGAGTCAAACACTCTCTAGTGACTGAACTATAATTGACGCAGGCGTGAACAGACTTAGCATCCGTGTCTGACTGGTGCCGGAGACAAAATTGCACTCTGTATAGAAGATTGGCTCGGGTAGCAGAGTGGCTGTATCCAGTGAGACCGCGCTGAGGCTGTCGGCATGATTTGTGAACGCTGGCAACGCACCCTTTGTTGTCTGTGGGGATGTCTTCAGGCATCACAGTGCTGGTGTTATACGTCATTTGCGTGAACCTTTCCGAACGCGGTAGTCAAACAGAGCATCATGTTTCAGCCTTATCAACTATTCGTCGGACTACGCTATACGCGAGCCAAGCGACGCAACCACTTCATCTCGTTTATTTCGTTGATTTCGATACTCGGTATCGCGCTGGGTGTGACCGCACTTATTACTGTCACTTCTGTAATGAATGGTTTCGAGAAAGAAATGCGTGAGCGTATCATCGGCGCCGCGGCACATGCCACGATCACACAATATGGAGAGCCGATGCCGGCATGGGAGGCGGTAGCAGGGCTGGCTAGCGAGAGTCCAGAGGTTATCGGTGCTGCACCTTATGTTGAAGGGCAAGTGATGTTGGTCAATCGCGGTCGCTCGTCTGGCGCACTGTTTCGGGGAGTACTGCCCGAGCAGGAGCCGCAAGTCTCCGAGTTGTCCGACAAGTTACTCAATGATGCTGTGCTCGATGAGGTGTTGGTCGCCGGTAGCTATGGCATATTGCTGGGAGCCGACCTGGCTGATTACCTCGGCGCTGTTGAAGGTGACAAGGTTACTGTGATTACACCTGAAGCGAGCGTCACGCCGATGGGATTCGTGCCTCGGCTCAAGCGCTTTACCGTGACTGGTATCTTCAAATTCGGCATGTATCAGTACGACAGCAGTATGGCGATCGTGCATGCGAGTGATTCTGCCAAATTGCTGAAACTGGATGATGGATTTTCAGGGGTCAGGCTTAAACTGGAGGACACTTCAAGATCGCCCGCGGTGGTCAAAGACTTACGCAGTAAAGTGGGCTTTGATTATTATGTGAGTGATTGGACACAACAAAATGCCAATTACTTCGCTGCAGTTCGCATGGAAAAAACCATGATGTTCATCATCTTGTCAATGATCGTGGCCGTCGCAGCATTTAATATCGTCTCTACGCTGGTCATGATGGTGCAAGACAAACAAGCCGACATTGCCATACTCAGAACACAGGGAGCCTCACCATCGAGCGTGATGACAATCTTTTTGGTGCAAGGGACCCTGATCGGTGTACTGGGCACCATTGCCGGTGCGATTGGCGGGGTATTGCTGGCATCCAATATTGATGTGGTCGTGCCTTTTATAGAGCGTTTTACAGGCCCGGTGCTGGATCCCGAGGTGTACTATATCGACGAAATGCCGTCGGACCTGCGGTGGTCTGTCGTAGCGAAAACCGTTGCCATGTCGTTTTCCCTGTCGGTACTCGCCACCTTGTACCCGGCGTGGCGGGCCTCGCGTACCGAGCCGGCCGAGGCGCTTTCCTATGAGTGATCAACCATCGGGTCAACAAACTGTTCTGAAAGCAGAAGGTCTTGGCAAGCGCTATGCACAAGGCGATCTTGATGTAGAGGTACTAAGAAATCTCGAGCTCAGTATCGATGCTGGCGAGCGAGTGGCCATTGTGGGCAGCTCCGGGTCAGGCAAAAGCACGCTGCTGCATTTACTTGGTGGGCTTGACACACCCAGTCACGGAACCATTACTGTTGACGGGCAGGATTTTAGCAAGCTGTCCGCTGCCGGGCGTGGCCGTTTGCGCAATCGTTTGATGGGTTTTGTTTATCAGTTCCATCATCTGTTGCCAGAATTTACCGCGATGGAAAATGTCAGTATGCCCCTGCTGATTGGTGGTACCAGCCGCAAGGAGGCCGCGAAGCGCTCCACCGAGCTGTTGGCGAGAGTAGGGCTGGCTGAACGGCTGGAGCACAAACCCGGCGAACTATCCGGTGGCGAACGTCAGCGTGCAGCCATTGCCAGAGCCTTGATCAATAATCCCCGCGTAGTGTTGGCCGATGAACCTACAGGAAATCTCGACGAAGAAACATCCAATCGTGTGTACGAGTTGATGTTAAGCCTCAACCAGGAATTGGGAACCAGCTTTCTGGTGGTCACACATGATCTGGAACTGGCCTCCCGGCTGGACCGTACGTTGACACTCAGCAATGGGTTGCTGATCGATCACGCTCTTTAAGATTTTTTTAATCAAGCGGCCGTATCAGCAAACGCTTATCACCCGTTGCCTTAAGAGGTAATGCCATTGACTGCCACCCGGTGGTGTATGGTAACGTCCAGACACGTCCCCAGACACGTCCCCAGACACGTTCCCAAACGCTCACCCAGACGCTCACCCAGTCACGTCCGCGAGCAGTAACCGAAACCCCAAGAGCCACACTACCGCGTCCGGCTCAGCATCTGTGGGTACCAAGCCTGCCCGCACCGAGCAAAATCGCTGACAGTTTTGCGCTGTAGTAGATGTCAATTAGTTCGTTCGACAGGAGGTCGATATGCGAATACAAAAGGGAATTTTCGTCTGTAGTGTTATCTGTTCAGGCTCTGTGATTTGGTGTTGGGTCAGTCACGCATGAGACTGCCCGGTCGAAGCTTTTGCAGCGGTTTCTGTTGCTCCATTATTTTGGTGTTGTATTTACCCGTCTCCAGGTTGTCTCCATGGTGGGTTGCCCTGGTGGTTACGGCGTTGCTCGCGTTGTGGACCTACCTCGCTTGCACCGGTGGCAAATGGGATGGCCTAAGCTCGTGCGGCACTGCTACCGGACGTGTGTTGAGCGGATTGATAAGCGGATTCATTTGGGTTAGCAGTGCTGTGCTCATTATGCAGGAGCAACAGTTTGAGGGTGATACCCGGGTTGAAGCGCTGGTATCCGGCCGAATCACTGGTATTCCGCACACCGATACTCTTCGAGTGCGTTTTGACATGCTGGCAGACCCCGGGACGCTGTGTGCGCTGGACCAGATGCCCTGTCGCGTACGCGTATCCTGGTATCGGCCTTATCCGGAAATTTTGCCGGGCCAGCGCTGGAGCTTGATGCTCAGGGTCAAGGCCGCCCGTGGTCTGGCCAATCCGGGAGGATTTGACTACGAACGTTGGTTGTTTGCCAAGGGCATACATGCAACCGCTTATGTGCGTAATTCGAAACTTAACGCGCTCCAGCAGGCTAACAATGCGCTGCCTGACTGGCGCGGTAAGGTCAGTCGGGTGCGGCTGAATGTCGCTGAGCGGATTGCATCACTGTCCCAACATCCACTCAGTGCACTGGTTGTTGCGCTTACCGTAGGGATAAGAGAGCAGGTTCCAGAGCACACTTACGACACCTTGCGGCAAACAGGGACAGCCCATTTACTGGCTATTTCGGGTATGCACGTTGCGATGCTGGCAGCGGCCTGTTTCGCTATGGGCAAGTTGCTGTGGAACGCTGTGCTGAGCTTGCTCGATCACTGGCGCTGGTCTCGTTTCAGCCGTATAAAAACAGCAGCTTTATTGCAGTTGCAATCTGCTAATTCGGAACACTTTTGCAGCGCGGTTGCAGTGACTGGAGCTGCGTTTTACGCAGTTCTGGCAGGTTTTACGTTGCCAACGCAGAGAGCCTTGATCATGGTGCTGTTGTACTTTCTGATTCGCTTGCAACGTCAATTCGTACCGCCGGCATTACCTCTGTTGGTGGCTCTTGCGTTTGTGTTGGTGCTGGATCCCTTTGCTCCGTTGTTGCCGGGTCTGTGGTTATCGTTTGGTGCGGTTGCAGGTTTGATGTGGCTGGGTGGCGGTCGGGTAGGTCGAAGCCCGATGTATCGCTCCGATTCTGTCGCGTATCCCGATTGTCGTTTCGGTTCGACATTGTATTCAGCGATGGCAACACGGTTGGGCCAATATGTCAGGCAGCCTGTCAGGTTACAAATTGGTCTGTCCGTATTGTTGTTGCCGGCAACCCTGGCGCTGTTTGATCAGGCTTCTCTCATTTCTCCACTGGCCAATTTGCTGGCCATTCCAGTGATTGCGTTTGCGGTGTTACCGCTCAGCCTGCTGGCGCTGGTATGTCTCTATACAGTGCCTGTAATGGCCGGTTTGTTGTTGGCGGCGTCGGTGAGCCTGCTTGAAGCATTGATGGGTTATCTGGATTGGCTGGCAGAGTCGCCGATTGCCTCTGTGTCGACAGCAGGCCCGGGGATGGTGGCGTTGGGACTCGCATTGCTGGCGTCCGTGCTGTCAGTCAAGCCTGCCGGTGGCGGTCTGCGCTGGTTGTGTATTCCTCTTGCAATACCCCTGACATTCCCCTTGCTGGTACCAGCATTGCCCGGCTCATTACCGGCCCTGATCGCCGGGCCATCGTATCGCCAGAACGGGTTTCGAGTTCATGTGCTGGATGTCGGTCAGGGCTTGTCGGTTATCGTTGAAACCGCTCGACACTCACTTGTTTATGACACCGGCCCAAAAATCGGGCGCCACCTGACTTCAGCAGAGGCAGCGGTCGTACCTTTTTTGCAAACGCTGGATATCAGTGCTCCCGATCTTCTTGTGATCTCCCACTCTGACAGTGATCATGCCTCAGGTGCGGCTTACCTGCAGCGCCTGTGGCCGGCGCTTGCGGTGATTTCAAGCCATGAACAACTGGAAAAGATGAAGCAAAAGACAAGTGAATACCCGGCTCGGCCCTGCGTGGCAGGTATGCGGTGGCAATGGGATGGTGTCGATTTTGAAATATTACAACCTCTGGATAGCGGTTTTGCAGCGTTTGGTGACAACGATGGATCTTGTGTATTGCTGATATCCACCGGCAGAACACGAGTCTTGTTACCAGGAGATATCGAAGCGAAGGCCGAGCAGGTGTTGCTGTATGATTCTGCACTCCTTGAGCGGCTGAAGCGCGCTCCCGGGCTCGATAGTGGTTCTGGTGATGTCAACTCGGGGCTTGAGCTGCTCGTGGCTCCGCATCATGGCAGTGATACTTCCTCGAGTGCCGCATTAGTCGAACAGCTGCGCCCTGCAAGCGTTGTATACTCTGTTGGTGCTGGTAACCGCTTTGGTTTTCCACACGAAGCGGTGCAAATGCGCTATAAACTATGGGGTACAAACGCCTATAGAACCGATTTTGACGGAGCTCTGAGATTTTCTTTTGATGAGTCCGGGCTGATTTTACCGGTTGAGGGATTCAGGCATCGCCATCGACGTTTGTGGCGGGTGTCGCCAGAGCGGGCCGGGCTTTCCGCTGCAGGCAGGTAGTAATCGCGGGTTCCTGCCAGTTGAGAAGCTTTAGTATGAGCTGTACTTTGATTAATTAACCGAAGGTAACAACTGTGTGGGAAATCGTTAGCGCTGGCGGCCTGTTAATGTTGCCGATCATTATCTGCTCGATTGTCGCTCTGGCTATCGTGGCAGAGCGTTTCTGGACCTTACGTCGCAGCAGGGTGCTACCGTCGAATCTGGTAGCGGATGTCTGGCGTATGGCAAGTACTCACCAATTGTCAGATGAAAAACTGCGCGAACTTCGTGATCAATCCCCGCTGGGTCGGGTTTTGGCTGCCGGTCTTTTGAATCGAGCCAACAGCCGCGAGCAAATGAAAACCCAGATTGAGGAAGTCGGCGGTCATGTCGCTCATGAGCTGGAGCGATATTTACCGGCACTTGGCTCTATTGCGGCGGTCACACCATTAATGGGCCTGCTGGGTACAGTCATCGGCATGATCAGCGTGTTTACCAATATTACGACGATGGGCGTTGGTAATCCTTCGCAATTGGCCGGGGGTATTTCACAAGCGCTGGTGACGACCGCCGGTGGCTTGGTTGTCGCGATCCCTGCTTTGCTTTTTTACCGTTACTTTCGCGCCAAGGTAGATTCGCTGGTGGTGGACATGGAAAAAGAATCAATGAAGCTGGTGGATGTCATGCAGCGTCGTCGTGTTCCGGCGGGAGCTGCCAAGGCAGGAGCCGCCCCACGAGCCAATGCTCCGCAAGCTGCTGCCGCGGGTAGGCAGGCTGCTGGTGGCGCGGTACCTCTGGATGCAACCCAGTCTACGGCCCGCCGTTAAGCCACCGCTGATTGAGTCCGGGAGAAGTCGTTGAACTTTCGCAAGAACAGGGCAGAAGAGCTCGAATTAAACCTGACGCCACTGATCGATGTCGTGTTTTTGCTGCTCATTTTCTTTATGGTTTCCACCACATTCCAGAAAGAATCTGAAATTACGGTTCAGTTACCCAAAGCCAGCAAAGAACCACCGGTGAATGTTCCGGTAGATAAACTTGAGGTCATCATCAATGCAACCGGCAAGTTTTTTGTTAATGACCAGGAAGTACTGAAGTCTGATGCCAACTCCCTACAGGCCGCGTTGTACAAAATTTCAGGTGGCAAACGGGATTTGCCCCTTACCATCAGAGCAGATGCGAAAACACCGCATCAAGCCTTTGTCATGGCAATGGATGCAGCAGCTCAACTTGGCATGCTCAGAATTTCGGTTGCCACTTCATTCAGTAAATAAGCTGTTGCACGATTGATGTCACCCGAGCAGGCTGCACCTCGCGCGTCAGTCACTTATCGACGCCTTCTGGGTTACGTAAAACCTTACCAGCGCAAATTTGCGCTGGCTATCCTCTGTATGGTGTTCTTCGCCCTGACCGATATTGCCTTTGCCTGGTTGATGAAACCTTTGCTGGATGGCAGCTTTGTAGAAAAGGACGAGCTTGCGATTTTACTGGTGCCAATCGCGATCATTGGTATTTTCATAGTGCGTGGTATCGCGGGTTTTGGTTCTACCTATCTCATGGCGTGGATTGGTTGGCAGGTGATCAAAAATCTGCGAGCTGATGTCTTTCAAAAGTATCTGACACTACCCGCGCGCTACTACGATACAGCCACCAGCGGAGATCTGGTTTCCAAAATCACATTTAACAGTCAGGCCGTTGCCAGTGCCGCCAGCTCCTCGTTGACAGTGATGGTGCGGGATACCTTGACCTCGATCGGGCTGCTGGGCTTGATGTTTTACCAGAGCTGGCAATTGTCACTGTGTTTTCTTGTGATCGGGCCCATTATTGGTTTTCTGGTTGCGCGGGTGAGTAAAAAGTTTAGAGCGATCAGTCGCAATATCCAGGGATCAATGGGAGAGGTGACGAACGTTATTCAGGAGGCGTTGGATGGCAACCGGGTGATCAAGATTTTTGATGGTGTCAGGCATGAAGTAGCGCAGTTTGAAACAGCGAACGAAGATAACCGCCAGTACAATATGCGCGAAGCCCTGGTGCGGGCATCGAATGTCCCCGTGGTGCAGTTTCTGGTTGCCATCGCCCTTGCCATCATTGTTTATCTTGCCTCCAGTGGCTTGCTGATCGAAGAGATCAGTGTTGGCCGGTTTATGTCTTTCATTGCTGCCATGTTGATGTTGTTTTCCCCGATGCGGCGCTTGACAACACTCAATAGCAGTTTGCAGCGTGGTATTGCTGCGGGTGAGAGTTTGTTTGCGGTGTTGGACCTTGAGTCCGAGCGGGATAAAGGCAAACACGTGCTGCAAGGCGATATCGAGGGTGTCAGCTATCAGAATGTCAGTCTTAATTATCAAGTTGATAAGCCGAATGTGCTTCGAAATGTCAGTCTGGATATTCAATCCGGGCAAACCATCGCTTTTGTAGGCGAATCGGGTAGTGGTAAAACATCAATGGTTAATTTGCTTCCACGATTGTATGAGATATCGGCTGGGCAGATTTCCATCAACGGGCGCTCGATTGATGATTACACTCTGCAAAGCCTGCGTAATTCGATTGCTTACGTTAGTCAGGATGTCACTCTGTTCAACGACACCATAGCCAACAACATTGCCTATGGCGGCTTGAATTCGGCTTCTTCCGAGCAGATCGTTGCCGCAGCCAAAGCGGCCCACGCCGATGATTTCATTCAGGAAATGCCCGAAAAGTACGACACGATGGTCGGTGAAAACGGTGTGCTGCTGTCAGGTGGGCAACGTCAACGTCTCGCTATTGCGCGAGCCTTCCTTAAGAACGCACCCATACTGGTCCTTGATGAAGCAACATCGGCTCTGGATACTGATTCCGAGAGGAAGGTACAGGAAGGTCTTGATTCCCTGCTTCAGAGTGCGCGCACAACACTGGTTGTCGCCCACCGCCTGTCGACTATCGAGCGAGCTGATTTGATCGTCGTTTTACAGGATGGTGAGATAGTTGAGAGAGGTTCCCATAGTGAGTTGTTGGCTCTGGGGGCACACTATGCGCGGCTGCATAAACTGCAGGGCGGTGCCTGACCTTTATGGCGCTGCAATCGCACTGGCAAGATCTTAATCCGGTCTCGTTGGTATTGTGGCCCTTGTCCGCACTGCTGCGCCTGCTGGTGTTCGTGCGGCGACAGTTGTATGCCGTTGGTGTACTAAAGCGCTTTCGCGCTAGTGTACCTGTCATCGTTGTCGGCAATATAGCTGTTGGCGGAACTGGAAAAACACCGCTGACGATTGCTCTGCTTGATTTACTCCGACAACAGGGCATCAGCGCCGGTGTTGTCTCTCGGGGCTACAAAGGACAAGTGCAGGCGGAACCTTTGCTGGTTAACGAATCTACCAGTGCGGTGGTGGCGGGTGATGAGCCTGTATTAATTGCCAGACAGTCAGGGGTTCCGGTCTGTGTGTTTCCAAAACGCAAACTGGCTATTGAAAAACTTCTGCAAGCTCAATCGGTCGATGTCGTGATATGTGATGATGGCTTGCAGCACTATGCCCTGGAGCGCGATTTGGAAATTGCGGTGGTTGACGCGCAAAAGCTTCATGGCAATGGTTTTCTGCTGCCTGCCGGCCCGCTGCGTGAACCTGTCAGTCGGTTAAATTTTACCGAGCTGGTTGTTTTTAACCACACCGCCTTGGCTCCTCAGTGCCGATCTCAGGTGTCTGTTGATGACAGTCGAGACTCTGATCAAGAGGGTGAGACAAGTGCTGGTTCTCGAACGTCGGCAAGTCAGTTGCCACAGGCAGAAGCCGAAGAAATGTTTTTCAGGCTTGAAGTGACCGGGTTTCGAAATCTTGCTACAGGGGAAATCCAGCCACTGGATACCTTCAAGCCTGTGCAGTGCGTTGCGATCGCCGGTATTGCTAATCCGGACAGCTTTTTTTCCCAGCTTGAACGTGCCGGGCTGCTGATTCGCCCGCTTCGATTTGATGATCATCATCGCTACCAGGAGCAGGATTTTGAAAATATGCCGGGTGAGCCTGTGCTGATGACGGAGAAGGATGCCGTAAAGTGTCGTGATTTGAAGCTGCGTCTTGACCACTTCTGGGAGGCGACAACAAAGACTGTACTGTCACCTGTTCTTGAACAAACCTTTTTAAGTCGTGTCAACGACCTGCTGGTGGGAAGTTCTGCGAGAAATGAATAAACCCTTTTATATCGTCATACCGGCGCGTTTTGCATCCACCCGATTCCCGGGGAAACCTCTGGTCACGTTATGTGGCAAGGCAATGTTGGCACATGCTTATGATCGCGCCCTGGCCAGCAATGCCACTGAAACGATCATTGCAACTGACGATCAACGCATTGCCGACTATTGTGATCAACATAAACTGCCCTATCTTCCGACTTCGGCCGAACATGAATCGGGCACTGATCGAATATCAGAAGTTGCGATGCTACATTCATGGGAAGACGACGCTGTGGTGGTGGGCCTGCAGTGTGATGAGCCTGCGACGCCACCTTCCATCATTAATCAGGTGGCCGGGAATCTCGAACAAAACCCGGATGCTGATATTGCAACGCTTTGTAGTCGTATTGAGTTAAAAGAGGAATATCTGGATACGAACAGGGTCAAGGTTGTTACCGACAATCGGGGTTTTGCGCTTTACTTCAGTCGTGCACCGATTCCGTTCCGGCGTGATGCAGCGTCAGGTGAAGACGGAGATTTCCCCCGCTCCTATGTGCATATTGGTATGTATGCTTACAGGGTCTCTTTTCTTCGACAGTTTCAGGCTCTGCAACCTTCCTACTATGAGAGTGAAGAAAAGCTTGAGCAACTCAGAGCTCTGTCAAACGGGTTTCGGATCCATGTAGACATTGCCGTTGATGTGCCCTCGCACGGGGTTGATCATCCGGATGATGTTGCGGGCGCCGAGCTGGCGTTAAATCGTTTGATTCGTGAGACGTGACGCTCCCCAAGCGTCGGATAACAGTGAAAGCGGCTTGAAAGGTTTATTGCTCGAGTGTCGCCAGACAATGCTCTACATACAATGCTTAAAGTGATTCGGAATTATTGATTGCCATGAAAAAAGAATGGAAATTAAATCAACGTGAAGAAATCTATGACGGTTTCTACAAGTTGAGCCGCATGCATTTCCAGCACACGCTCTTTAAGGGAGGATGGAGTGAGTCCATCGACAGGGAGCTGCTTGAACGCGGTAATGTAGCTGCACTGTTGCCCTATGACCCTGCCACCGATACGGTCGTGCTGGTGGAGCAGTTTCGTGTGGGTTCAGCTGCCAACGGTAACCCCTGGTTGACTGAAGTGATCGCCGGCATGGTGGAGCCAGGAGAATCACCTGATGAAATGGTCCGCCGGGAAGCCCGGGAGGAAGCAGGACTTGAAGTGGCAGAACTTCTACCGGTATGTCAGTACTATTCAAGTCCCGGCAGTTCAACGGAACAAGTGTTTATTTATGCTAGCTTGCTCGATCTGTCCCAGGCAGGCGGGCTTTATGGTCTTGAGGAAGAAGGTGAAGATATCCGCGTGGTTAAAGTATCAGCCCCCGAAGCCATAGAGCTGCTTGACAGTGGAGTCATCTGCAATGCGCTATCGGTTATTGCCATGCAATGGTTCAAACTCAATCATGCTTCCTTGTCTGCGCGAGCTTTATAACGATCAACTTTTTCTGATTTTACGGATAGTGTCGCATGGATCCACTTCTCACCTTTGTACTGACTCTGCTGGGTGGTTTTGTACTGCTCTTTCTGGGCGGACGCTGGTTGGTTGACGGTGCGACGGCTGTTGCCACATCGCTTGGATTGTCACGCGTTTTTGTGGGTTTGGTATTGGTCGGTATTGGTACCAGCGCACCGGAATTGGCCTTCGGTATAGGAGCTGCTCTTACCGATCACGGAGATCTGGTGGCGGGTAATGTACTGGGATCCAACATCGTGAATATCGGTCTTGCCTGGGGGCTGGCAATTTTGATCAGGCGCATGCCGGCTGAAACCAATATCCCGAAAGTCGATGCACTCATCTTAATGTTAGTCACCGCTTTCGCTGTGTGGTGTGTGGCTGATGGCAGTGTATCGAGATTGGAGGGAGGCCTGCTTTTGTCTGCTGCAATCGGCACCATTGCGTTGTCGTTCTGGCGAGAACGATCTTCCCCTGCAACGGCCGACTCCGCCGATGGTTCTGATTCTCCAGCAAAGAGGTCCATGCTGCCAGCAGCGCTCAAAGTGATTGCCGGATTGGTTTCTCTGGTTCTGGGTGCCGACCTGCTGGTCAAAGGGGCAGTAGGTATGGCGGGTATTCTGGGTGTCTCCGAAGCTGTGATAGCGCTGACAGTGACTGCAGTTGGCACCGGTATACCTGAGCTTGTCGTCACTGCGATGGCTGCCTACCGTCGTGAGTTCGAGTTGGCTGTTGGCAACGTTATTGGGTCCAATATCATGAATTTGGGATTGGTGCTGGGTATGAGCTCTCTGGTGACGCCCTTACAGGGTATAACGCTGGGACTGGTGCCGTTTGCTGCAGTTGTATTGTTTACAGCTGTCTTTCTCGTCTTGCTCCGCCTTAAACTCATGAGCAGGATCGCCGGCGCCGGGTTGTTGCTGGCATATCTGGCCTACACAATACTGGCGGTGATGTAGAGCTTACTTTTACCTGTCGTTGGAAGCGGAGCGGGGTGGGTCGAGCCAGTCAAGCGAAGTGTCGTCATCGGTCTCGTGTGAAGGTGGGTTTTCGCCACTTGGTTTAACCAGTGCAATTGGGCTTCTGGCGTGTTTTGGACGCTCTTCGATATATTTGACCAGCCTGTTCTTGCCTGCTTTCTTTGCCCGGTACATCGCGGTATCTGCCTGTCGTGTCAACACGTCAGTATCACAACAATCCTTCGATGAAATTGCGTAACCCACACTGGCTGAAATAGTGTGGTCTCCATCATTCAGTGTCATGGGTTTTGCCAGCCGATGCAGAACCTCCTGGCCTACATCTTCAGCCAGTTGCTCATTGTCTGAAAGACGCAGGGTAAGGGTGAATTCGTCCCCACCCAGGCGAAAAGCGGTCATACCAACGTTACGGTATTTCGAAGTCAGAGTGTTAAGGCTGGAAGCCACTTGGCACAACATCTGATCACCTGCAGCGTGGCCGAGCAGATCGTTAATGCCCTTGAACCCATCCAAATCAATAAAGAACAAGCAAACCCTGTCTTTCGTATTCAGTGATTCATCCAATAATTTTTGCAGAGACCATTGAAAGCTCAACCGATTACCCAACCCCGTCACGGCGTCATATCGTGCCAGTTGCGTCAGTTCTGCATTGGCGAGTCTCAAGTTTTCACTTTTGTCCTGTAGCGACTGCATCAAAAATTGATTTCTCATCGCGTTCCCGAGACACATAGCGGTAACCCGAAGTTCCACTGTCTCCAGTTCTGCAGGATCAAGCAGGAAATAACCGAAGAGCCTGTCACCAGCGACGATGGGTGTGAGGATCAGAAGCCCTTGCGAGAGTTCCTGATCTAATTCAGGAGGTAGCAAGTTTTGGGTCTGGAAGGGTTGGCTGGAAATTTTGTTCACCTTGCCGTCGTGATAGGCATGAAGCAACCTTGCAGCGGGACCGGGTTGTTGCATTGGTGAGTCAAACCCTATCAGGAAAAAGCGTTTTGGCTGGACACTCTCCAACCACATATGTACCGTGCTGACCACATCGGCAGTATTGGTGCAGCTACTGATTTGCAGCTGAAGATCGCTTTGTGCCTTGTGCATCCGTCTTACCTGAAACTCTCTTTCAAGTTTGAGCGATAAAATTTTCTCCTTAAGCTGTGCAACACAAATCAGCAGTTCGGTCGGCACCAAAGCATCGTTCTCTGTCTGCATGTTCATGCAAAGAGTGTGTAGAGTGTGTGTCAGGCTGCTCCAGGCGTGAAGGCTTGCCGGTCTCAAGGTCTGAAACGCCTGTTCTGCCAGCACATTGCAAAATTCCAAACCGTTGTCCTTGTGGATGTTTGCTGCCAGATCCAGAAGCATTTGTTTGGCTGACGGGCAGGGCAGATCCATCGCTTGCAGAGCTTCGGTAATTGAATCTGCCAGCGAGCCGGGAGCATATGATGTCTGTTTATTGGGCCCCCGATGATCGCTTGTGCTCGATCCTCGTATAACCAATTCCGAGCTGACCTTCTGCGTGAATTGATGCTGGTTGGCAGCGGGATGGTTGGACACAATCAGATCATGCAGCCAATTCACTGACAGGTCGACCATCTCGATGAGCGGTTGGCGCACGGTGGTCAATGCGGGAGAAAATCGAGTGGCTTCCTCTGTATCATCGAAACCGGTAACTGTGATGTCATGAGGGATTTCCAGGCCGTGGGCTGCCGCTGCTCTGGCTGTACCCAGTGCCATTGCATCGTTTGCAGCGACAATGGCATCAATTGAATCTCCGCGTTGATCCAGCAGCTTTGAGACTGCTTGATAGGCGATCGTTGAATCGTAGTCACCAGTGACAAAGAGTGATTCGTCTACAGTCCGGTTGGCACTGGCAAGAGCCTGTCTGAATATGGTCTCTCTCTGTTGAGAATAAGGGTCATTTAGCAACCCCCGAACAAACACAAAGTTCTGTACAGCGGGGTCTTCGGTCAGATGATTCATCAGTTTCCACATCGCCGGGGCATCATCAACAATTACGCTGGGTACGTTTGGGACTTCAAGACCGAAGCAGACTTTGGGAGCAGGAAAGGTATCGATAAAGTCGACAACCTCCTGCCCGGATACTTTTCCAGCGACCGTGCCGGCAAGAATGATTGTTCCGACGATGTTCTGGTGGGTGGACAAACGGTAGATGGAATTGGAAACCGACTTGGCATTGGTCTTGTCGCTTGCAGGACTGAGATCGTCGCCAGTCAGGCAAAGGCATCCGTATCCCAATTGGGCACAGCGTGCTGCAATCAAGTCGATTAAATATTTCTGGTAGTCGGTGTAGCCTTCAGTGACTACCGCAATGACGTTGTTGCCAACAGAGATCACTGTCCGTGTGCAGCCTTTTTTACAAATGATACGAGGGGTAGCAGGTTATCGGCCAATTCCTCGTGAAATTAAACAGCTGCAAAAAATGTGACGGGTGTCACCTTTTTTTGCTTTAAAAGAGGGCAGATAGTGGCTTTTTCGTTGGGCTTTTTTCTATTGCCCTTGTTTTATTTCCATATTTCTATAAAAATAGAAATATGGAAATAAAATCAAAGCCACACTCAACAGCCAAATCCCTCAACGTGACTGAGGCTGCCACCGCTTTTTCTGCGCTGGGCTCCGAGCAGCGACTGGAAATCTTGAGCGCTCTGGTACGAGCCGGACCGACCGGACTGTCCATGGGAACTCTCGGAGAAAGGTCCGGCGTCACCGGATCGACGCTGACCCATCATTTAAAAATATTGCACGCAGCTGGCTTGTGCGATCAAACCAAACAAGGAAGATCAATTGTCTGTGCGGCTGTTGCTTATGAAATGGTTGGAGGCCTTTCCCATTATCTATTGCAACACTGCTGTGCCGACGCCGAGGAGATGAACCAATGACGAGCCTGAACTTGACCGGCTCCTTGTTGTGGCCACATCTCAAATCAGCGCTGAATCGATTGGATCGAGTTTGGGTTTTGTTCGGCGCAGTGTTATTGGTTATGGCCATAGCTGTACCATCTGACTGGCCCGGTATTGTTTCGTCGATTTTTCGAAATCTCTCGCACACTGCGATCTTTATTATTATTGCCGTCTTGCTGATCGGTTTTCTACGTGCTTCTGGCGCTGAAGCCACTGTTGCCAAGGCGTTCCAGGGTCGTGAAACTCGCATGATCTTCCTGGCGGCTTTGGTGGGTGGGTTGGCGCCTTTTTGTTCGTGTGAAGTGATCCCGTTTATCGCCGCTTTACTGGCCATGGGTACACCACTCTCCGCAGTTATGGCGTTCTGGTTGTCATCACCGATTATGGACCCTCCGATGTTTGTGATTACTGCCAGTGCGCTCGGGCTGGACTTTGCCATCGCTAAAACAATGGCTGCCGTGGCTTTCGGTTTGTTTGGAGGATTTGTCACCCTGTTGCTGGCAAGAACAGCTTATTTCGCACAACCGTTGCGTGAAAAGCTGCAGTCGGGATGCGGAGCTTGCTGTGGGCCTGCTGGCACCAGTCCGTTTGAGGGGCAAGTGATCTGGAAATTCTGGAGAGTACCTGACAGGCTGGCATTGTTTTATACCACTATCGCCAGCAACGGCCTGTTTCTTCTCAAGTGGATGGCTCTTGCCTATTTGCTTGAAGCACTGATGATTCGCTATGTACCGGCGCAATGGATAAGTGCTGCATTAGGTGGAAGCGGATTTCAGCCAATAGCACTGGGCACCCTGCTGGGTGGGCCGGCCTATCTGAACGGGTATGCTGCGGTGCCACTGGTCAGCGGTATGTTGGAGCAGGGTATGAGCCAGGGTGCCGCGATGTCGTTTGTATTGGCGGGAAGTGTTACCTGTATCCCGGCTGCAATAGCGGTTTGGGCACTGGTAAAGCCACGAGTGTTTCTGGCTTATGTGTTTCTTGCCCTCAGTGGATCGTTTGTTGCCGGATCGATCTGGGCTGCTTATCAATAGTGGCATTAGCATTGCGTGACACACAATCGCCTCAAGTTGGATATCGCCTGGAATTCTAGTGGTTTGAACACCAGCCGTGCATTGCTGCACGGCTGGTGTTAATGCATGTTCCGACTCTGAAAAATCCAGGATGGATTTATTCAGAGGTAGATATTTGGCACAAGGATGTGCCAACAAATAGAGTGTGTTTTCACTCTATTTGGAGGAAATTGTAAACCACGCTTTTCAATTTCCGACTCTGAAAAATCCAGGATGGATTTATTCAGAGGTAGATTAAGTCATGTGATAAAAGCACAACTTGTTGCCATCAGGGTCCTTGACATAAGCCCCGTAAAAGAAATCAGCGCGCTGGCCCGGTGCGCCTTCATCGCTAGCTCCCAATTCCATCGCCTTGTCATAAAGCTCTTTCGCGCCATCAGTCGAGCCACCGGGTATGGCAACCATTTGGCCGTTTCCACAGCTTTGTGCGCCACCATCAGCTGGTGTACAAATGGCAAGCATGGCACCACCGGCCTCAGTCCCATAGAATTTTATTCGATCCAGTGACATCATTTGCTTGCCATCCACCAGTGCCAATAATGAGTCATAGAATGCTACGGCCTTGTCGAGATTTCGGGTTCCAATTGTTGCGTATCCGATCATGATATTTCCTTTGTTGAGTTAATTTAACGGTTGGTGCAAAAGCCAACTCAGTCGTTTGATAACGCACTTATTGGCTCAATTCAAAATTCAATATCTATCGATAGATAGATTTTTTGAGCAAAAGGACAAGTAACGATCATCCTCTTGGTGACTTGGTTGATTTTAAGATGGGGCCGTGACCAGTTCGGCTATGATGCCGACTGTGACACGACTATCTTTTACAGCCCCTTCAAATGACCTGTCTTGATCCAGACCACTGCGCCCTCAGCACCCACACGGGCGGCAAGAGTCGTATTAACAGGTGATCGGAGCCAGGAATGTTTGCTTAGTGTTTCTCCACTTTCGGTCAATGTTCCGTCCAGAACGAAGAGTTCAGCTCCACCTGTGGCATCAACCTCTATGGAACTGCCGGCATCCCAGCGCTCCAGTCGAACGTCTTCGTATTGATCTTTGTAAAGTGGGGAAACATTGGCCCCTTCGCGATCTCGATCCGGGATAGCACCCAACTTGTCCAGATTAGCGTGCACGAAAGTGCGATCATCCGGTTGAAACTGCCACAATTTGACGAAAATAGTGCACCCGTCGTCCGAGCCGGGAGTATGTTTTGATTGTGGAGGGTTTCGGATATAGCTGCCGACTGGCCAATCACCGTAATCATCCTGAAACACCCCATCCAGCACGATAAACTCTTCGCCTCCCGTGTGTACATGAGAAGAGAATTTACTGCCGGGAGCATATCTGACAATCGTGGTGACACGTTCGTCATCGGTATCTACACGATCAAGGCGTCTTCTGGTAACGCCAGGCATTGGAGAGTCTTCCCACGGGATATCCGCACTGTGTAGTACGACTCTTTTTGTAAAATCAGCGTTTAAATCCAAAACGTATCTCCGTATTTGCGCAAGTCGTTGACAAGTTTCCAGTCGTAAATACCCATGCTCAAATCCATGCAGCTTCCGATGGTATCGACCTGGAGTACCAAGTATAGTTACCTATCAGTAGATAGGCAAGTGGCAAAAGAGTTCAACAGATCGTCGACATTTTGATCTTTCGTGCAATATTCGCAATTTTTTGTGAAGGTAGTCCACGTCGGTCCTTCGGGGGCTGGTGGTCAGCTTTTTGGAGCAAAGCCAGTCATTTGAACAAGGCCAGATACAACTCTTTTTGAGCATTTAACCTTTGGTGGTTACCGACGACCCGGTCAACCAGCAAGGCACCCTCGAGACCGGAAAGCATTGTCTTGGCCAGTTGCGATGGAGCCATCTGTGTTTTTAGTTCATCTGGCTGCGCTTCAATCTGCACAACTATCCAGCGTTCCAACATCAGAAAAAAGTCGCGCAGATATTGTTGATTACTCTGATTGAGTTCTCCAACTTCAGCCGCCATCATTCCGCACAAACAAAGGTTGTCGGCTTTTGCCACCATTTCGAAAATTTTGATAAAAGAACTGATCTTGCGCTTAAGGCTTATGGGTTTCGCTGCTATTTCATCCAGCTCAAGTGCAAGATGTTCGCTGTACTGTTCGATCAGCTCCTGAGCGAGATCCGATTTTTCCGGGAAGTGGTAGTGAACGCTGGATGATTTTATCCCGATCTCATTCGCCAGAGTACGAAAGCTGAGCCCTTTGAATCCGTTTCTTTGCACAATTTCTTGAGCTGCTTTGGTCAGTCTGCTTCGATTGTCATTCATCACTCTTCGCTCGTATTTCTCATTTTGAACTGGCGTTCGGTAGGTTGCAGCGGCTGCTCAAGCGTTTCCACAGTGTTGATTTCTCTCACGCCGGATCAAGAACAGCTCGCAGCTTTTCGTCCGCGATCAAACGCTGCACTAATTCCCTGTTTTCGACCTTGCTGAGTTGTTGCAACAATTCAGTATTACTGAATTGATGTTTATCTGTAAGCAAGTGGGCGATTTCGAGTTCGCAGGTCATGGCTTCACCATCGACAAACAGTGTGGTGAGTTCATTGTGATTGATAAAGGCAAATTTACTGTGGCTGCTGCGCTCCCATTCGGGGTGTTGGCGCAGCTTGTCCTCGGTTTTTTCTGCGAGTGTCGACGATTCTGCTACCTCTGAT
The DNA here is from genome assembly GCA_937951215.1 of uncultured Granulosicoccaceae bacterium. Classification (GTDB taxonomy): domain Bacteria; phylum Pseudomonadota; class Gammaproteobacteria; order Granulosicoccales; family Granulosicoccaceae; genus CALFCE01. The sequence continues at coordinate 36,409 of CALFCE010000154.1, forward strand.
GGATCGGCCGATTCCTGCCCGGGTTCCCATCCGGTCACCAGTAGTCCGGCCAGACGTGCGAACGTATGCTCATCGGCATGCACATAAGTATTCCAGACTTCTCGCATTCGCCGGACTGCCTGGGCATTGATCTCACCAGGGTGCTCCTGTTCATCAAATGCCGGGTCTGAATAGAAGGCTTGTTCCGGAATATCGGCTGCCAGAAGTTCTGCGAATCGGGTAATCACATCTCGGTGAGAGGGTGCTCTGAAACCTATGGACCAAGTCATACAGTCATTGTCAAGCGACACGCCATGGTGTGGTACCCCTGGAGGTAAATACAAAATATCACCAGGCTCCAGAACAAAGGTTTGATCGGCTTCGAAGTTGGCGAGAATTCGAATATCCTGATCGGGTAAATACTGTCGATCGGCTTCGGGGTTTTCATTGATTGACCACTCGCGGTGTCCGGCTGCCTGCAACAGGAATACATCGTAGTTATCAATGTGAGCTCCCACCGATGCACCTGCAGGCGCGTAGCTGATCATCAGATCATCTATCCTCCAGCCGGGGATAAAGCTGAAGGCTTTTAGAATTTCTCTGAAGTCGGGTAAATGTTTCTCAACATCAGATACCAGCAAAGACCAGTTTTCCGCGGGTAGCTCACTCAGTTCAGACTCGGTGAAAGGGCCATGCCTCAAGTGCCAGGCCTGATCGTTTTCTTTAAGTATGAGGCGAGACGGGATATCTTCATCGGTGGCAAGCCCACCGAGCTCGTCAGGGCTGAGCGGATTTTCAAAAGGTGCCATGGCACCCCGCAGTAACAGTGATCTAACCTGCCAGTAGTGTTTTACAAACTCTTTGTCGTCGAGGTTGGTCGGCCAGTTAAGTTGCGTCTGCATTGTTTAACCCTCGGTATGTCTAACCTCTGGTGTTGTTAACTTTGATCACTGCCGGGTAGCTTGCATGCCAATTTGCTGGCAAGCCCGGTGTAGCTGCCGGGTGACAGTTCAAGTAGCCGTTGTTTGTCTGGCCCGGGAATCTCGAGGCTGGTAACAAATTCACGAATGGCGGCACTGTCGATGGTCTGACCACGAGTGAGCTCCTTGAGTTTTTCATAGGGGTTTTCAATCCCGTAGCGCCGCATCACGGTTTGTATGGGTTCTGCCAGCACCTCCCACGAGTTATCAAGATCAGCCGCAAGCACCTGCTCGTTCAATTCCAATTTGCCCAAACCCTTGAGTAGGGACAAGTGAGCGATATGAGAGTGAGCGAATCCGACACCGACGGTGCGTAGAACCGTGGAATCCGTCAAGTCGCGTTGCCAGCGGGACACCGGCAATTTTTCCCCAAGATGCCCCAACAATGCATTGGCAATGCCGTAGTTACCCTCGGCATTTTCAAAGTCGATCGGGTTTACCTTGTGCGGCATGGTCGATGAGCCGACTTCGCCGGCCACCTTTTTCTGTTTGAAGTAACCCAGTGATATGTAACCCCAGAAATCCCGACAGCTATCCAGCAAGATCGTATTGCAACGCCTGCTGGCATCAAACAATTCTGCCATATAGTCATGTGGTTCGATCTGAATGGTGTGTGAATTGAAGGTCAGGCCCAGAGAGGTGACGAAGTTTTCTGCGAAGCTTTCCCAGTCAACTTCGGGATAGGCAACCACATGTGCGTTGTAGTTGCCAACCGCACCATTGATTTTTCCAAGCATCGGTACCTGGTTTATGCAATCGATCTGTCGTTGCAGTCGAGCAACAATATTCGCCAGTTCTTTTCCTACCGTGGTAGGGGAGGCAGTTTGTCCGTGGGTGCGGCTCAGCATCGGGCTGGGCGCGTATTGTGATGCCATCGATGACAGAGTATCGACCAGGTTCTGCAGTTGCGGTAGCTGGAATTCTTCACGAAAGCGTTTCAGCATCAGTGCATAGGCGAGATTGTTGATATCTTCGGAGGTACAGGCAAAGTGGAAAAATTCAGAGACCTTGTTGATAGACGTATTGTCTGCCGTCTTGTCTTTCAGAAAGTACTCTACCGCCTTTACATCGTGGTTGGTAGTGCGCTCAATGTCTTTTACCGCGATTGCATCGTTGATCGAAAAGTTGCTGATCAATCCGTCCAGCAGAGCAAGGCTGGTATCGTCGAATTCAGGTACTTCAGCAATCCCGGGATGTTGCGCCAGCGCTTTTAGCCACTCAACCTCGACCAGGGTGCGGTAGTAAATCAATCCGTATTCGCTGAATATCTCTCTAAGCACCTTGGTACGGGCACCGTAGCGGCCGTCAATCGAGCTGATGGCGGTAAGTTCGGTCAGGTCCATAACGTTGTTGTGTGTTGGATGTTGGTGAGACGAGATCTGGTTGCGGGCCGATCATTGAGCATTTGGGCAGCCCCGCTCCGGACGCTGATTATATCATCCGTACCACTTGCTACGCAGCTGACCATACAAACCCCGGATGGGCAATAACTCGAACCGGAAACGCAGGAGTAAAACAAGTGTCAGTGAGTCAGATGACGGCGCTGCCTGGTCGCGGCACTGCTTGAACCTGCCTTGGCGAGAAGCTCGTGTTGTGATGTCGTTTTCGTAGGGGGGCATTTTTGCTGGTCGGCAACCTGCGCAAACGGTGCTCGTCCCTTGAGGCCTGATGTGCTGAAGTCTGCAAGCAGGCTGTCTTCAAAATTGCGTTCCGCTTCGATGCTCTCTGTATCAAGCAAGGCCGGGTTGGCGAGCGGCGCTCCGCGATGAATCAGTTTGAACAGCCGCTGCAACGAGATTCGATGGGTTTGCCCTGTCTCTGCATACAACCAATCCGACAGGGCCAGAAAATAATCAAAGGGTCTGGCACCGAGCATCAGCGGGAGACTATTTACGAATCGCCCGGAGTTGGCAATCAGGTCCCAATAGCGGGCAAATCGAGCCATGCGTTGCATGGTGACGAAATCGACAGTGCTGGTTCGCATCACACGATACGGTGGATGTTGCTGGTACACCATGGAAAACGGTTCAGTGTGTCTGTCTATCGGTGTACCTCGGAGGCGTTTGAGCAAGCCGACCTGTATCTCCTGCGGGTCCAGCTCGCACAATTGATCAAATCCTTCACCAAAACTTTGCAAGGTTTCACCCGGCAATCCAAATATCAGGTCTGCATGAATGTGGGCACTCGTGTTTGCCCTGAGCCAACGCAGGTTGTCACAGGTTTTCTGCATATTCTGGCGACGGCTAACCAAAGCCTGCACCTCCGGATCAAACGATTGTATGCCGATTTCAAACTGCAACATGCCGGCAGGAAACTGAGGCAACTTCTCGCGCAACCGAGTCGGGAGCCGGTCAGGGATCAGCTCAAAGTGCAGAAAAAGATCGTCGTGCAAATTTGCCAGAAAAAAATCCAGGATCCTGCAGCAGGATTCCACTTTCAGATTGAAGGTTCGATCGACAAATTTGAACTGACGAGCACCACGATCGATTAGTGATTGCAGTTCCTGAAGAAATTGATCAAGTGGAAAAGGGGTAGCTGTTTTATCCAGCGAAGAAAGGCAAAACTCGCACTTGAACGGGCAGCCCCGCGATGCCTCAACGTAAATCACGCGATGTGCGATATCTTCATCTGTGTACTCGGCGTAGGGCAGGGTGAGCTTTTCCAGAGACAGTGGCAGTGAGCTCTGGATTTTGTTGACCGGCGAATTGCCGGCAAGCAAATCCACGCAGAGCTCGGCGAAAGTGAGTTCTGATTGACCGGGCAACACGTAGTCGGCCAGTTCACAAATTTGCTGACGATCCATTTCGAAGCTGACTTCCGGGCCACCCAAGGAGATGATCAGCGAAGGTTGCAGCTGTTTCAGTAACCGGACAACTGCCAGTGTTTCCACTGCGTTCCAGATATAAACACCAAACCCGATGATTTGTGGCTCGAGTTCGAGCAGGTTTTCAACTATATCTTCAGCACGACTATCCAGCGTGTACTCGATGATCTGTGTGTCGCCGGCGAGCGCGCCCATATTGGCCTTGATATAGCGAAGGCCGAGAGAGGAGTGGATGTAGCGCGCATTAAGAGTGCAAAGCACGATGGCGGGCATGGGTTTTCGGTTTCTGCCTGTGAAGCGACACAGTTTAACCGAATCCAGGCCCCGAATAGGCCCCAATCGCCACCCGGTTTGCCAAATAACCGCAGCCCGGGCTGTACTCCGCAGGGTCAGGGTTTATTGCGAGTGGATTTGTTTTGCGGAGGGATTGCTGTGTTTTCGGTACCAATGGAGGTTGGTGCGAGCAGCATTTGAAGCTGCTTCAGCTCGTCGACCACGGTAGACATCGATTCCCTGGTGTCTGTTTTCCCTTCGAGTCGAAATGCAGCAGTAGGCTTGGCAGTCGCGAGTGATGTCGGTGTTGATGCAGCGAGAGGTTGGCTACCAAGGTTGCCTGACCCATCTATCGCTTTGAGTGTGTGTCGATAGCGATCACCTCGTTGCTTCGGTCTGCGTCCGGCTTTGGAAAACAGGTCGCAGTCAGCCAGCAAGGATTCGATCTCTTCGATCGTCTCGAACTGATGCAATGTACGCGCTGAGTTTCTGATTTGTGCCGGGCTCAACGGGCCTTGAAGGAGCAGAACTGCGAGTATGGCTGACAGGCGCGAGTCATTGGATAACTTGTCAACAAGATGATGCCTGAAGCGAACCACGCGCCCCGACAGGTCAGCCTCAACCAGGTTCAGAAGCTGCAGCTCTGCCAAAGCACGCTGCACTTGTTCCTTGTCGAGCTGCATCAGGGGTGCTCGCCGGATTTTCTGGTTGCACGCAGCCAGCAGTTTGGTGACTGTCATTGGGTAGTTGTTCGAAGATGCTACCTGCTTCTCCAGCAGACAGCCGAGTACTCTTGCTTGATTAGGGTCCAGATTGGGTGGGGACATCGGATCTGGCAGATGTTGCACGGCAGTCTCCTTGTTTTTTCTTGTTTTAAGACTCTATTGCGAGATTCAGGCCAATGCAGGCAGACTGGTCAGAGTTGTGTTCACCGAAAGGTATGGCCGGGCCCAGTAGAAAAGGCGAGTGGCTACATGCCAGTCAAACGACTCAGTCAAACGACTGGCGGAAGGTAAATTGCGACTGCATGTTGACCGCAGCCACTTGGATGCCTAAACTTGGCCCTGATCCTAGGCGCGTAGCTCAGTTGGTTAGAGCATCACCTTGACATGGTGGGGGTCGGTGGTTCGAATCCACTCGCGCCTACCAGATTTCTTTGGTATTTCAACAAGCTACAGCGATTTGGCCTGAGCTTCCTTCTAGAAAAACCGCTCTCGACTGACAATCCACCGTCAAACTGATGCTGCCGGCATTGTGCTGTGTCTGTATCATTCGTTCTGGAGTTTTTAGCCGAGAACAGCTGCAATCACCATCATCAGAATCAGGACGCCCACACCAATCGACATCAACCGCCCCAGCTCGCTGATTTCACTGTCGTTGCGGCTGACTTCGCTCTTTACCTTCCATGAACTCTGGCCCTCGCAGTGTGGGCAGTGGGCTTCAATCAGTGGATATTGCCTATTGCAGCGCTCGCATGTGGCAAGTTTTGCAGGTTCGATCAGCGGTGGGAGTTCGCTGTTGTCGCGCTGGTAGGTTTGCCAGCTATTCTTGTGGTGCTGTACCACCCTGGCAGGGCTGGCCTTTCCGGTTATGGAGTTGAAAAGAGTGACAAATACATACGCGCAGATCGCAGCCAGCAAGACGCCGACGAACAAGTAAATGGCTAAAATGGGCAGATAAGATGGCTGGCTGTCGTTTTGTTGTGGAAGTAGCAGAATGGCCAGCACGCACAGCCCGGCAAGCCCTGCAGCGGCTGCTGCAAATCGTGTTGAGTTGGCACCCCAGTAAAATGCCGCTGCAGTGAGCAGTAGCACAATGGCAGCAAAGGCAAACATTCGCTCGGACATACCCTCAAAGACGTCAACAGATTAGTGAAACGCAAGTTTTAAACCACGCCTTTCGACCCCGATGACTGCAATTTAACTATCTGACCGGAATTTAGCGTTGAAAGACTTGCTCTTGTGCTGTTTTAATCAGGGTTTTAGTCCATACTTCACGGGTAGCTTATCCAAAGCCATCACGCGATTTCCCGATACGTTTAAATAGTAGATATTCAAGTGGCCTCTCGTAAGGGTCACCACTGAAAAGAGAGAACAGAATGCCCCAAGTTACCCTTCCCGACGGTAGTCAACGTAGTTTCGAAGGCACTGTTTCCATCCTTGATGTTGCCACCGATATCGGGCCCGGTCTGGCCAAAGCCGCCCTGGCAGGCACTGTCGACGGCAAGCTGGTGGATCTGACTCATCAAATTTCCTCCGATGTCGAGGTTTCGATTGTCACTAAAAAAAGTGATGAAGCGCTCGATCTGGTCAGGCACTCGACTGCCCATCTACTGGCACAAGCAGTCAAGCAGTTGCATCCGGATGCACAGGTCACCATCGGGCCGGTGATTGAAAACGGGTTTTACTACGACTTTGCCTATGAGCGGGCTTTTACCCCGGATGATCTGGAGGCCATTGAGAAGCGCATGGCCGAATTGGCAGCACAGGATATCCCGCTCGAGCGATCGGTGATGGCACGCGATGAGGCAGTGAAGTTTTTCAAGTCCATTGGTGAAGACTACAAGGCAGAGATCATCACTGACATTCCGCAGAATGAAGACTTGTCTCTTTATCAGCAAGGAGACTTTATCGATCTTTGTCGTGGCCCGCATGTGCCGAGCACTGGCGTTTTGAAAACCTTCAAACTCATGAAGGTGGCTGGCGCTTATTGGCGGGGAGATTCCAACAATGCCATGTTGCAGCGGATCTACGGCACCGCGTTTTTCGATAAAAAAGAACTCAAGCAGTATCTGCACAATCTGGAAGAAGCCGAGAAGCGGGACCATCGCAAAATCGGCAAGCAGCTTGATCTGTTCCATTTGCAGGAAGAAGCCCCGGGCATGGTGTTCTGGCACCCCCGTGGTTGGGCTATTTATCAGAGCATTGAGCAATACATGCGCCTGCGTCAGCAGGAAGCGGGCTATCAGGAAATCAGAACACCGCAGGTCGTGGATTACTCCCTATGGGAAAAATCTGGCCATGCTGACAAATTTGGCGATGGCATGTTTAGCGTGCAAACCGATGATCGCTCGTATGCGATAAAACCGATGAACTGCCCCTGCCACGTACAGGTGTTCAATCAGGGGTTAAAAAGCTACCGTGATCTACCTCTGCGTCTGGCTGAATTCGGCTCGTGTCACCGCAACGAGCTTTCGGGTTCCTTGCACGGCATCATGCGGGTCCGAGGGTTTGTGCAAGATGACGGTCATATCTTTTGTACCGAGTCCCAAATTCAGCAGGAGAGTGCCGAATTTATCGATTTTCTGCATTCTGTTTATAAAGACTTTGGCTTTACAGATGTCATCTATCGGCTGTCTACCCGACCTGCAGAGCGAGTGGGCAGCGATGAAAGCTGGGACAAGTCCGAGAAAGCGCTGGCTGACGCCCTGGATGCGAAAAATCTGCCCTGGGAAGAACTGCCCGGCGAAGGGGCCTTCTATGGACCGAAAATTGAATTTAGTTTGAAGGACTGCATTGGCCGGGTCTGGCAATGCGGCACGTTACAAGTGGATTTCTCGATGCCCGGCAGGCTCGATGCCAGCTATATCGATGAATCGGGTGAAAAGCAGGTGCCGGTGATGTTACATCGGGCCACTTTGGGCTCTTTCGAGCGATTTATCGGCATTTTGGTGGAAAATTACGAAGGTAAGCTGCCGACCTGGTTGTCGCCGCTAAACGCGGTTGTAGTGAACATTACCGACAAACAAACTGATTTCGTCGAAAATTGCACCAAAACCTTGCAAAATAAAGGATTAAGAGTCGAATCTGACTTGAGAAACGAAAAAATCGGCTTTAAGATACGCGATTGGACGTTAAAGCGTGTGCCCTATATCCTGGTGGCGGGCGACAGGGAAGTTGAAGCCGGTGAACTATCTGTTAGAACGAGAGGCGGGAAGGACCTGGGTACTATATCTATAGATGACATAGCGCAGGGACTTCACCTGGAGGTCGCGACACGCGGCCAATCGACGTTGGGGGAATAAGCGCATTTCTGCACAAAAGATAAACCGAAAAAACGAAGAAATCGATGTCTCTGAGTTGCGGCTCATTGATGCCGATGGCAACCAAGTGGGCATAGTGACCTTCGATGAAGGGCTCGCCAGAGCAAGGGCTGCGTCCCTGGATCTGGTCGAAATATCGCCCAATGCCGAACCGCCGGTTTGCAAGATCATGGATCATGGCCGGTTTAAATTTGAACTGAACAAAAAGCAGCACTCGGCCAAAAAGAAACAGAAGCAGGTCCAGATAAAAGAGATCAAGTTTCGACCGGGCACTGAAGACGGAGATTATCAAGTCAAGCTCCGCAACCTGATCAAGTTTCTTGAGAACGGGGATAAAACCAAAATCACACTGCGATTTCGTGGTCGTGAAATGGCACATCGGGAACTCGGTGCCAAGCTCTTGAAAAGGGTTGAGCAAGATCTGTCTGAATTGGCAACGGTTGAACAGTTTCCGAAGCTTGAAGGCAGACAAATGGTGATGGTCATGGCGCCGCATAAACACGGCACCAAGGCGGCACCAGCTAAAAGTGGTAGTAAACCCGCAGCTAAAAATACCAGTCAATCCAGCAAGCCGGCAGCTGGGGCGTCTAAATCATCTAGCACTATGACAGATGAAGACGCGGTTAAAGCCGCAGAAGCGCAGGTACTGGCTCAAGCTGCAGCGCGACAAGCCGGGCAGGCAGATAGCTAGCACGGCAGGTTTCACCACTAGCTAACGTTCGTCGTTAGCATTGAATTAGAGAACGATTGTATTTAGATCGGGAGTCGTTATCAGGTTCCCGTTGTTATCCGCGCTGACGTACAGACACTACGACGTCACCGGAAAATCTTAACAGGCACTCCAGGTGCCGGGAGAAAACAGTGTCCAATAAGCAAAAGAGCGTCAGTGGAGCGGCTAAACGCTTCAAGCGCACAGGTTCCGGTGGGTACAAAAGAAAGAGCTCACATCTTCGTCACATCCTGACCAAAAAAAGCTCCAAGCGTAAACGCCATCTGCGAGGTGCATCGATGGTGCACGATTCAGATGTTGTGTTGATCAAACGCATGCTGCCGAATAACCGCTAGGAGACCTCAGATGCCACGAGTAAAAAGAGGCGTTACCGCTCGCGCCAATCACAAAAAAGTACTTAAGAAAGCCAAAGGTTATCGCGGTGCACGCAGTCGTGTCTTTCGCGTTGCCAAACAGGCAGTCACCAAAGCTGGTCAATATGCGTATCGTGACCGAAAGGCCAAGAAGCGTATGTTCAGGCGTCTGTGGATCGCTCGTATCAACGCTGCAGCCCGCGAACGCGGCATCAGCTACAGCCGACTGATGCAGGGCCTGAAAAAAGCCAATATTGATATTGATCGCAAGATGCTGGCGGATATCGCTATTGCCGATGCTGATGCATTTGGTTCAATTGTCGACAAAGCCAAGGCCAGCCTGTAATACTGACTCACGACCTATGGGTAGGGTACTTACCCGCCATTTAAAGGTCTGTTCAAGAAGTTAGTCAGAATCGAATGGGGAAAGGCTTGGCCTTTCCCCTTTTTGCGTTTAACAGATGCCAAAAAACGGGGATATCGTGTCAATCGATCTTTCAGGCTTACTCAATGATGCAGCCAGCGCTATTGAAAGCGCCGCTGACCTAAACTCGCTGGACGCTGTTCGCGTCGATATGCTGGGCAAGAAAGGTCGGCTGACGGCGGAACTCAAAGCGATTGGAAAGCTGCCGGCTGATCAGAAGCCGCAAGCGGGGCAAGCGATCAATGCGGCCAAACAAACCATTCAGGCACAGCTTGATCAACGCAAGACCGAGCTGCAGAGCAGTCAGCTAGATCAATTGCTCAATGTGCAAATCGAGGATATTTCGTTGCCTGGACGGGGGGTTGCCAGCGGTGGTCTGCACCCGATTACCAAAACTATCGATCGCATAGCGGGACTCTTCGGGCAGCTTGGATTTACCGTTGCCGAAGGGCCGGAAGTTGAATCCGATTACTACAATTTCGAAGCGCTCAATATCCCGGCGCATCATCCCGCGCGGGCTATGCATGACACGTTCTATTTCGATGCAGGCCGTCTGTTGCGTACGCACACCTCATCGGTACAAATCCGCCACATGGAGCAACACTCTCCACCACATCGTATTATCGCGCCGGGGCGTGTTTACCGGTGTGATTCGGACATGACCCACACCCCGATGTTTCATCAGGTAGAAGGATTATTGGTGGATGAAAATATCCGCTTCTCCGATCTGATGGGGCATCTTGAAGGTTTTTTGAAAATGTTTTTTGATCAGGACGATTGTGCAATCCGGTTTCGACCATCCTATTTCCCGTTTACCGAACCCTCGACCGAGGTCGACATCCGTATTGGTTCCGGCAAATGGCTGGAGGTGCTTGGAGCGGGTATGGTGCATCCATCGGTATTTGAAGCTGTCGGCATCGATACCGAACGCTATACCGGTTATGCCTTCGGGCTTGGTGTGGAGCGGTTGGCAATGTTGCGGTATGGCGTGTCCGATCTCCGGCAGTTCTTTGAAAACGATATGCGTTTTCTCGAACAGTTTGCTTGAGCCAGGGGGATTAGCATATGAAATTCAGCGAACAATGGTTACGTGAGTGGGTTAACCCGGCTATCAGTACCGAAGAGTTGGCCGAGCAGCTGACCCTGATGGGGCTGGAGGTTGACGAGGTTGAATCGGTAGCGCCGGGTTTTAGCAAAGTGGTGGTGGGTGCGATAACCGATGTACAGCCGCACCCGGATGCTGACAAGTTAAGAGTCTGTGCGGTTGATGCTGGCAGTGAAGGGCAGTTCTCCGTGGTCTGTGGTGCTCCCAATGCGCGGCCGGGCATACATGTACCCTTTGCGATGATTGGTGCCAGGTTACCGGGTGGGCACAAAATCAAAAAGAGCAAGCTTCGCGGAGTGCAGTCCGAAGGCATGTTGTGCTCGGCATCAGAGCTCGAGTTATCGGACGATTCTGATGGATTGATGGAATTATCCGGTGAGCCTGAAACCGGGATGGATCTGTCGGAGCTACTTGATCTGAACGATAACGTTATCGAGGTGGAACTGACTCCGAACCGCGGGGATTGTTTGTCCATCAGAGGTGTGGCGCGTGATGTTTGTGCACGCAACGACCGTGACCTGGAGCTGCATGAAATAACCAGTGTGCCAGCCGAACATCAGGACACCCAGCATTTTACGGTTTCCGAAGATTGTGCCTGCGTTCACTACACAGGCCGCCTGATTCATGATGTTGATAGTAAGGCACCGACGCCTCTATGGATGGTAGAGCGTTTACGCAGGGGCGGGGTGCGTTCAATCAATGCAGCCGTTGATGTGACCAACTATGTGATGCTCGAACTCGGTCAACCCATGCATGCTTTCGATGTCGACAAGGTGCAGGGTTCTATATCGGTGAGGCGGGCCACCGAAGGTGAAAAAGTAAAGCTGCTCGACGGTCGTGATCTTTCTCTGGAAAGTGACACTACTGTTATCGCTGATGACCGTGGGGCGATCGGTGTTGCCGGTATTATGGGTGGCGATTCGACTGGGGTTGATGCCTCGACCCGCACCGTTTTCCTGGAAAGCGCGCTGTTTCTGCCACAGGATATTATTGGTAAACCGCGTCGCTACGATGCCCACACAGACTCGGCGCACCGCTTTGAGCGTGGTGTGGATCCGGGTTTGCAGATTGAGGCGCTGGAGTATGCAACCAGTCTGCTTATCAACATCGCGGGCGGCAAAGGCGGCCCGGTCAGTGTTTGGATTGATGAGGACCGGATGCCTTTGGGCGAACCACTGATCCTGCGCCGCGAGCGCATCGAGCGCGTGTTGGGAATCGAGATTGCTGACGAACAGGTGGAATCAATACTCACCCGTTTGGGTGTAGAAGTATCATCCGATGCGCAAGGTTGGGAAGTCACCCCACCCACCTATCGATATGACCTGCGTATTGAAGAAGATTACATAGAAGAGCTGGCTCGTGTGCACGGATTTGATCGCATACCCCGAACCTTGAATGCCTATCAGCCTGGATTCAAGCCTGCCAGCGAATCCGTGGTGACGGTTTCCGCTTTAAAGAATGCGCTGGTGCATCGTGGCTTCAGGGAAGTGGTGACGTTCAGTTTTGTCGACGACACGGTGCAACAAGCCCTGCATCCGGAGGTCGATGCACTGCTACTGGCCAACCCGATCTCAAGTGATCTGGCAGCCATGCGCTGTTCTTTGGTGCCTGGTTTGTTATCGGTGATGCAAAAAAATACCAGCCGGCAAAACAACGACCTCCGGATATTTGAAGCAGGTTTGAGGTTTGTGCCGCAAAAATCTGAATTAATTCAGGAAAGTGTTATCGGTGGCCTGATAACCGGGCGCCGGTACAACGAAAACTGGGCTGATTCCAGCGAGATGGCCGACCTCTTCGACCTGAAGGGTGACCTTGAGGTCTTATTGGGGCTGGCAAATGCCAACCAGTTTGAATTTGTACCCGGAACACAGCCGTTTTTACACCCCGGCCGCTCTGCCGATATCGTTTGTTGTGATGAAAACGTTGGCTGGTATGGAGAATTGCACCCTAAACTTCAGAATTCACTCGATTTGTCGCAAAATAGTTTGTTGTTTGAGATACGTCTTGACGCGTTGATGAACCGAATGGTTCCGGCGTATCAGGAGATATCACGCTATCCATCAGTACGGCGCGACTTGTCTTTGCTGATGCCGCAACAAACAACACACAGGGCTCTGGAAGATTGTCTTGTCAAACATGCGCCGAAGTGGTTGCAGAAAATCGTTACTTTTGATGTGTATAGTGGCGAAAACATAGACAAAGGCATGAAAAGTGTGGCTTTAGGCTTGATTTTACAGGACTTTTCGCGCACCCTAGAGGAAGCTGAGGTCGATGATGCAGTTGCCGTGGTCATACGCGGGTTGGATCAGGATCTGGGAGTAAGATTGAGGGCGTAGGGTAATGGCTCTGACAAAAGCAGCGATGGCTGAAATGCTATTTGATGAACTTGGGCTCAACAAGCGTGAAGCCAAAGAGTTTGTCGAGCAGTTTTTTGAAGAAGTAAGGATGGCTCTTGAACTGGGACAGGATGTCAAGCTGTCCGGCTTTGGGAACTTTATCCTCCGAAACAAAAACGAAAGACCTGGTCGAAACCCGAAAACCGGTGAAGAAATTCCTATTTCTGCACGCCGGGTGGTAACGTTTCGTCCTGGTCAAAAACTGAAATCGCGCGTTGAAGCTTATGCTGGAAACCAGCAACAATAACGAATTGCCGGTAATACCTAACAAGCGTTACTTCACCATCGGTGAAGTAAGCGACTTGTGCGAGGTAAAACCGCATGTGCTCAGGTACTGGGAGCAGGAATTTCCTGATCTCAAGCCCGTGAAACGTCGCGGTAACCGTCGTTACTATCAGCGGCACGATGTGATTCTGATCCGCCAGATACGCAGCCTGCTTTATCAAGAGGGCTACACCATCGGCGGTGCCAGGCAGCATCTGGCAGGCGACTCTGCGCGCGATGACAACCTGCAATCCCAGCAGCTGATTCGCCAGCTCAGAACCGAGCTCGAAGATATCCTGCGCATCCTGCGTTCAAGCTAGCATCCTTGCGACTGTCATTCCCGTGAAGACGGGAATCTATTGTTTCCACTCCGTGCCCAACGTCATTCCCGTGAAAACGGGAATCCATTGTTCCCATTCCGTGCGCAACGTCATTCCACGTGCAAACGGGAATCCATAGCCCAAACCCAACTCCGTATCTTCTCAATCCGCCCCCATTGCTGTATCCTTCGCATTCCGGTCGGGGCGTGGCGCAGCCTGGTAGCGCACCACAATGGGGTTGTGGGGGTCGGAGGTTCGAATCCTCTCGCCCCGACCAATGAAATCTAATAACTTATCTTACTTTTCCCGCAGCACCTAATCAGATAATTTCGAATTATGGTCCATATATGTGGCCCGACGAGTTTGATTTTAAACCTGATTTGGTATGTCAGAATTGAGAAGATTCTGAACACCCTCAATTTCGTTTGTTAGAGCTTCCAATCAATCTATCTTGATATAGAGATAGATACCCCTCTTGGATAATTAGCTTAACTGTCATCAGCTATTTTTGAATCCTTCTACCTTTCTCTGTCGGGTCAGGCAGGGTTTTGAGGAAAATCCTTGGCACACTGAACGGTTGCTGTTGTGTCGGCCTCTGTTCTAGTTCGAGGGGTTTGAGGTTCCTCTTATGTGGTGGCTGCACTATATTTATTTGATGATTAGCAGTGTTTAGACGAGCTTGAATGGCCAGCTTCGTCCTAATTTAGAACTGAGCCGATTTGAACTTATTGAATTTAGTAAACATCTCCTCATCCCAAGGCAACAAGATTCCGCCTGTCGACTCATCACCAAGCACACCCACAGATTCATGCTGAATGCTGTAGAGGGCCCCAAGAACCCAACCAACTAGCGCATCAAGCTCATCATCGTCCTTTGGTGGAGCTATCTGCTCAAGCACACTACTGACAGCTTCGATGTTCAGTGAGTGCCAGATAGGAAGCAGCTGATCCCAATAGCTCTCAATCGAGCGATTTGCCTTTGCTCCTTTGTAGGTCCAGAAGTCATTACCATTGCCAGAAAGGGATCGGCACCACAACCAAATTGCCACCGCTGGATGGGTTTCAACCAGCAGTCTCCCAGTTGTCGTTGCTAGCTTGGTTTGACAAGTTAGCTGGAAAGGTAACTCACTCATAGGACGGTCATAAGGGCCTAACAGAGGCACTCCAAGACAGGCTCTCGTGATCACCCAGTGGGGACAGCCAGAGTAGGGTAAAACTGATATTCCGGCAGGTGTCTTGTATCCAGTGGAGCTTCGAGAAAAGAACCTTTCTAGAACTCGCTGTGAGTAGGATGCTGGAAATGCCTTGTGCTCAAGCGGTGGGCCTGTAAGTGGGGCGTCCCAGCAAACCAGTATGTTTTCTGAATCTGTAAGGCTCTCGCAATATTTGCTTAGCTCAGTTGCTGGCACTTTCTTGAATCTGCCGTCGAATATCACAGCATCTTTGGTTGGAGCGGGGTCTATGGATACGACTCTGAATTGGTTGTTCACAATTGAGTGACTGTTGTAAGTTTGAGTAGGGGATAGAGGCCAGTTTCTGCTGCTGTGATTACAAATTCTGATGTGAACGTAACTTGTTGGATTAGGTTTGGCGTGGGTGCTCACCGTCAATGGAATTCGAATCAAATCGTACAAAGCTCGCCCGCGCCAGATATATTCTGCCTAGGTGGAGCATTTGGAAAAATTTATGAGTGAGTCGCCGAATCCCCAGACGAAAGTGCCGCGACCTAATAGAATTATCTGTAGTAAGTTTTACAAAGTGTCATTACCAAGGGA
>CALFCE010000155.1 GCA_937951215.1 uncultured Granulosicoccaceae bacterium
CTGTCATGCATTACCAGTCTGGCTATCCAGAAACTGCAATGAATCCTGCCACGCAGTAGCTGCGTGTTCGGCTGAATAGGTTGCCCGGTGATCACACATAAATCCATGCTGTGCATCAACAACTTTAATCGTGGCCTCGGGCTGGGCTTGCCGAATTTTATCGACATCTTCCATCGGAATTGAATGATCCTGCTCACCAAAGTACATCAATGTGGGGCAACGCGGGTGCTCCTCGCAAATCCCGGCAATCATGCCACCATAAAACGGAAGTGCGCAAAGAAACCCGTCCATTCTGGCAGCAGCAGCAAATGTCACCGAACCACCGAGACAATAGCCAGTAATAGACACCGGACTAAACCCTGCAAGCGCATCACGTGCTGCAGCTACATCCAACAGGTAGTGGTCCATATTGCCAGACCCCATCAATTGACGGGCACGCGCCATATCCTCCGGTTCATACCCGACATCAAAACCGGGCTCCATGCGATCAAAGATAGACGGCGCAAGCGCAGCATAACCGACCTCTGCGAAACGATCACATACTTCCCGGATATGACTGTTGACACCGAAGATCTCTTGCACAACCACAATAGCGCCCTTACCCGAGGAAGAAGGTCGTGCAAGATACCCTTGTAGCTCAAAGCCATCACTCGCTACCAGCTTGATCATCTCTCCCATACCTTACTCTCCCCGTTGGATACAAAAAATTGAAATAGCGGATGATAATAAACAAAAACAGAGGTAATGGGGTGGAATTCAGCTTGCCACTACCCAGTGAAAACCACCTGTGCAACCACACTTGTTGCGGTAGACCTTGCCATAAAAACCTGGCTTGGTAGCAATTAGAGGCTGTGCAGTGACAACTGAACCAGATGCGATATCCAGCGGCTTTAAGGTGCAAACTGCCGATGAACTCACATAACGGTTTCAATACTGTCAGCGGCGGGGTACAAACTTGAAGATTCGAGCCTGGAAGCCGTTCTCGTCTGTAAGGGCTATACATTCAGGGGGTTTCAATGTCTTCGCTTCTCACCATCGTCATGCAAAAAATCAAACACCAGTTCGATAAAGTCCGCATCCTGATAGCAGCTGCGGGCCTGCTTGTATTTGCCGGGGTAGCCGAAGCTGAAGAAACAGACTCACACCATTCTGAATCACCCGTATTAAGAATGTTGACTAATCTGCTTCCCGAACCAAAGCTGCTGATGAGCGAGGAAGAAAAGGCAGTGGCAAAGCTCCAATCGTATATTGCATACTCGCTTATCATGCCGGTGTTGGAGGCATGCCAGAATGATATTGCAAATCATTGCAGCGAAGAAGAAGATCCGTTGGCCTGTCTGATCAAAAAAGTTGATAGCGCCAAAGTTAATAGCACCGAAAAATGTTGCGCCTCACATATCCGGAACGCGACAGGCAATACAACACTGAAAAGCCCCACCTTTCATCATGATTTGATTGTGCCAGTCGGATCGAAACTGGAATATGACCCATCTTGCGCCCAATCAAAAGTACACCTTAATAAGGAATCCCTGTATCAAAATATTCGATTGACATCGGGCACGGTATTTTTCGATCGGGCAGGTAATGTTGAACTGGGACAGCTGCTCGGCAATGTCACCTGGCGAGGTCTGGATCTGGCGGAACAACAACCCCCAACCAGAATTAGTCAAAACGGCACACCAGAATTTATTCGTCTGTCAAAACCTGGAAAGTATTACGATTTCGAATTGGCTCCGATGCAGTTGGACATTCCCAATAGCCTGGAGTCGGCTAATTGGGATAACGCTTCCTTTAATGATCTCTACTTACGCGTACAAGCATCGCAATTGACCCGTGACCCGGGCACCACAAAATTGCACCCGAATGGTGGGCTGGCACGCGGAAAACTGGCCGAGGCACACACTGTCAATGGGGTGCCGTTAACAGCCGGGATCGCATTATTTTCTGCGCAAGGCCATGTTACAGAGGGAGTGATTGCAAAGGATATCGAGTATGGTGCTGACAGAATACCGTTGGCAGCAGGTAAGGTGACGTTTTCTGACGATGGCCAAATCCTGAATGCAAAACTGACAAAGACACATCAATGGCAACACTTGACTCTTGCAGCGGGTGAAATAGGTTTCCACCCCAATGGAAATCTGAAACAGGCCTCTCTTGCCGCAGGCTCTGCCTGGTACAACACCAGCTTGCCGGCCAAGGCAAAAGTAACCTTTAACGTTAATGGTACCCCGGAGACGCTCATGTTTGTCGATGATCATCAGACAATGATTAGCAGTGAAAGCCACTCTTTTAAACTTGGGGATTTAATCGTCAAAGCCAATTGGCCCTATCAGGTTTTCGAAACCGGCCAACCGAAAGAGGTACGTTTTTTTACCCATACATCTTATAGAGGCAAAATTTATCCCAAGCAAACGGAACTCAGATTTGATCCGGATGGTGAAGTAATCTGGGATAGTTTTTATCATGGGGTGATGCAGAATAACGACAAGAAAGAGGCAGGTACACTACCTGAGATTTTACCGTTTTCACAAGTTCGCCAAGGGCTATTCTTCCCCAAGGGCAGCATCGTTTACTCAAATCGCTCGGGTAGCGTTAAACAAGCCATCCTGTCGAGCCCCGTGAAGTACAAAAATTTCATCTTGGCTGCCGATGAGGTCAAGTTTGACAATCGACGATCCCAACTATGGCAAGCAAAATTACATCAAGATCAAACCGTAGATAGCCTGCGATTCAAAGGGCGGCCAAAATCGGTCATGTTTGATGAAAAGGGAGAAGTCGCCCATGCCTTTCTGGCAGGCGATCAAAATATCCGAGGGGTCTGGCTTGCCGACGAATCTTCTCTCAACCTGTTTCCTGACCAAACCCTGCAGCAAGGAACTCTGGCACGAGATCAAATGGTCGCCGGTCTTCCACTCAAGTCTGATACCAAAGTTGAGTTTTACAAGGATGGTAGAGTGAAATCCGGATTTCTATCGCAGGATCACACGATTGATAACTTCGCCTATGCAGCAGGATCCAAACTGACTATTTACAAAAATTCAAAGGACAATTCCCAATCCGAAACCCTTGCAGGCACCCTCGCCCATGATCAAACCTGGAGGGATATTTTGATCCCTGCCAGTACCGAGATACGAACAACAAATGGATTAATATTAGCGCTTGAGCTGGACCGCGAGACAGACGTTCAAGGCTACACACTGGATGGCCGTAAAATCGGTTTTCACGACAACGGGCAATTGCGCACAGGGGTTTTAGCCAAAGACACTCTGATCGCCGACAACACACTGCGAGCTGGAACCCAGCTACTATTTGATCCCGATGGAAATCTACTGGGTTCGGATTTCGTAGGTATTATCAAGCCAAAGGGTAAACGGCCTGTTAACTCTGGAGACAATAGCGCAGTGGTGATAATCGCATCACCTGAAGTTGCAAAGCTGGATGCTCCTCCCAGTAAAAAGATTTGTGAGTTTTATCAACAACAGGTTGGAACCGGTAACGGATATTCCCTGGGGTCGTCACCCACCTCACAGTTTCGCAAATGCCGGGCCTTCTATGCCGAATTCCGCGAGTAA
>CALFCE010000156.1 GCA_937951215.1 uncultured Granulosicoccaceae bacterium
GGTCATCGGTCCAACACCGCCGGGTACTGGTGTAATTGCCCCTGCGTTTTCACTGGCCGACGCAAAGTCGACATCACCAACAAGCCGCGTTTTGCCGCCATCGGCCTCAATTCGATTGATGCCGACATCGATGACTGTGGCACCGGGTTTAATCCAGTCGCCTTTGACCATCTCGGGGCGACCGACTGCAGCCACGACAATATCCGCGCTCCGACACAAACCGGGTAAATCGGCAGTGCGCGAGTGGGCTATCGTGACCGTACAGTTTTCCTGCAACAGCAATGACGCCATGGGCTTACCGACAATATTGGACCGCCCCACCACAACTGCATGCTTACCCGACAGATCCCCCAGCTGGTCTTTTAACATCATGATCGAACCCAGCGGTGTGCAGGGTACAATTCCTTCAGCCCCAATGGAGAGGCGGCCCACATTGGTTAGATGAAAACCATCGACATCCTTATTGAAATCGATGGAGTTGATCACCGACTCCTCATCAATATGAGAAGGCAGGGGTAACTGGACCAGTATTCCGTGCACATCATCATCCGCATTGAGCTTTTGAATCAACGCCAGCAAATCTGCTTCTGAGGTCTCGGCATCCAGCTTGTGTTCATAGGAATTCATCCCAGCCTCAAGAGTCTGTTTGCCCTTGTTGCGGACATACACCTGACTTGCCGGATCCTCTCCGACCAGTACCACCGCAAGCCCGGGGACAATGCCGTGCTGCTGTTTGAGCTTTTGCACCTTGGTCGCCAGTTCAGCTCGGAGATTGGCTGAAAAGGCCTTGCCATCTATCAGATCGGCCATGCGGATTTCACCTGCTTTTAAAAAGAAGCCGATACTAACGGTTCAGGACCAGAATTCAACCAATTTAGACCAGCTTTTGACCCACTGAAAGACCACTTGACGCTATATAGTCCGCGGCTGGTACCTTGCCCTCACTGGCACGTACACGCATAACCTTGATCGCACCGCTGGCAGCGGCTACGGTAAACGAATCCGCATCGACCGAAACTACTTCTCCGGGTGCGCCAGCTGCCCCACTGCCTTCTTCTTCAATCAGGGCACAATCGAATAGTTTCAGCACTTGACCCTCATGTTCGGTCCACGCTGCAGGTTGGGGGTTCGCTGCGCGAATCGTGTTGTAAACCTCACCGGCAGACTTGGACCAATCCAGACGGGCCTGATCCTTACCGAACCAGGACTCGTAACTGCCTTTGCTTAAATCCTGCTCGATTCTGGGCGCGTTGCCGGCCTTGACCATATCGAGCGATTCGATCATTGCATCAACACCCATGGGAAACAGCTTGTTGAAATACACATCACCCAAGGTCTCATCGGGCCCGATGCCACAGGTCTTTTGCAGCAAAATCGGCCCCTCATCCAGCCCCTCATTGGGCCAGAAAATAGTCAGACCGGTGTTTTCCGACCCCATCGCAATAGGCCAGTTTATCGAAGAAGGTCCTCGATGCATTGGCAACAGGGAAGGATGGTACTGGAACGATCCCAGCCTTGGCGCATCAAGAACCGGTTGCGGCACAAACAGCAGCACATAAGCCATGATGCACACATCAGCCTCAAAGGATTGCATCAGTTGCAAAGCTTCGTCGGTTTTCCACGAGGCGGGTTGATGTACGGGCAAACCTTTCTCGAGCGCCAGTTCTTTCAGCGGATCGAGTGGACGTCCTTCCTTGTCCGGCGCGGTGCAGACCGCGACGATGTTTTCATCCCGTTCAAGTAATTTTTCCAGCACCGCACGACCGAATGCCTGTTGTCCATGTACTACTATTCGCATTGCATTTTCCAATTGTTAGATTGAGTGCCTACCGAAATCGAGCCTGCAGTTACACCGCACCTTCTTCGCGCATTGCTGCCACTTCGGCGGCTGAATAACCCAGCACGTCAGAAAGCACCTCATCAGTATGTTCACCCAACAGCGGAGAGCGTTCGACATTGACTGGTGAGTCCGACAGCTTCACAGGACACCCCACCGTCAGATACTTCCCACGCTCAGGATGGTCCACTTCGACAATGGTACCGGTCTCACGCAGAGAGGGTTCCTCAGCCAGCTCTTTCATTGACAGGATGGGACCCACCGGAATATTCAACGGATTACAAATATCCATCACCTCATACTTTGTCTTGGTCATGGTCCATTCTTCAATGGTGCTGAATACCTGATTCAAACGCGGCAACCTGGCAGCCGGGGTTTTGAAGTCTTCATGTTCTTTCCATTCAGGTTTGCCGATAACATCGCAAATGTTTTCCCACACAGCAGCCTGGGTAATGAAGTAAGTGTAAGAGTCAGGATCGTTCTCCCAACCAAGGCATTTTAAAATTCGCCCGGGCTGTCCACCACCTGAATCGTTACCTGCACGTGGTGTTGCCTCGCCAAACTCGATACCTTCACCGTATTGGGAATATTCCTTGAGGGGACCAGCCTGAAGACGCTGCTGATCGCGAAGCTTGACTCGGCTCAGATTCAAAACACCATCCTGCATCGGCGCAAGCACTTTCTGGCCGCGACCCGATTTCTCACGATGATACAAGGCTGTGACGATGCCCAGCGCCAAATGCAAACCTGTGCCTGAATCACCGATTTGAGCACCGGTGACCAATGGTGGCCCGTCGCGAAAACCGGTGGTAGATGCAGACCCACCAGCGCACTGCGCGATGTTTTCATATACCTTGCAGTCCTCATACGGGCCGGGGCCAAAACCCTTGACCGATGCCAGGATCATTTTCGGGTTCAGCTCCTGAATACGCTCCCAGGTAAAGCCCATTCTGTCCAGCGCACCCGGGGCAAAGTTCTCCACCATCACATCACACTCTTTAACCAGGCGCTCCAACACCTGCTTGCCGGATTCGGTTTTGGTATTGAGTGTCAGTGAACGCTTGTTGTGATTAAGCATGGTGAAGTACAAGGAGTCAGCGCCCTCCACGTCGACCAGCTGCTTACGCGTTGCATCACCTACACCCGGCCGTTCCACCTTGATAACGTCAGCACCAAAAAAACCCAGTAACTGAGTACAGGTCGGACCGGATTGCACATGCGTGAAATCCAGAATTTTTACACCCTCAAGCGCTTTCATTTAAAACCTCAACCTAGTATTGATCTGCCAATAATCGGAGAACGGATCGTTCGTTTACTTGTACATCGTCTGTGCTTTGGTTCCCGGAGCGTACTCGTTGGGATCGACCCACACATTGACCACTGCACACTTCCCTGTTTTTGCAATCGACTCGCGAGCACGTTGCATGGCAGGTTGAATTTCACTGGCTTCGGTTACTTCCTCGCCATAACCCCCGATCATCTCGCCAAACTTGCTGAACGGAATATCACCCAACTTGTTGCCCACATCACCACGCTCTGAACCGTATTTGGTGATCTGCCCATAACGGATCTGGTTCATCGCAGAATTATTACCAATAACCGCAAGATAAGGTGCGCCAAAACGCTGTGAAGTCTCCATATCAAATGCTGTCATGCCGAAGGAGCCATCTCCATAGAGGCACATCACCTCTTTATCAGGATGTGCAAGCTTCGCAGCCATAGAGAAACCGGTGCCAACACCAAGTGAACCCAATGCACCCGGATCCATCCACTGTCCCGGATTTCGGGGCCGAACTGCCTGCGCCGATATGGTTACAATGTCGCCGCCATCACCAATGTAGATGGTGTCCTCGCCGAGAAATTCGTTGATTTCATAAGCCAGACGATAGGGGTGAATCGGGTTTTGATCGGTGGTGAACAAAGGCATCAGCTTTTCGAGTTTGGTCGCTTCAATGGCACGCAGTTCCTGCATCCATTTCTCACGCGCCGCTTTTGCCGAGTTATCAATGCGGCCGGACGCTGCCTGCTCCACTGCAGCCAGAACCGCTCCCGGATCACCGGCTATGCCCATGCTGATATCACGGTTCTTGCCGACAGTCGCATAGCTTTGATCAATTTGCACCAGCGTGGCTTTATTGGAAATGCGTTTGCCATACCCCATGCGAAAATCGAAAGGCGTACCCACAATCAAAATGACATCTGCATTTTTAAATGCGTCAGAGCGGGTTCTGTCAAAACAACAGGGATCGTCAGCCGGCATCATGCCGCGGCTGGCGCCATTCATATAGGCCGGGATACCCAGACTGCGAACAAAACTGATGGCCTCGTTATGCCCTTGCGAGGCCCACACCTGTTGACCAAACAACACGGCAGGCCGTTCGGCCTTGACCAATATGTCAGCAAGTTTCTCGATGTCGGCCGGATCCCCGATCGATTTGACAGAACTGCGGTACGAGCCGGGTTCCGGGATGCGGGCGTCTTCCAGTGAAATTTCCCGGTCCAGAATATCGCGAGGAATTTCAAGATAAGAAGGGCCGTACTGACCGTTAAAGCACTCACGAGCAGCCATGGAAACCATATCCGCGACCCGTTCGGTGGAAAACACACCGGATGCGAACTTGGTGATCGGAGTCATCATGTCCACGTGTGGCAAGTCCTGCAGGGAACCCATCTTGTGCTGGCTCAGAGAGCTCTGCCCGCCAATGTGTAATATGGGGCTTTCAGAACGGAAGGCTGTCGCTACACCGGTGACCGCATTGGTACAACCAGGGCCTGCGGTGGTGACGACACAACCCAGCTTTCCGGTCTGGCGCGCATAGCCATCCGCAGCATGGGCCGCAGTCTGTTCGTGTCGAACATCGACGATGCGTATGCCCTCATCGATACACCCGTCATAGATATCGATAATGTGACCACCGCACAGCGTAAAGATGGTATCGACACCTTCGGCTTTCAGGGCCTTGGCCACCAGATGCCCACCCGATACAACATTCTTGTCGCGACTCTTTTCAACCAGTGTATCTGTCGCTGTGTCTTTTGCCTTCACTTTACTTTCAGCTGTTGCCATTGTCAGTATCCCTCTTCGCGATTGTATTTATCGCTGATTTGTTGTGACACGATGCCGGCTTGCTCTTCGCAGCTCCAGGACATCGTGCTGTGTCACCCGGATTAATCAAATACCACGGGCAAGTTCAAGAAAAATCTAGATTCAGCCGCACATGCTCGGCCAGCTTTAAAGCGTGTTCCCTGACCAGCATCTCGGCCACTTCGGTCTTTCTGCTAACCAGCGCATCAATGATCAAACGATGGTCAATAACAGACTGAATTTTTCTGTCTCTGTGTTTGATAGTCGCAGAGCGAATTGCATACATATGCATAAACGAGCGTCTAGCAGTATCTATCAGGTAGCGGTTACCGCTTAATTCAATAATGCGTTGATGAAAACGAATGTTTTGCTCAGAGTATTCGTCGATCGGAGCTTCGCCGTCTTCGGAGACGTAGCGCTGGCAGTCATTCTTGAAATCCATCAAATCGGCATCAGACGCAGACTCCGTCACCAGACGTGCTGCCATGGACTCCAATGCTGCCCAGACTTCAATTACCTGAATTATTTCGGTGCGGGTTTTACGCACCACAAACATACCGCGCCTCGGTATATTGCGAACCAGACCTTCTTGCTCAAGTCTCGACAAAGCCTCTCTTACCGGCGTTCGGCTCACTCCCAGATCTTCGGCGAGCTTACGCTCATCAAGGCGTGGAGGCTCGGCACTGCTGTAAATATCCATTGATACAACGGCTTTACTCAGCGCTTCAAACACCTTGTCCTTCAAGCCGGCTTCCTGCACCACCGGGGCGACTGAAATTGACTCACTCATTTGCCAGACCGCATTTTTTTGATCAACGGGTAGCACACCAGCAACAGCGCGATCAACATGCAGGTGCCACTAATGGGACGGGTAAAAAATGTGGTGAAGTCGCCCTGAGACGCCAGCAACGATTGCCGCATGGATCTTTCGGCCAGCGGGCCAAGCACTATCGCAAGCACGGCTGGTGCTACCGGGTAGTTAAGCTTTCGCAGCAGATATCCCACGATTCCGAACAGGAACATTAACCAGACATCGTGCATGGTTTGAGTCGGAGCGTAACCACCTACCACGCACAAAATGTAAATTACCGGTGCCAGAATGGTGAACGGCATGGTGAGTACTTTCACAAACAACGGGATAAAAGCGAGATTGATCAGCAAGGTCACCGCATTGGCGATATAGAGTGAGCCAATCAAACCCCACACAAAATCGGGATGCTCACTGAACAGCAAGGGCCCCGGCCTCAAGCCCCAGATAATCATTCCGCCAAGCAGGATGGCAGTCGTTGGAGAACCCGGAATACCCAGGGTAATCATCGGCAGCATCGACCCGGTAGACGCGGCATTGTTTGCAGCTTCCGGCGCCGCCACACCTGCAACCTTGCCAGTGCCAAAACTTTCAGGGTCTTTGGAAAACGTTTTAGCCAGACCGTAGGCCATTAATGACGCAGGCGTCGCTCCAGCGGCGGGCAATGTACCAACAAAATAACCCAACACGGAACCAAGCGTTGTCGTCCCGATGTATTCCTTGACGTCTTTCAGATTGCCCATCAGCGACCGAAAAGACATTTTAACTTTGTGTACCGACACTTTTCCCTGCGTAGACTCCAGCGTCCACAACATTTCACCAATGCCATAGATTCCGATAGCCAGCACCAGAAAATTGATACCGTGTAAAAATCCGGAGATATCACCAAATATGAGTCTCGGTTTACCGGAAATAATATCGAGCCCGATGGTCGCCAGCACCAACCCGATAAGAATTGAAAAAATGGTTTTCGGGATATCGTCTCCACCAAGTCCGATAAAGGTGGCAAAGGCCAGCATCATCAAAGCGAATTCTTCAGGAGGCCCGAACTTCAGTGCGAAAGCCGCTAACGGTGGAGCAAATAATGTAAACAGGACAACTGAAATAGTACCGCCAATAAACGACGCAACAGCCGCTGCGGTCAGGGCTTTATCCGCCTTGCCTTTCTGGGCCAGAGGCCTGCCGTCAAATACGGTTGCCACCGCAGTGGATGCACCGGGTATCCCGAGTGTGATGGAACTGATTGCACCACCGTACATCGCACCGTAGTAAATCGCTGCCAGAAAGATGATGGCAGCCGTTGGTGGCACCAGAAAGGTAATCGGAAGCAGGATCGCAACCCCATTGACCGAGCCCAGTCCAGGCATTGCACCCACCAGCAAGCCGACAGTACAGCCGATGATAATCATCAGGAAGTTCAGAGGTTGCATTGCTTCCAGCAACCCGGCACCAAGTAGTGTTAATACGTTATCCACGATTTCTTACCCTTCCGATAACGGCTGTACCGACTTGTTTCGTCGGTTTGTGATGGCACGCCACGACCAGTAAACAATAACCAACACCAAAGCCACGGTGGGCAAGCCTACAATCGGCGCCTTCATTGCACCCATACGCTCGGGCAGACTCTGCGCATAGATAAGATCGTAAACCGGGTAGAACGCTTCCTCGGTAAACGCTTTTGGCAATGGAATTTTGAGAGCCCATTCGAACAGGCAGAAAATGAAGATCGGGACACAAACGACAATCGACAGGGTTAAAGGCCATGAGTGCCTGCCAACAAACTTGATGTAGAAAAACAAAAAAACAGGCAGCGCTATATAGATGCCGGCCCACTGGGTCATTGCCAGTAACGCAAATATGGAAAATGCAGAGACACCGACAACAATTGCTGTATCCCTGCTGATGTAAGGCTCATTCGACCGGGATTCAGGTGTCACACCGCGAAACCAGCGCACGATCGTCCAGAGACAGCAAAGCAACATGCCGGTTGAAAGCCAAAACGGCCAAGCTCCGGATCCCGGGCCACGCCCGTCAATCCAACCGATGTTCAGTTCTGCGCTCTTGATCATCAAACCCACCGAACAAGCAGCGAGGATTATCGCAAAAAGAATTTCAGCAACTCTTACAGACATGGTCAGTCAGGTTGTAGTGATGGTTGAATTTAAGGAAACGGCAAACTTGGAGCAACACCCGGCCTGGAATCACACCGGGGAAATGAACATCCCGCCCGGTGCGTATGAAAATCGGGTTGCTGCCAGCAAGCGCGGTGTACTTGACTGACAACAACTCGTTTTTGCCGGCTTATTCGCCAGTGATCGCTTCAGCTCCAACCTGCTCAATAAGAGCGGTGTGGCGCTTCAGTTGCTCGGTATGGAAGGCAGCGAGATCATCTCCTGCAGACCACTCGGCACAATCAAGGCCGTCTTCTACACAGAAAGTCTGCCATTCTTCAGACTGATACAGCTGACTGAATAGATCGATATAGAAAGCCTGCGCTTCAGCTGACATACCTGGAGGCCCATTGATGGATCGCTGCATGTAGTACTCGATATCCACTCCCAGCTCTTTTGCAGTCGGGATATCGGGGTACGCGGCCATACGCTCACCGGTAAATTGAACCAGAGGCTTGGTGTTGCCAGCACGATAGAACTCGTTCTGCTCGGCAGGGTTGTTAACCGTAGAATCGATGTGCTTGCCCACCAGATTTTTGGCTACTGTGCCACCACCGGGAAACGGGATATAGGTAACTTCATAACCAAATTCAGCTTCCATCATCGCGGTAAGAATTGAATCTTCCTGACCAGAACCGGTACCGCCCACTTTCCAGTTTTTACCAGCTGCTTTCACTGCAGCAACGTAGCTGTCCATATCGGTGATATCAGCCATGTCGTTGTGTACCCACAACAGGAAAGTATCGAGAGCCATGCGGCCAATCGGTGTGAATTTGGAAACATCTACACCGAGATCCTTCTGGATTATTGGAGTGGTGTAGAAACTGTTCAGCGTAACCATCAGCGTATGATCGTCACCTTCCTTGTCTTGCAGATAGCGCAGTGCTTCCGCGCCAGAACCACCAGGCTTGTTTATCGGGATAAATGGGCGAGGAGAGAGATTCTTTTTCTCGATAAGGCCCTGTAACAGACGAGCAATCTGATCAGCACCACCACCGGTGCCAGCCATGATAATGAACTCGACCGGTTTTTTCGGTTTCCAGTCCGCAGCAATAGCATTGGCAGACACTGCCAATGCCGCTGTTGCAGCCACAGCAACCGGTAATATAGCTTTAAAGAATTTTTGCATACAACCTCCGGGTGAAATAAGGGTGACCCTGCCTGTTCTCACAGAAGGGACGACAACATTATAGAGCTTGCCAGCTCCTACACCGCGCAGCTTCAGGTCACCCACTTCCAGTGACTATCCCACTTCGTTTGTGACTATCAATGCGCAGTGGCTAACACTTAACCACTGTTTTCGTTATTTCCCTAGTGTTTTAATTACCTGGTATTTTTATTAACCTGGTATTTCTATTTCCGTTTTTTACTATTTCCATTTTTAATTTTCCCTGACAAATGAATTCACCAGAGATGGGATTGCGATAGATGTGTTTGGCATAGATGTTTTAGGCTGGGCTAATACAGACAACGCAAAACTGCAAATACAGGCAATGCAAAACTGAACGGCCCAGTATTTTGTATTTTCCGGTATTTTGTATTTTGTATACCAAACTTTCTGAACTTAGACTACACCTCGTCTCGGACTGTGTAAACCCCAAAATCGAACTTCTCAATCTAACGGATACTGATTAACCAGCCTGGCTTTGACGATCTGGTTTTATCGATCTGGTTTTATCAGGCGCTTCACTCAATCAGTGCATCGATGGTGCGGCCAATGTCCATCGGAGAGTCAACGACGGTGACACCGGCATCTCGTAACGCTGCGATTTTTCCCTTGGCTGATCCGGTACCATGCTGCTGAATAGCACCGGCATGCCCCATCCTGCGACCCGCGGGTGCGTGCAAGCCGGCAACATAGGCCGCCACCGGCTTTGCGACTTTTGCCTCTTTCAAAAAGTTCGCAGCCTCTTCCTCGGCAGTTCCACCAATCTCTCCGATCATGACCACACCCGCGGTATCATCATCATCAATAAACATTTGCAGCGCTTGCACAAAATCAAGGCCGTGCACCGGATCAGCCCCTATCCCGACACAGGTCGATTGCCCGAGACCGATCGATGTTGTTTGCGCAACCGCCTCGTAAGTCAAGGTACTTGATCGGGAGATAATCCCGATTTTACCGGGTTGAAAAATCTCGCTTGGCATAATGCCCATTTTGCATTCACCGGGAGTCACCAGGCCCGGACAATTCGGTCCGACAAGAACGGTGGACGAATCGGCAAGGGCTTTTTTAACACGAACCATATCAAGCACCGGGATACGCTCGGTAATACAGACTGCCAGGGGAATGTTTGAGCTGACGGCTTCGATCAAAGCCTCACAGGCATTTGCGGGTGGTACAAATATCAACGTGGCATTGGCGCCGGTCTGATCGACTGCATCGGCAAGGGTGTCAAACACTGGCAAGCCAAGGTGCGTTTGCCCACCCTTGCCGGGTGTAACACCTGCCACCATCCGGGTACCTGCAGCGATAGCAAGCTCACTGTAAAACGTCGCCTGCCGCCCGGTGAATCCCTGACAAATTACGCGAGTCTCACTATCCACCAAGACGGACATTGCGACCTCCCGAGACACTGGACAATTCCAATACGGTTCTGCAAAACCTGCTGGCGTGAATAGTCATGTGGCTTTCTCCGGCAGTAGATTTCGCGCCTTTTTCAACCATCCCTTTTTGTCGGGAATGGCTTTTTCCGCCAGTTGCTGCGCTTGCGCTACCGCTTTTGCGGCTGCATCTCCTAGATCGCTGGCAATCTGCACCTCGGGCAGGGAACTTTGAAGCCGCTGTAACGCCAGCTCGGAATTGATACCCACGAGACGCACAACAATGGGTTTGCCATGCTCAGGAAAATTGCGGCACGCCAACAACAATCCGTCACAGATGGCATCACAACGCATTATGCCACCACCGAACACATTTATAAGCACCACATCGACAGCAGCTTCACGCAACAAAATGGAAATCGCCGTTTCGATACGCTCCACCGAAGCCGATGGCGGAATATCAAGGAAGTTGGCAGCATGCCCGCCACACTCGGTTACCGCATCGACGGTGACCAGCGCAAGGCCAGCACCAGCGGCCAGAGTGCCGATATTGCCATCAAGCCTGACGTAGTTAAGACCATGCGTCAGTGCTTCATGTTCAGCGAGGGGTAAATCGGCATAGGCCTGCAATTGCTCTTCATGACCCTGACGAAACAGGGCATTGTCATCCCAGGCAATTGATGCATCAAGTGCCACCAGCTGACCATTTACATCAACACCAAAGGGATTGATTTCTACCAGTGATGCATCACGCTCAACAAACAGAAAACACAGCGTACGTACCATTGCGGCAAACTCGGCCCGCAGTTGAGCCGGTAATTGATAAAAGGAATGTAACTCATCGAGTTGCTGGTCAGTGAGCATCGTGGCTGGTATTTCCTCACCTGCCTTACCGATATCGAGTGCGATCTGCAAGATCGCATCAGCGTCACGTTGCGCGACTTCTTCGATATGACTGCCACCGTCCCGTGCAGCCATCAAGGTCACACACCCCAGCGCCCGGTCAACACTGATTGAAAAATACAGCTCGTGTTGCACCGAGCACTTCTGCTCAATATAAACACTGTTGACTCGGTCACCATCCCGACCGGTCTGGTTGGTGACAAGAATACCGCCGAGCATCTGTTTTGCATGAGCACGCACCGCCTGCTCGGTCTCGGCAAAGCGCACGCCCCCTCGGGAGGCAGGATCATTAAGAAAGTGGCCATTCGCTCGACCACCGGCAGTAATCTGAGCCTTGACTACCCAGGGTGGGCCATCAACCTTGTTGAGTAATACACCCGCTTCTTCTTCCGAATTGGCAATTTGCCCGAGCGGTACATTAACGCCAACCTCACGCAGCAACTTTTTCGACTGGTGTTCGTTAAGATTCATCTGCGGCTCTCCATGGCTGATTGCCAGGCAACATGATCCGGACCGATACTGACAGTTGGCCCTTTGCCATTAGCCCTGTAACAACAATGTGCATAGCAATTGGAATGTCTGGTATACGGTATACCAGATTCACTCACTTGCGGACAATCTAACACCGACTCCTGCAAAATGGAAGTGGTTCACAAACCGGCAGCACGAAAAGCAATAGCGCACAGATCGTGAAAGCTCCACTGGCTGCAATACACAAAAGGACCACACATGTCGGTGCAGTTCAGCTGACCCGGGTAAAATCGCGTTATGGATACAGTTAAAACAAATCACATCGCCGATGAGCTCAACGTTCAGGTGCCTGAGGCACCGCGCCAGCCACATCGCGAAATTCAGCGACGCAGCGGTGTCGACCGTCGTGCGTTTACCGCCAGAACCCTGATCACATGCCTGATCTCGCCACGGCGGTCTCGCGGACGCCGTGCTTCCGACCGCAAATACCCGATGTTGGATGTATTTGATAGCAGTGCGATGTTACTGGCTGTCACTCTGATGCTTCTTTCACTGGCAGATGCATTTTTTACGCTGAATATACTCGCCAGAGGCGGCGAAGAAGTAAATCCGGTGATGAACTACGTGTTGCAATTTGGCACCTTTGCGTTTGTCGCAGTCAAGGTTGTATTGACTGCCATACCCGCTGTGGTATTGGTGGCCTCGGGCAACTACAAACTATTTGGTGTTGTTCGTGTTCGCAGCATACTGGCCGCTGCCATCGGCGCTTACGCCGGCCTGGTACTTTACGAGATTGGACTGCTGACGCTGGTTGCCTAGGGCCCTGTGTGCCTGGGCCCTGTTTGCCTGGGCTTAGTCGCCTAAATTTATTCGCCTACACTGGGTCACCGACACTGGGCCGCCCAAACCGGGTTGCCTGAACCCCAGTCATCCAATCCAAGTCATCCAACCCTGATCATCTAACCCTGATCTTCTAACTTTGGTGGCTTACCCATAGTCGCCTGAACCATGACCCTTGGTAACCATGACATGACCCTGTACC
>CALFCE010000157.1 GCA_937951215.1 uncultured Granulosicoccaceae bacterium
GATGGGTGGATCGTTGCCTATGATCAGAACGGCGGTACAGCCGCAAGTCGCTTGATCTGGACCTTGCACGCCTACGGCTTTTATCGTTGCAGCCTGCTAAACGGCGGGTTGGCGGGCTGGTTGAACGCCCATCCGGACCAGAGCGCGGAATCCGGAGCCTCTGAACCACCGGGCAAAACCGATGTGCGACCTGTTCAGCTGGACGCTGCCGCCACGGAATCAACCGTGATCGATACCAGCACGCTGGTGCAATCCCTTGCCACCAGCACAGCAGCACCTGCCATTATCGATGCGCGATCAGAAGCCGAATATCGTGGAACCGATATCCGCTCTAATCGCGGTGGACATATTCCGGGTGCGATCCATCTGGAATGGAAAGATCTGGTTGAAGAGGCTCGTGACTGGCAATTGCTGCCGAATCAACAGCTGCTGGAAATACTGCAGCGCCATGGCCTGTCCAAAAACACATCCGGGACCGAACCGGTCGTGGTGTACTGCCAGACCCATCAGCGATCATCATTAACTTATGTGGTGCTAAAACATCTCGGTTTTGAACGCGTACTGGGGCTTGAAGGTGCGTGGTCGGATTGGGGAAACCGGTCGGATACACCGGTGGCCATGGAAAGCTTCAAAGCAGAATCCTAGATAGTGAATACATGCTGGCGATAGTAGCGCAGCTCCTCAATGGATTCGCGGATATCGTCCAGTGCCTTGTGAGTTGCCTTCTTGCGAAAGCCTTGCAGAAGCTCGGGTTGCCAGCGCCGTATCAGCTCTTTAACAGAACTCACATCAATGTTGCGATAGTGGAAAAAAGCCTCAAGCTCCGGCATCAATCGCACCATAAAGCGCCGGTCCTGACAAATGCTGTTGCCACACATCGGTGAGACGCCAGCGTCGATATGTTGCTGCAGGAAAGCAATGGTCTCGGTAGCCGCACGATCCAGATCATAGTCGCTGTCTTTTACACGTTGCACCAATCCGGAAGCCGTGTGGTGTTCGGTATTCCAGTTATCCATCGCATCCAGCACAGCATCCGGTTGGTGGATGGCCAGCACCGGCCCTTCCTCCAATATATTGAGCTCGGCATCGGTGACGATCGATGCAATTTCGATGATCGTATCGGTCTCGGGAATCAGGCCGGTCATTTCAAGATCGACCCAAATCAAATTGTTCTCATTCAGGGACATTGCTTGTTCCTTAGTTTTTCTAATTGCTTTAGGGAACCTCTGAATTATTCAGTGGTTCCCGGTTTGGCACAAGGAAGTGCCAACAAATACAGCGTATTTTCGCTGTATTTGGAGCAATTTGAAAACGACGCTTTTCAAATTGCGAGTCTGATTTATTCCCGGATGGAATAAATCAGAGTTTCCTTAGATGCAAAGGATAGCAGCCACCAACAGCGGATGCCGCAGTAGATTGCCGTCGTGCTAGACTTTGCGCCAATGTCTACCTATCCCGCTCGAGTGATTGCCAATTTTGGCGCTTCTGCCGCCATTATCGATGATAAAGGCTCGATCAAACGAGCCCAGCCATTGAAAAAGCTGGATTTACTGGTGGCAGGAGACAAGGTGCTGTGTACTGACGAAAGCGGCAGCGGAGAAACGACCACTCGCGTTACGCAATTGCAGACCAGGTCCACGGTGCTGGCCCGCCCGGACCGCAAACGACAATTGAAACCGCTGGCAGCCAACGTTACCCGGCTGCTGATTGTCATCTCGCCAAAACCGGCACCGGAACCCCTACTGATTGATCAGTTCTGTATTGCTGCAGCCAGTGCCGGTATCCAGCCAGTCATTGTCCTGAACAAGGTAGACCAGATCGACTCATCGGCCTCAGAAGTCACACCGGGTGACTATACCGGGCTGCTGGATATCTACCGGCAAGCCGGTTTTCCGACCGCACTATGCAGCACCAAAACACCCGCTGGACTGGATCAGCTAAGCGAGCTTATCCGACAACAGACCTCGGTACTGGTTGGGCAGTCAGGTGTTGGAAAATCATCGATAGTCAAAAAACTGTTACCGGATCAGGAGGTACGAATCGGTGCCATATCGGCGGCAACCGGCATCGGTGCTCACACGACAACCGTCAGCTTCTGGTATCAACTGGAAGGCGGTGGAGCATTAATCGATTCACCCGGGGTCAGGCAATTCGCGGTCGACTATCTGCAGACACAACAGGTGGAATCAGGGTTTCCCGAGATTCAGCATTGGCGGGATGGATGCCGGTTTGCGGATTGCACACATTCGGTGGAACCGGATTGTGCAGTTAAAAGTGCCCTGGACTCGGGTGATATTTCAAAGAGTCGATACGAGAATTTTCTGCGCTTGTCGCAAGCTGATTGAAACGCCTGGCAGGTGCTCGTGATCGGCAAGCTCAATTGACCTGAGTGCGATCAGAGAAGGCAACCGACAAGGTGCTACCGTCTGCAAATTCCAGCTCTCCACCCACCGGGATACCCCGTGCAATCTGCAACACGCGTATCTCGCGTTTGTTCGCCATATCAGATATGTAGTTTGCCGTAGCACTTCCCTCTACGGTGGGGTTGGTTGCCAGAGTAACCTCTTTGATATTTTGTTGATCAAACAACTGCGCCAACCTGTCGAGACCAAGCTCGGCAGGCCCTACTCCATCCAGCGGCGACAAGTGCCCCATCAGTACAAAATACCGGCCCTTGTAATCTGTTGATCGTTCCAGCGCCAGAACATCGGCCGGCGATTCAACAACACAAAGCTGGCTCGCATCTCTGGCCTCGTCGCTGCAAAGCTCGCACACCGTGTGCTCGGTGAAATTACGGCACACGTCGCAGTGCTGAACCTCGACCATCGCGCGCTGCAGTACAGCGCCGAGTCTTTCTGCAGCTTCCCGCTCTCTCTGCAATAAATGCAAAGCCATTCTCTGAGCTGACTTGGGCCCGACACCGGGCAACACGCGCAAGCCTTCAATTAACTCCTGCAGTAGTGTCTCTGCCATCAGAAAGGCAGCTTCATGCCATCTGGTAAATTCAGGCTCCCGGCAAGGCCTCCCATTTTGTCTTTGGAAGCAGCTTCGAGCTTATGCGATGCATCGTTGACTGCAGCTGCAACCAGATCCTCAAGCATGTCCTTGTCATCTCCCACCAGAGAATCATCGATAGAGACTTTGACCAGCTCATGCCGCCCGTTCATCCTCACCGAAACCAGGCCGCCTCCACTCTGACCGTCAATTTCCATGTCGGCTATTTCCTGTTGCGCTTTTTGCATGTCCTCCTGCATTTTCTGCGCTTGCTTCATCAAATTGCCAATACCACCTTTCATACTCAACTTCTCCCGATTCGATTCAATCCAGTCAGCAACGGCCTGTCGTTAGCAATGGTCAGCTTTCTACCTGCAAGGGTTTGACGCTGGATGGCTCGACAATACCGTCAACCTTTTGCAACAATTCCTGCACCACAGGATCTGATTCGATTGAGCGTTCTGCGGCCTCTTGTCGCTCATTTTCGATACGGGCCAAACGCTGAGCCAGCGTCTCGCTATCCGGCACCCCCACTTCGACTTTCACGTTGACGGAAGCGGCGGCGTAATGCTGCAGAGCCGTCGACAGTTTTTCACAGCCAACCGCTGTTAGCAGGTGCTCATGCTCAGCGCCCACCAGTAACAGGACGCGGGTCAGTTGCCCTTCGCCACTAATTTCAAATTCAGAAACCACGCTATTGAGTGCTAATTGACCCGCCATACCTTTAAGTTCCAACTGCGGGACAATGTCCAGCCAGCTGACCTTAAAGTCTGAAAATTTTGTCACTCGAGCAACCGAGCCGGGGGTGGTGGCGGGTTCCGGCTTGTCAGGCTCAGTGGGCGAGCCAATCTGAGTTTCTGTCTCAGTCGCTGCCTGGGGTGCTGCCTGAGTCGCCGCCTGAGTCGCCGCCTGAGTCGCTGCTTGGGGTGCTGCCTGGGGTGCTGTCTGTGTTGGAGTTTGAGTCGCTGTGTCGGCCTTCGCCTGGCTCCCCTCCAGCGGCGGGGTTTCAGGTGCCGATGGAGTTTCGCTGTTGCCCGGAGGTGGAAGCTCGCGGCTTTGCGGTGCATCCAGACAGGGTTTAAATGCAATCATGCGCAACAAAGTCATTTCCAGGGCCTCGCGCGGGTCTGGCGCATGCGGCATATCGCGCCTGCCATGCAGACCGATCTGGTAGAAAAGCTGCGTATCTTCATCACTGATGGTCTTGCACAGCGCGTCCAGTCGTTGCGGATCAAGCGTCGACAACGCTCGCTGGGAACCAGGCACCATGGTTGATAACGCGATGTGATGCAGCAATGACAGCAAATCCCCCAGCAGTTGTTGATAGTCCGGGCCGTACTCTGCCAGCTCCTCTACCCGCTGCATGGCGAGGGCAGCATCAGAGGCAACGACGGCTTCGAGCAAGTCAAGCACACGATCAGCCGACAATCGACCCAGCATGGATTCAACGTCGCTCACTGTGATAGCACCCTTGCCGAGCGCAGCCGCCTGTTCCACCAGGCTCAAACTGTCGCGAACACTGCCATCTGCCGCTCTGGCAATTAATGCCAGTGCAGATTCTTCATGCTCTATTGACTCACGCTGCAGCAGTTCTTTCAGATAGCCCGACAACCGCTTCTCGGGCAAGCCTTTCAGATGCAACTGCAGGCAGCGGGACAGCACCGTGATGGGTAACTTTTGCGGATCAGTGGTGGCGAGCAGGAATTTGACGTGCTCGGGGGGCTCCTCAAGCGTTTTCAGCAAGGCGTTGAAACTATGATTCGAGAACATGTGTACCTCGTCGATGAGATACACCTTGAACCTGCCACTGGACGGTGCATAAGGGACATTCGACAGCAGTTCCCGCGTTTCATCTGCTTTGGTGCGCGACGCGGCATCGACTTCAATCAAGTCAAAAAAACTGCCGGCCTCGATGTCCTTGCATATTGCACACTCACCGCAGGGCTCGGAACTGATTCCCTTTTCACAGTTCAGGCTTTTGGCAAGAATTCTTGCGATGGTGGTTTTACCGACACCACGAATACCGGTAAAAAGATAGGCATGATGCAGTCGGTTGCTGTCCAGCGCATTAACCAGGGCACGAACAATATGCTCCTGGCCGATCAACTCTTTAAATTGCTGTGGCCGCCATTTGCGAGCCAGCACCTGATAACTCATTCGCTAGAATGCCTGAACTGAAGCCTGCTCAAAGTGAAAACCGGGAACACTGAGACCAGAATAACTGGGACCTGAATCACTGGGGCCTGAATCACTGGGACCTGAATAAATGGGACCTGAAAGAGTTGGGTGGCGCTCCGCACCAGCCGCATCCCGGCACCCGAATCCACTGCTGCCGCTGCTCCCTTCCAGGCCTGACGGGGTTGACAGTTTCTCGTCGCGAGAGTGCCGATACGGAACACCATAACACGGTCGATCTGCACGGCGAATATCTCCGCCGAGGCGCTATTGTCCCTGTTGCCGTGCTGCAACGCAAGCTCCGGCCATCAGCCCCGAACCACCTTGCATCAATAGGTGGCAAATTTAACACTTTATTCCGTGAGCGCCCTGATTTCCGGTTTAAGATTCCCGGTTTAAACTTCGTTAGGCGACCCGCTTCATCTGTTTGTCATAAACATGTCGTTTAATGAAGAGGTCGAGTGGCTGCCAATCGCCGATAATGATGCATTGGGCACCCACATCAGGACAAGAAGCCGCAGCAGGAAATCTCGCGTATGCAACACCATGTGCTGATAGTGGAAGATGAGCCAGACATCGCTGAAATGATTAAAATGTCGCTGGAAAATAACGGCTTTCACACCAGCCATGTTGATAGCATCGCCGCGGCCAGGGTGCTGCTGGGCAGTGAAAAGGTCGATCTTGCGCTGGTTGACTGGATGCTGCCGGGAGGAAGCGGGATCGAGTTGGTGCGATTTCTGCGAAAAAACGAAGTAACCAAACTGTTGCCGGTCATTATGTTGACGGCCAAAGCTGAGGAAAATGATGTCACAGCAGGGCTGGATGCGGGAGCTGATGACTACATAACCAAACCATTTTCTCCGCGCGAGCTCAATTCCAGAATTAAAGCTCTGCTGCGACGCAGCCATGCTGCACTGGATGAAACGCTGCAAACTGGACGTCTGCTCTGCAACACCAGCAACCATCGCGTCAGTGTTGACGGGAAAACGCTGGCGCTGGGAGCTACCGAGTTCAATCTGCTGCAATTTCTGATGTCGCGCCCGGAAAGGGTATTCAGCCGCGCTCAGTTACTGGACCATGTGTGGGGGCCCGGCACGTTTATCGAGGAAAGAACCGTCGATGTGCATATACTCAGGTTACGAAAGGCACTCAAACCGTACCAGCTGGACTCCTTGATCCAGACGGTCAGAGGTGCCGGCTACCGCTTTTCCGATCAGGACTAGCCCGCTTTATTCATGAAGGGTTCGCCTCCACAATCAGTCTGCCTATGCAGATTGTTCGATTTGGCGAAGTTCGTAGCCATTCTACGGGTTGAGCCAAATCGGGCAAGCTGTGACGGCAGGCTGGTTGTGGTGGTGAACAGAATGCAATGTGA
>CALFCE010000158.1 GCA_937951215.1 uncultured Granulosicoccaceae bacterium
AGAAGTGTTGAAGAAATCATCGAATGGCCGATGTACACAGACGATCAAAAAAGGGAGGTGCTCCAACTTGCCGAGCAGCGAAAAAAAGAAGCCAACAATTCCTAGCCGGCAACTCTACTGCGCTCCTATAAATTTTGGCAATGCCGACAAATCTTTAAATTCTGCATCCGGTATTCCCGGCAAGCGTTCCGGTTTTTGGCCGAATCGATTTATCCACGCCACTCGAAATCCGAAGTGCGCAGCGCCTGCGGCATCCCAGGCGTTGGACGACTGGAAGCAGATTTGGTTCTTTTCAACGCCAAGGGCATCCACCGCCAGTTGATAAACCGAGGCATCGGGCTTGAATACGCCCACACTGGCAACCGACAAAGACGGCTCCAGATACTCATCAAGTTTGGCACTGGCAACGGCGGCTGCGATCATATCGGGTGACCCGTTGGTCAGAATGCAACAAGGGATACCGGCGTCCCGCATAATCGCCAATGTCCCGTGTACTTCGGGGTAGGCATCCAGTTGAAGATAGGCCTGTAACAAGTCCTGGCGCAGGGTTTGATCGTCCACACCATGTGACTCCAGAGCATAGTCAAGCGCATCAGCTGTCACCTCCCAAAAATCTTTGTAACTCCCCATCAAACTGCGCAACCATGTGTATTCCAGCTGCTTGGTGCGCCATTGCCCGGAAACCGCATCAGCCTTTTCACCCAAACGGGATCGATGCTTGCCAACCGCAGAATGGACATCGAACAGCGTTCCATAGGCATCAAAGACACAGGCTTTGATCCCCTCTATAGGTGTGGCATTGCTCATATCATGATCTCCGGAACAGGAAGTACATCAGGTAACAGGTGGTATCGAGTAAGTTGCAGTGACATGTGCCACCGGATCGCCATGACGTTCACCAGAATATAGGTGTATCTCACCAATCGCCAACCGTTTCCCTAGTTTTAACAGGCGCGCAACGGCGATAACATCAGCCGGATCCGGCTTACGAAGAAAATTGATATTGAGGTTGGTGGTTACGGCCAGCTCGACCAGACCGATCCGGCTCAATATCAAGGCATACATCGCTGCATCAGCCAGGCCCATCAATACCGGCCCAGCCACAGTTCCACCGGGACGCAAGTGCTGTGGTTGACACTTTGCCCGCATTACGACTTCATGTTGCGCAATTGTCTCAAGCCTCAAGCCCAGCATTTGCGCAAAGGGCAAGCGCTCATCGCACAATTGATGAAAGTCGTCGATACTGATCGCTGACTGCCAATCCAATTGACCTTGATTTTTGATGGATTGCCCTCCCCAATGCTAGTTTGGATGTACGCCACAATCTACGGCGATTTTATGTCGTCGCACCCGATCTATTCAGGTTCACGCGACCACGCCATGCTATCATTTGAGTGTCTATGACGCTATGTCAAGCTCAATCTGCCAAGGTAAACACATGGCCAATAACGTAAGCCGCGAGGCGGGCAATCCAACACTGGCAACATCAGATCGATCAACTTCCGAGCCGGTCTTGCTTCGAAATGACGAAGGCGGGGTGGCGCGCCTGACTTTGAATCGCCCCGAAAAATTCAATGCTCTGAGCGAACAGCTGCTGGCCGCTCTGCAGACTGAGCTTGATCTGATAAAGGCAGACGATCGCATACGTGTCGTCGTGGTTGAAGCCAATGGTCGGGCATTCTGTGCAGGCCATGATTTGGCAGAGATGCGCGCCAGCCCGGAACAGGAATACTATCAGTGGTTGTTTGCGCAGTGCAGCCGTGTCATGCAGAGCATCAGCATGCTGCCACAACCAGTTATTGCCAGTGTGGATGGTATGGCAACCGCGGCTGGTTGCCAGCTGGTTGCGACCTGCGATCTGGCAATAGCAACGACAGAAACCAGATTTGCCGTGTCAGGTATCAATCTAGGATTATTTTGTAGCACCCCTGCCGTGGCACTATCACGGAATATTTCTCGCAAGCATGCCTTTGAAATGTTGTTCACCGGGGACTTTATCAGTGCGCAGCAAGCACTCGAGTGGGGTCTGGTTAATCGCGTGGTGGCAAGTGACGAACTGAAAACGACGGTCGAGAGCTGGTGCCGGAAAATCGCTGAAAAACCGGCGATAGCGGTCAAGACAGGCAAACAAATGTTCTATAAACAGATCGAGAAAGGGTTGGCCGATGCAGCCGATTTTGCTGCTGAAACGATGGCCTGTAATATGATGGACGACGATACGACTGAAGGTATCGACGCGTTTCTGCAAAAAAGACCACCGACCTGGTCTGAAAACTAAACCCCCTTAATACTTTTCAGCAGATATTTTCCACGGCTGCAATTTTCAATGGCTGCAACAAGTGCGAGCCGGACAATTTCTCTGCCTGACACTGAGCTATTGTCTATCCAGACAGCTGCAAATAACCTGCGAAATCAAGATGCCTTACGATGGATGTCGAGTTCGCGATTAGCCAGCCATTGTTCAAATTCAGCAGGGCTCAAAGGATAGCTGACCAAATATCCCTGGGCTTCATTGCAGTTGAACTCACGCAGCATATCTGCTTGCTCCAGAGTCTCAACCCCTTCAGCCACCACGGTTAGATCAAGCTTGTGACTGAGAGTGATTATTGCCGATACAATCGCTTCATCTCCCTTGTCGTGAACCAGATCTTTAACAAATGATTGATCGATTTTTAACTTGTCTACCGGTAACCTTTTCAAATAACTCAAAGAGGAAAAACCGGTACCGAAGTCATCTATGGAAACCTGAACACCCATTGATTTAAGATTATTGAGAATTTCAATTCCTTCCTCGATATCTTTCAGCAATAAACTCTCAGTCAGCTCCAACTCCAGCATACCCGGATCAAGACCGGAAATGGATATCGCATCGCGTATCAGTTCCTGCATATCACTGCGTACAAACTGAACAGTGGAGCAGTTGATTGCGATAGAAAATTCTCCCATACCCCGCCGAATCCATTCCTGCATTTGCTTGCAAGCCTCTATCAAGACCCAGCGACCCAGGGGCACGATCAAACCGGTTTCTTCCGCCAGTGGGATGAAATCCGCCGGGCTCACCAAGCCAAGCTCTGCGTGCTGCCAACGAACCAGTGCCTCAACACCAGTTAACCGCCCGCTCTGCAAGTGAATCTTCGGTTGATAAAGCAAATGGAGATCGCCATTCTCGATCGCGGTTTTTAGCTCTTTTTCCAATGAAAAGCGCGCTATCGCTTGATCGTGGATTTCACGAGAGTAAAATTGATAACCGTTCCTACCCTGCTCCTTCGCGTGATACATCGCAATATCAGCATGCTTCATCAGCGTTTCAGCATCATCTCCATCGTTTGGATAAAGACTGATTCCGATAGTGGTGGTCACGCTGACTTCTACATCATTTATTTTATAGGGCTTACTAATTAGCTCCGAAATTCGCTTTGCAATTCGAGCTGCATCCTC
The DNA here is from genome assembly GCA_937951215.1 of uncultured Granulosicoccaceae bacterium. GTDB lineage: Bacteria > Pseudomonadota > Gammaproteobacteria > Granulosicoccales > Granulosicoccaceae > CALFCE01. Next base: position 3,439 of record CALFCE010000158.1, read on the forward strand.
CTCACGTCGGATTTCCGACAGCAGCACGACAAATTCGTCACCACCAAGACGGGCCACGGTGTGAGCGCTACTCTCTTTTGACATCATCGCAATAGAATCATGATCACGTACTGCATCCTGTAGGCGTGCAGAGGCCTCGCCAAGTAACAGATCACCGGCATCATGCCCCAGAGTATCATTGACTTGCTTAAAATGATCCAGATCAAGAAACAGCAGTGCGAACTTGGAACGGTCCCTCGAAGAAACAGCAAGATTGTAATTTAGCTTCTCGTTTAAAAAGGCTCGATTCGGTAATCCGGTAACGATGTCGTAGTAAGCAAGATTGTGTATTTGCTTTTGCGCATTGGTGCGCTCGGTTATGTCCTGTATGGTACCGAGCATATGCGTGCACTGGCCATCTTCATCCAGTACGGTTTCCGACTCCATACGAAGGTTAAGTACTTCGTTGTCGACATCGGGAGCAGTTCTGAATTCAACGCTGCAACTACCTTTTGATTCCACAGCCTGGCTGTTGGCAGACTCCACTTCATATCTGTCAGATGAATTCACACGCCCGATCAAATGCTCGAATTTGGTATCCACATCAAGATGCTCAAGCCCGATCAAACGCCTGGCTACCGCCGAGAGAGTAAACATTCCCGTCCTGAGATCCAGCTCCCAGTTTCCGAGCCTGGCTATTCGCTGTGCATTGTCCAACCGTTCCTGACTACTGCGGAGTTCATCAGCAGTGCTCTTCGATCGCAGCAGATAACGGACCCGGTGCGGAAGTATGTGGAAATTGACAGGTTTGGTGAGAAAATCAGTAGCACCTTCCTCATAAGCCCGTGTAATAGAATCCAGATCATCGAGCCCGGTGATCATCAAAATGGGTATATGTCTGCCCCTCGCGGATTGCCGTATGATCTGAATCGATTCAAATCCATCCATTTCGGGCATCACAGCGTCCATGATCACAAGATCAGGCGAGGTTTTCTCAAATTGCTCTATCGCCTCGAGGCCGTTTTCTGCATGAATCACCTCAAATCCCGCATCCTCAAGCGTACCCTCAGCCATCAGCAAGCTCGACACATCATCGTCGACATGCAGTACGATTGGCCTTTCTCTTGTGACGGGGGCAAGTGGCATCTGAAATCAGGGTATCTTTGGTTGCTCGTATCCGGGACTCAGGCTGCTTTGTCAAAGTACGGCTGAAGTGCATCAATGCTGCCCTGATAACACTCAGACAAACCTTCTGCTGTGGATTGACAACCCTCAAAGTTGTTCTCACGGGCGAACTTTTCCAGCTTCTTGCATTTATCTTCGAGCTCGGTAGCCCCCAGATAAGCTGCGCTGGATTTCAGTGTATGAGACGCCGTTTGTATAGACTCAAGATCCTGATTCGCCACTCCAGCCTCAATCGCCTCAATCAGTGCTGGTGAATTTTGCTCAAAAAGAGCGATTATTTTTGCGAGCAGGTTCGGTTTCCCCGGACGCTGAAGTGAGGTGATTGCTTCGATGGCATTGATATCGATATCTGTCATTCTTACAACTCCTAATTGATTCCACCAGGCTGATCAAACCCGAAATTATCATTGCATTTCAATATACTGGTTGAATAGAGACACGGTGTCTGCGTTACGGTTGAGAACTGATCTTCGAGCGAAGCCAACTCACTGACGATTTTTGCCAGAAGAGCTGATTCCTGATCCAGTGCCTGTATTTGCATCTGTTCAGGGCGGGAGCAGAACAGATTCTCGATGTATGCTCCATTATCAGTACCATCCTTATTCATGGAGCGATTATCTGCCGACAGGCTGCCGCCATCGGCTGGCACTCCACAGATGTTCTGCGCAGCAAGCATTTGGTGAACAACTAGAAGTATAATTAATATCGTCGCTACGATCGCCAGAGTGACAAGGCCGTTAGTGAACAGAACAACCAATACAGTAGCGCACAACCAGAGTTGCAAAAGACTTACCGCAGACTTCCTGTTTACAACATTTTTCACTTTTCTACCTCTGGCCGGTTCGTAGAAGTTCCACAACTGCTACTCCGAACTTATTATTTTTTAAAACAAACCTGAAAACCGGTATTAAACTCCATCGGCCTCGAGTGCTCGTCACAGATAGTAGCGACTCATGGCTTATCGACTTTATCCCTGTGCTGCCAAAGCAACAGCATCACAACAGGAACAGTGGCAACTGATCTACATAGTCAGTCTGACTACCCGACTGCAGCTTGATTGAAATCACAGTTCTGCGCACATTAGTTGTTTTTACTGAGCATTTGCCGGCAACTTATGTGACTCCAGACACATTACCCAACCGTGCGCGCATGGTTCAGATAACCTTGAGAGATTTGTCGCATAGTCGTGGTTTCAGCTTGCAGATTCCACATCTAATCCGGGTAAATCACATCAAGTGCAGAGAAGTTCGGTATTTTGCGCTTGAAAGTTAACCACAAGGCGGGAATTGCCGCTAAAACTATCATCTTATAGTTGACGCGATGTCTTGCTAAACCTACTACTCAATAATTGGAAGCTGAAAACGCAATTGGTGGCAGCAATGTCGATCATTTTGTTGCTATCCGGTCTGGTTGCAACAGAGTTGATACGTCGCCTTGAAATTTCGCAATTCGAAAAGCTGATTCAAGCTGATTCAGATCGCATGACCAGGATTTTAACCAGCATTTCGGCTGACGCAATCAAGCAGGAAGACGTTGGCAAGCTGAATAACATCCTGGATGGATTGCTGGCCAGTGATAGCAGAATTCTTGAGGCAACGATATTCGACCCCTACTTCAATATTATTGTCGATTTCTCCAAGCAGTCCACCCCGGGCCCTGAGAGACTCCTGACTACCAATGAATCTCTAACGACCAACAATGACAAGATAGGCGTATCCTCTCCAATCAACATTAACGGTGAATTTTTTGGCACGCTAAAACTCAGCTGGGATGCGTCCCGGGAACGCAACACACTCAGCCTGTTGTTGAGAAAAATATCCTTTACCTTACTAGCTGTTGTCGCGTTATTTTCCTGCCTTTTCGCTTTCGTTATCAACCAATTGATACTAAAGCCCATGGGGCAGATCCAGAAGCATCTACGCGAAGTACAGCAAGATACCAGCACTCCGAATTTTCAAATTCACGGTTCAAGAGAACTACTGGAACTGAGTAGCACTGCAAACGAACTGGGTACACTGTTGGAGTTACAGAAAAATCGCGAAGCAGAATTACACGAAGCTGCACTGGCAAAATCCGAATTTCTGGCTAATATGAGCCACGAGCTTCGCACCCCTTTAAACGGTGTTCTGGGCATGCTGAATCTACTCGAGAAAACCCAACTCGAACCAAAGCAACGCGACCATATCAAAATAGCAGCCAGCTCAGGGAAAAGCCTGCTTGTCCTGATCAATGACATACTGGACTATTCGAAAATTGAAGCAGGCAGAATGGAATTTGAATCCATTGATTTCGATCTTTACGAAACTGTCGAAGACTGTGCAACCATGCTTGCTGAATCGGCGCATAGAAAAAATCTCGAAATCGTGCCTCATCTGGATGCAGCGGTTCCTCGTTACCTGCGAGGCGATCCAACAAGAATAAAGCAGATTTTGATCAATCTCGTCGGCAACGCAATAAAATTTACCGAAAAGGGTTCAGTAGTGATTCGCGTCGGCTTACTGGAATCCGAAGGACAGCAAGTCAGTCTTCAGTTCAATATCACTGATACCGGTATTGGCATGCAGCAAAACGTGGTAGACAAGGTTTTCGAATCTTTCGCACAGGCTGATGGCTCGACAACCCGGCGTTATGGCGGTACCGGTCTCGGCCTTGCTATTTGCAGACAGCTCGCGGAGGGTATGGGAGGCACTATCGGCGTGGAATCAGCCCCCGGGGAAGGCAGTAATTTCTGGTTTGAGTTGCCCTTTGAATACTCGCTGCTGGAACGTGGCGAGCGATCGCCCGGCAACGCCTTGCAAAACCATAAAATCCTGGTTGTTGAACCCAACCCGGCCAGCCGTGTGGGAATCGCAGAGCTGCTTTCCATTTACGGAACACAATATGCCATGGCGGATAGCGCTGAACAGGGATATGAACTACTGAGTCGCGCGAAAGAGCAGGACAAGAGTTTTGATCTGGTGTTACTTAACTCGCTGACAGGCGATGGAACAGCATCCGGATTTCGTCAACGTCTCAAAGATGCCAGGCTGTTGCAGAACTTGCACGTTGTGGAAATGTATTACGTGACCGATCACCGATCGGAAAACCGCTTGGGCGAGGACGAAAAATTCATGATTGCCAAGCCCATGTGCCGAAATAATCTGTATCGAATTCTCTGTGAATGCATGGGCGAGCAAGCCACAGACAATACAGTAACGCAGAACCCCGTCGCCGGAGAAGGCAGCAGTGAGCCTCCCGATAACAGTCTGGAAAATGCCAATATTCACGTTTTGATAGCTGAGGATAACCTCGTTAACCAAATGGTTGCAGAGGGGATATTGGAAAACCTGGGTTTCAACGTTGTTTGTGCTGACAATGGCGAAGAGGCCATTGAACAACTCGAAGAGTCAACACATCATATCGTGCTAATGGATTGCCAGATGCCGGTGATGGATGGATATGAGGCCACCAGAACCATAAGAGCGCGAACTGATCACTTGGCGGATATACCCATCATCGCACTCACGGCGAATGCGATGGCGGGCGATGCCGATAAATGTTTGCAAGCAGGGATGAACGACTATGTTACCAAGCCGTTTGATCCGGTCGAGCTGGAACAAAAAATACTGACTCTGCTGAGTGCCCGGGGTACGGGTGCCCCGCCAGATAAAAACCAACGCGCAGCCTGATCGGCGCGTCTCTCCGAAGGTTCCTAAAAAAGCCGGCCCAGATAACGGCCACCGAGATTTTCGGGAACACCGAAATTCAATCCTGCAATGGCTCCCAATGCGAGCGACCTGCCACAGGTATCGCCGCCACACAGCACATTATCAGTCACTGCACTTTCGTAATCACTTGCATGCTGCAAAAGATGCCACACCACCGGTAAGCCCTGAGGCATGTGGCAGGCCAGGCCATATTGGTTAGCGACTTCCAGCGGCTGGTAATTTTCCATAGCCAACGCATTCACAAGCAAATCTTTCAGCTCACCACCTGCTACGTCGCAGGATTGCCGCAGGGCAGCTTGCAAATCCACTCCCTCAGACAAGGACAGCAGACAGCTCTGCACAACTCTGGCTCCTGATACGGCTATGTCATTATCGTTAGTCACCCTGACCGCATGCTCTAAATCCGCGGGATCATCAAAGGCAAACAAGGGTGCAACGGCAGCCAGAGCGGGCAGTTGATCATCATCAGAGCCGCTGATACTGTTGCTGTCTTCAGTTTGCTGTAACAGTGTAGCGACTAGCGCCTTTGTTGGCCTGTCCGCATAGCCGACCCAGCTCCCTCCGGGACCAAAGATGGCCAGAAACTGCTGTTGATGTGCTTGCGTCGTGTACCGATCTCCTGAGCGCAAAAGGTTTCCAATCAGCTGCACATGTTCACCATAGTGAGATGATTGACCGGGCAAGCGATCAGCATGGGCAAAGTAGCCGCGGCGTTCTTTGTATATCTCGGCATCCGGGGCACGAAACAAAACATCCCCGGTGGTTGCTACTCGTTGCAATTGCTCCTGATCGTAGAGCCAATGCAACCCCATACAAGCCGCGTCCGCAACCAGTGCCCCATTGATAGCATCCATTCGTTTCATTATCTGCTCTCTTCTGCCCGACTCAACATTGCTCCTACCCCCGGCCCTTGGTGCGAGTACGATTGGGTTTCGCATTTTTTTCAATAAACTCGATGATCATGCCAGCGACATCCTTACCGGTTGCCTCTTCAATTCCTCGCAATCCGGGTGACGAATTGACCTCCATAACCAAAGGCCCTCTTTCAGATCGCAACAAATCGACACCGCACACATTCAGCCCCATCACTTTTGCGGCTTTTACCGCTGTCGCCCGTTCCTGAGATGTCAGCTTAACCACATTGGCAACCCCGCCTCGATGCAGGTTGGAACGAAACTCACCCTCTGGCGCCTGCCTTTGCATGGCAGCGATGACTTTACCTCCGACGACCAGACAACGAATATCCGAGCCGCCTGCCTCTTTGATAAATTCCTGCACCAGAATATTGGATTCAAGCCCCATAAAGGCCTGAATAACACTTTCAGCCGCTTTTTTGGTTTCTGCCAGTACAACGCCGATGCCCTGTGTGCCCTCCAGCAATTTGATCACCAAGGGTGCCCCGCCTACTTCCCGAATCAAGCCATCAACATCATCGGGGGAATGTGCGAACGCGGTTATCGGTATCCCAACATTTTTTCGCGACAGCAGCTGTATTGAGCGTAGCTTGTCACGCGAACGGGTAATCGCTACAGATTCATTGACACTGTAAGCACCCATCATCTCGAACTGACGCACGACAGCGGTACCGTAAAAAGTCACAGATGCACCGATTCTGGGAATGATCGCGTCGAAGTGTGTTTTCAGGAATTCCTCGTTGCGATAGTGAATACTGGGGTTGTCAGAGGATATATCCATAAAACAACGCAAATGGTCCAATACCCGCACCGTGTGCCCACGCTGGATAGCGGCAGCCTCAAGTCTGGAGGTAGAGTAAAGCCTGGGGTTTCTCGACAAAATGGCTATGTTCATGCCGCTACTCCTGTTTGGCAGATCATTTGGATACCTTGCTGTTCGGTGGCTTCCTGGCCTGAACACGATCAGCAAAAAAGGATTTGGCCGGATCAACCACAAACTTGCGTCTGATAGCAGATCTACCGATCAACATTCGGTACTTCATACCCGAGCGTTCTGTTAGCGTTATTTCTACCGGCCAACGATGCTTGGCGAGCTCCAGATCAGTTTCGATGACGTAGCGCGTTTCGCTGTGGCCTCCGCTATCGGTTACCGAACGTTGCTCAATCAAGCGCGCCTCACAAGTTAGTGTTGGTTTACCTTCGATGCCATTGACAACGAACCGCACATAACGAAGCCCTTGCTGCTCGAACTCTTCAATGTTGCTCGCGTCCAGTGCTGAGGTTTTCGCACCAGTGTCGATTTTTGCGGTCAACTCCCCGATACCCAACTCCGGCAGGCTAACCTTTTCCCTCCAACCAATTCTCGGGCGAATTTTTTTCATTGACCCGACTGCAATCGCTGGTGAATCGGGTTTATCTTCCAACTCATTGATTTGCTGATTTCGACAATTTCCAGGGACAACATAATCCGGGCATCAGCCAGCAAGGATTCACAATACTCACTCGCCACCTGCATCAAGTGTTCTCCGACAGCACTTTTTTCTTCGTCACTGCGACCCTCACCAATTCGCAGCACCATATCGACAAAGGTGTTGTCAGGTTTTAAATCTGCAATGCAGTAGGCATCACAACTGCTTGCACGAACGCGTATACCAGCCAGCGGAAAAATGCCCGATTCAATCATTACTTGATACAGACGATCACAGAGAGTCTGCAATTCAATATCAGACTGCAGGTTCGATGAATACTGAATAACCAGATGTGGCATGTTGAAAGCAACCTCAATCAAACGATCTTGTTCGAGCGCAAGCGCTGTATTTCATCATCGGATTTTTGCAGTACTGAACTCAGCACCTCGTCAGTATGCACCCCAAGTTCCGGCCCGCACCATTCGGTGCCGCCCGGCGTGTCCTGCAATCGAGGATGTAGCGCCGGGATTTCCAGCTCACGCTGATGACCGATATCGACCGTTTCGAATAATCCCCTGGCACGAAAATGTTCATCTTCAAACATATCGGTAACAGAATAAATTGGACTGCAAGGCACCTCTGCCTCATCCAGAATCTGCAGCAACTCGGTACTGTCAAGACTACCCGACCATGCTTCCAGCACCGCGTCAATTTCCGGCTCATGATCTACACGCCCCTGATTAGTCGCCAGACGTTCATCGTGTGCGAGGTCTTCACGCCCAGCAGCAGTCATCAGGCGTATATAGATTGAGTCTCCGTTACCTCCGATAACCACAAACTTGCCATCCTTGCAGCGGTAGGTATTGGTCGGCACAATACCGGTCAGCGTCGAGCCTGAGGGTTGGCGCTCAATTCCGGCCCCTGAATATTCGGGCACCACGGCCTCCATCAGGTTATAAACGGATTCAAGAATCGAGACATCAACTACCTGCCCGCGCCCACCAGCAAAGCTGGCACCCTGACGATCAGATTGAGCAGTCGCCTGCCGGTGAAACAATGCCAGCAAGGTACCAATAACTCCATGCATGCCAGCCAGCGTATCACCAATACTGAGATTTGGCCTGACCGGGGGCCTGTCAGTGAAGCCGTTAACGTGACGAAACCCGCCCAGCGCTTCGCAAGCTGAGGCATAGCCAACCTTGTCCTTGTACGGCCCCGTCTGGCCATACCCGGAAACGCGTGTGTATACCAGCCCGGGATTACTTTGACGCATTTCATCAGGGCCCATGCCCCACGACTCCATTTTCCCGGGGCGGAAATTTTCAATCAATACATCCACACTGCCGATCAACTCCCGGGCCAGGGCTTGTCCCTCCTCCTGACGAAGATCAACCGTTATTGATTTTTTATTTCGCGCCAGACTTCTCCACCACCATGAGGTTCCTTCATCATCGAGTGCACGCCACCCTCTTAACGGATCACCTCGACCGGGCGGTTCAAGTTTGATGACTTCAGCGCCAAACCACGCCAGCATCTGTCCGCAAAACGGACCCGCCAGCAGCTGCCCCATTTCCAGCACGCGTATTCCTTGCAGGGGCTTCTCGCGACTTGATTCATTGGCATCCATGGTTAGCTCCGGCTGTTGGCAAGATTGTGTCGAAAACGACCTGTTAACCCCATTCTAACTGCTGGTCAGCTTTCTTGCCTGCCCGGATCATGGTTTCTACCAACAAACAGCGGTAACATCAGCAGATGAAATCGCGTACCAAAGGTCCAAAATGTCGCTAACCGACTCTCCATCACAGCACATGTTTGATTCAGGGCTGGAGCAGAATCCGGCAAATTTTTCCGCATTGAGCCCACTCGATTTTTTGCAGCGGGCAGCCGACGTCTATCCGGAACATGTTTCCGTGATCCATGGCAGCAGGCGCTATACCTGGCAGCAAACCCTGCAGCGATGTCGGCAACTGGCCGATGCATTGACACGGCAAGGTATCACACCCGGAGATTCGGTCTCTATCATTGCGCCCAATATTCCCGAACTGTTCGAGGCACACTATGCCATTCCGATGACGGGCGCTGTACTTAACGCCATCAACACACGGCTTGACGCAGCAACCATCGCCTACATTCTCACGCATGCCAGAACCAAGGTGTTGCTTGTTGATAGCGAATTTGCCGATACGGTTACGGCGGCTCTGGAACAACTTGAAGACAAGCCGGTAGTTATCGATATCGCAGATAGTGAGGCAGCTGCCGGACAGCCGATCGGCATCATGGATTACGAGTCCCTGCTCGCAGAAGGCAACCCTGACTTCCAATGGCAAAAACCGGGTGATGAGTGGCAGGCCATTTCGCTCAACTACACCTCAGGTACCACTGGCAATCCCAAGGGCGTTGTCTATCACCATCGCGGTGCCTATATGAATGCACTCAGTAATATCACTGGATGGGAGCTACCGCACCATAGTGTCTATCTCTGGACCTTGCCCATGTTTCACTGCAATGGCTGGTGCTTTCCGTGGAGTCTGGCCGCGGTGGCAGGAACCAGTGTTTGTATGCGTAACGTCAGCGGCGAGGCAATCTATTCGTCGATCGAACAGCATGGCGTTACCCATTTGTGTGGTGCGCCAATCATCATGAACTTCATTATTAACGCAAAAACTGATCAAACAAAACCCATGCCTCACAAGGTCCACATGATGACTGCGGCTGCACCGCCGCCAGCTGCTATTCTGGAAAAAATCGAAGCCCGTGGTTTTGAGATTACTCATGTATACGGTCTGACAGAAACCTATGGTCCCGCTGTTATGTGTGCCTGGCATCCACAATGGAATGATTTGCCTTCAGCTGAACGGGCACGTCTGAAAGCGCGTCAAGGCGTTCGCTATCAAGTGTTGGAAAATCTGGCAGTCATTAACCCGGATACGATGGAACCGGTTCCCGCAGACGGTGAAACCATTGGTGAGATCATGTTCCGCGGCAATATCGTGATGAAGGGTTACCTGGCGGATCCTGAAGCTACCCGCCAGGCATTTCGTGGTGGCTGGTTTCACAGCGGTGATTTGGCTGTGACCGACCCTGATGGCTATTTACGCATACTTGACAGATCCAAAGATATCATCATCTCTGGAGGAGAAAACATCTCATCAATCGAAATCGAAGATGTGCT
>CALFCE010000159.1 GCA_937951215.1 uncultured Granulosicoccaceae bacterium
TACGTCGATGTTGCGATACTTTTTTAAGAAGCTTTTCGCGCAACAGCAGAGGCTTTGTTGCCAACCGCTTCGGCAAGCTTGGAAGCCAGATTTGGCAAATCGGCCATCAAGCCTGTAGGAGCTTTGCCGCTGGCCAGCAGCGCTGCGTTCTTGAAGCATTCTTTGGCTTTGGTCGATTCGCCCATGGCCTCGAGTACGTCGCCGAGCTCATTGCAAACATCCGGCGTCAGATCGAGTTGTGCTGATTTAACCAGACTGTCCCGTGCCTTACCCCAGATCTCACGCTTGGCTGACAGCTTGCCGATGGTAGCGGCAAGTGCTGCACTGGTGCTGTTGGTCTTTGCCCAACGCTCTGCATTGTCGAGTTGTTTGGCAACATTGGATGATTCGATGTCACCGTAAACCCCAGCCAGCTTGTCGCTGAAATTGCTGTTAACCGCTTTTTGGACCACTGCTTCTGCCTTGTCGTGGTCGCCGGTATCAAGCAGACGTCTGGCATAGGCAGCTACTGCATCGGGTGCAGTCTTGGCGTCTGCCGGTAACGAATCCCAGGTTTTTATCAAATCGGCATTGTCAGCCTTGTTAAGTGTGTTTTCCCAGGCAGGTGCTTCTATTCCGGCAACAACATCAGCCGGGAAATCGCTTTTACGCATGACCTGACTCAAGCTTGCAAGCTTGCCGGAATTACCCGTCTGCTGCAGAACGCCAGCCAGCAGGCCCATGACGTGGGTGTTTTTCGGCATGGCATGATGCAGGTTGGTCAGCAAGGTTTCGGCCTTGTCGTACTGACCACGACCGATCATCATTTCAGCTTGTGTGGTGCGAACTGCAACACTGGCGTCATTTGACGAATCAGAAGCCTTTTTCAGGTAATGGTCTGCCTGCTCATGTGCTCCACGTGATTCAGCCGCCTTGGCAGCTGCCAGAAATTTCGGTGCATCCCCGGGCCCGCCATCAAGGTGGCTGGTCAGAGTGGCTTCCGCCTTCTGATGTTCACCGGCACTCAAGTCAAGCAAGCCGTTATCAAGTGCTTCGCGGGAGCGAGCTGCATCACGTGCGGCATTACCACGACTCATCGCTTTTGGAATGCTGAACAGCTTGCTGAGCAGCCACAGTGCAACCAACAGTAACGCAAAGGCAATCAGTGCCCATGGAATCCAGGCTTCGGCGACTACGCCGGGTGCACCCGCGAAATTTACATCGAAGGTTTCGGTTGAACTACCATACTTGACGTAGGTAATTGCGGCCGCAACCAGCAGGATGGCAAGAACAAGAATCAACATGACTATTCGCCTCTCTTTGCGTCAATTTTCTCAAAAACGGACAGTGCTGAACCCAATATCGGGATATCAGGAACAATACTGGTTTCTCTAATGCTTTGCAGATCGGCGACATAGGTCTTGACCGACTCCTGCTCAGAATCAAAAATCTCATCGGTATATTTCAGCGCGTTGTCCATGTGGTTGTGGAAACGCTCTGCATCTGCTCGCAGTGCCGACAGACGGGCTGCCTGCAAATGCGTGTTCAGTGCTTCACTTGCCGATAGCTGTACCTTGGTTGGTTTGTTGCGTTTTTTAGCTCGCGGTGCTGCTGGATCACTGGGTGCGATCGAAAAATTCATGCGATCAAGCAGCGATTTGCCAACACTCGCAGCACCACCTTCGCTACCGGAAGCATCGCTGTCTTCGGATGCCGGCTTTGCGTTTTCACGCAGTGGCAGCGAGTCGGCAACCTTGCCCGCGGTTTCAAGTCTGAAAATCAAGCCCTCTATATCCGGTGGGCCAAGTCGGCGCAGCTCGGTAACTTCCTGCTTGATTTGTTCACGCACAGGGAAGTAATCAATATCCCCCAATGCATGCAAACGGTCGTTGGCTGATTCGAGTGCCAAAACACCTGCCTTGACGTCTCCTGCCAGTTTAACGCGATGGTGACCGGTGCGCAGCAGGTATTCAACTTCTGCGAGTATCCAGTCTCGCTGCCCGCGGCTGGCAAGCTCGTGGGTTGTTTGCAGAGACTCTGTCAGGCCGGAAATCTGCGAGTCGTTTTCGGCGAACTTGGCTTCCACATCTTCACGCAGCGTACGGATGCCGGTGTTGAATGAGGTAGAAATAACATTGAACTCTGCTTCGGATTTAGTGGTTAGCTCTTGCACTGCAGTTGCGGTACTGGTGGCTACTTCTTCAGAGTTTGTCTTTGCTTCTGCGCGCATATCCGTAGCCGCGGTTTCAAGCTGCGCCTGCATTTCGCCGGCACTGGTGTCGATTTTAGCGCTCAGATCGCTTTGCATTTCAGTCATGCTGGTCTGCAGGCCACTGACGCTCTCATCTACAGCAGTTTTCACTTCGGAAACACTGGCATCGACAGCAGCGGTTTTTTCATCAAGTGCAGCTGTTTTTTCATCAAGCGCTGAAGTCAGATCCGTTTTAACGGTATCAATCTCGGTTTTGACCGTGCTGATTTCCGATTTGACAGTCTCTTGCTGTTGCGACAGGGCAGAGGTGGTTGTTTCACCGAGAGCATTCAGCTTGGACCAGAGAATCGCTGACAGGGCTGTACCCAATACGCCAAATAGCAGAGCCACTGGGGGCAGCCAGCCGCCCGATTTTTTTTCTGTCACTGTGCTCTGATGAGTGGTGTTATTGCGGTTGTTACCAGAACTGCTTGCCGTACTTTGGGTTGTGGTGGTCGTAGCTCGACTGCTGCCCGCAGATGCGCTGGTGGTTCTACGCGTCTCGTTGCTGGAAGCGGCCGCACTGGTAGCAGGGGCTTTTTTGGAACTCTGGTTTTTTGTTGAGGATTGAGTGGCAGAACTGCTGACGCCCGGCTTGCCTGTACCTTGCTTGCCCGCACCCTGCTCATTCCGCTTGTTCTGGTTGGATTTTTTGTCTTTATCTTTCATATGGTCTTACACCGCCTTAAGATCTAGTCCAATATTGATCGCGTCGAGTAAGCCCCGGTCTCCCGGAGCAGATGCGACAACAACGTGATTACGGAAACCGAGGTCCTCGGCCAAGTCGGCAGCCCGTTGGCTGCTAACCACCAGTGGAAGGTTCACCAATGCATCGTGATACCGTTTGCCAGCCAAATGGACCAAATTCTGGAGCATTTCGTTACTCGTTATAGTAACGATATCCACTGGAGAGTTCAAAAATACAGTTTTCAATTGTTCATCCTTGATCTTTGGCAAAAACCGCTCATAAACATCAAAAATGCTAACGGTACAGCCTCTGGCTTCGAGTTGTACCTGCAGCAGGTCCCTGCCTCCCTTACCCTTAACAATGGCTACATTTTGTAAATTCTGCGATTTCACCGTTTTCAAGTGCAGCAGGGACTCACTGTTGTAGGGTTCAAGCGGCCTTTCAGCAACCTCAATACCGAACGATTCTAACGCTTTGCAGGTAGCTGGTCCTATTGCCAGGGTGGCGATCGTACCGTTTCGAAGCTCCGGCCCGATAAGCTGCCCTGCATGCCTGACTGCATTGGAGCTGGTGAATATTGCCACCTCGTGGTGCATTGCCAAGCGATGTGCTGCGTTCTGTGGCATTGCTCTTATTGCAATGCAGGGCATTTCGATCGGTTCCTTGCCATCACTCTTCAGCATACCGACCAGATTGGTCGCTTGACCCGAGGGTCGTGTGACCAATACGCGAGCATTAGTATTGTTAACCAATTCGGGACCTCACAGAGTCCTGTTCAATGCTACTAGCGATTGTTGTGCCGTAACAGCGCGTAAACACGCTATCAACGGGGAATTTCATCGGTAACAGACGCATATTCCAGCCCATCCACTTTTCAACCACATTCAGGTGGGATTCCGCAGGATATGGAGCTTGTCGAGCTGATAATATAGACAAAACGTGAGCTCTGCTGTTTTGGCACTGCCGCATCTCGATATCACAACACAACCCGACTATGACTGATAACAACAAGGCAAAACTCTGGGGCGGTCGTTTCAGTGAAAAAACAGATGAATTTGTAGAGGCTTTCACCGCTTCGGTTGATTTTGATCAGCGGATGTACCGTCAGGACATCCAGGGGTCTCTGGCTCATGCGAGCATGCTGGCCTCAGTCGGTGTCCTCGGGTCTGAGGATCATGAAGCCATTGTCAAAGGGCTAACGGAAATCCAGCATGAAATCGAGGCTGGCACATTTTCCTGGTCGGTTGGTCTTGAGGATGTGCACATGAACATTGAGGCAAGGCTGACCGAAAAGATAGGTGACGCCGGGAAACGCCTGCATACCGGTCGCTCACGCAATGATCAGGTGGCGACCGATATCCGATTGTATATTAGAGAGGCCTGTGCTGATCTGGAACGGGAACTTGACCGACTACTGACCAGCTACCTGAACCTTGCTGAAAAACACGTCGATACCATCATGCCCGGGTTTACTCATCTGCAAACGGCACAGCCGGTTACTTTCGGTCATCATGTGATGGCCTGGTTTGAAATGGCTTTGCGGGATCGCGGGCGTTTGCGGGATACCGTCAGGCGTTTGAACATGAGTCCGCTCGGAAGTGCCGCACTGGCCGGCACCAGTTACCCGATTGATCGTCAAATGACGGCTGATCTGCTGGGGTTTGATGCTGTGTGCGAAAACTCGCTTGATGCGGTCAGTGATCGTGACTTCGCCATTGAGTTTTGTGCTTTTGCCTCCACCACCATGATGCACCTGTCGCGGATTTCCGAGGAGTTGGTGTTGTGGTCGTCTGCACAATTCGATTTTATCGAGCTGCCTGATCGCTATTGCACTGGCTCATCGATCATGCCGCAAAAAAAGAACCCGGATGTCGCCGAGCTGGTGCGTGGCAAATCGGGTCGTGCCTACGGAAATCTGATGAATTTGCTGGTGTTGATGAAGGGGCAGCCGCTTACTTACAACAAGGATAATCAGGAAGACAAAGAGCCACTGTTTGATAGCGTAGATACTGTCGCTGGCTGTTTGCGGGCATTTGCCGATATGATCCCGGCGATCGAAGCCAAGCCTGACAATATGCTGGAGGCTGCCAGCAAAGGTTTTGCAACCGCCACCGACCTCGCTGACTATCTGGTGGTGAAGGGTCTGGCATTTCGCGACGCACACGAGGTGGTGGGTAAAGCCGTTCGCTTCGGGGTGGAGCAAGAGCGAGATCTTTCAGACCTCACGCTGCAGGAGCTTCAGAACTTTTCCCCGAAAATTGAAAACGATGTGTTTGAGGTGCTGACGCTGAGGGGTTCGGTGGCCAGCCGCAATCATATCGGTGGCACGGCTCCCGCTCAGGTAAAGGCTGCGATTGAGCGAGCTCGTGCCAGGATGCTTGAGAGCTGAGAACGCGTTTTGAGGGGCAGGTTTACATCCCGAACAGGCGTTTCAGCCAAAGTGACAGATCACGAACTTCTTCTGCACTCACTGAATGAGCCATCGGGTAATGATGCCATTCAACGCCAAAACCGCTTTGCAAGAGGGCTTGCCGGGATCTTTCGGCATACTCGATTCTGATCGTCTCATCATAGTCTCCGTGTGCCATAAAGATCGGGATATTGCGATTGGCATCGCTAATGTTGTCGAGTAATTGTTCCTGCAATGGCAAGTAGGTCGACAAGGCCATAATGCCGCCCAGCTTGTGTTCATAACTCAATGCAGTGTACAGAGCGATTGCTCCGCCTTGAGAAAACCCGGCAAGAATGATGTTGCTGGATGGTATGCCTCGTTCAACCTCATGTTCGATCAGTTCGATAATGGCTTCAGCCGAGCTGGTCGTGCCCTCAACGTCTTGCTCGCGGGCATCGAAATCCAGAGAGGTTATGTCATACCAGCCGCGCATCGCAGCGCCACCGTTGATGGTAATCGGGCGAACCGGGGCATGCGGAAATACAAAGCGCACACCGGGTCGGTTGAGCAGGCCGAGTTCAGGCACCAGCGGTTCGAAATCATGGCCACTGGCACCGAGCCCGTGTAACCAGATGACACTGTATTCCAGGGCTTCACCGGTTACCAGTTCGATGGTATCCAGCATCTTTTTGTTTGCTTTTACGTCGTTGGCCAATGTTTTGGGTACCTGTTTTGCCAAATAATGTCATTTGCACCAAAGCTGTCGTTTGCTGTGGTGACAAGGGGACAGACTGCTTCTTGGGTAGGATTCAAATGCGCGCCTGAGTATACTCCACTAACCATCACCCGCTGCACCACGACATGTTGAAAATTATCAATTTTTTCTCCCAACCGAATTCTGTGAACAAGTTCCCGGAAAACTCGCGCCTACCCGGGATTTTGCTGGTCACATTCACCGCTTTGTTCATTTCGGCGTGTGGCAACAAGGGGCCTCTGTATATCCCGGCAGACCAGGAGACCCTGGAGCAATTGGAACAAGCCGAGAAAGAGCTGGAGGAGAACGCGAAAAAGAAACGCAAGGAATCAGCAGAGGTGACATCGGAACCCGGCGAAGGTAATGCTGACCCGGATGGCAGCCCGCAGACGGAGGGTCAATGATGTCCCATTTTCATCGACAAAATGGTGAGTTGTTTGCCGAGCAGATTGCCTGCTCAGAGCTGGCTGAAAGATTCGGTACACCTTTATATGTGTATTCCCGTGCTGCTATTGAGCAGGGATGGCAGGCCTTTTCAGATGTATTGCAAGGGCGACCGCACCTGATTTGCTATGCGGTCAAAGCTAATTCCAACCTCGGTGTGCTGAGCGTGTTGGCGCAGCTGGGCTCCGGTTTCGACATCGTCTCTGGTGGAGAGCTGGCGCGAGTGCTGGCTGCTGGCGGTGTGGCCGACAAGATTGTGTTCTCGGGTGTGGGCAAGCTGGCATCTGAAATGGAGTATGCGCTGGCCTCAGGTATTCGATGCTTTAACGTCGAATCTGTACCAGAGTTGTCGCGTTTGGCTGACGTAGCTGCAGCCAATGGTGTGGTCGCCCCCATTTCACTGAGAATCAACCCGGATGTAGACGCGGGTACCCATCCGTATATTTCAACGGGTCTTAAAGAGAACAAGTTTGGTATTGAAATGACTGCGGCCATGGATGCTTACCGTTTCGCAGCGGAGAATCAGCATTTGGAGGTGACCGGGATTGACTGCCACATAGGCTCGCAGTTAACCGAGATTGAACCTTTCAAGGATTCTGTCGAGCGCTTGATTGGTTTGGTGGATCAGTTGCAACAGGAAGGCATTGTTCTTTCACACCTGGATGTTGGAGGGGGCCAGGGAATTCGCTACCAGGATGAAAACCCACTGGATTTGAAAGCCTGGGCCAGCGCTGTCGAAGAAGCAGTGGGTGGGCGAGATCTGGAGCTGATGGTAGAACCCGGTCGAGCGATTGTGGGCAATGCCGGTGTAATGCTGACCCGTGTTGAGTACGTTAAGAAAAACAGCGATAAAAACTTCCTGGTTGTCGATTCGGCGATGAATGACTTGATCCGCCCGCCCTTGTATGACGCATGGCAGGAAATTCAGGTGGTCGGTCAGTCAGCGGGAAGTGCACTGGAGTATGACGTGGTCGGTCCGGTCTGTGAATCAAGTGACTTCCTGGGTAAAAACAGGCAACTGTCAGCGCAGGCTGGTGACTTGCTGGCGGTCATGTCTTCAGGTGCCTATGGTTTTGTTATGAGTTCCAATTACAACACCCGTGCCCGTGCTGCTGAAGTGTTGGTGGATGGGGCAGAGGCTCATCTGGTTCGTGAGCGTGAAAAAGTGGAGCACCTGTTTGAGCATGAATCGCCCCTGCCAGTTGCAGCAGGAAGCTGAGCATGTCTGCGGCTAATACAATACCGTTCACCAAAATGCACGGAACCGGCAATGACTTTATGGTCATTGATAACACTCGAGCTGAAGTTGAATTGTCTGCCGATCAGGTGCGAGCCTGGGCTGATCGTCACTTTGGCATTGGCTTTGATCAGATGCTGGTTGTTGAAGCAGCATCAACCAGCGAAGCGGAGTTTGACTATCGCATTTTTAATGCTGATGGTGGCGAGGTAGAACACTGTGGCAACGGTGCTCGATGCTTTGCCGCCTTTGTCCGTGACAAAGCTCTGACCGACAGTGAGGTGATATCGGTCAACACGATGGCTGGCCTCCTGCAGCTCAAAGTACTGGACGATAGCCGGGTCACAGTCAAAATGGGGGTGCCGGAATTTCAGCCGGACTTGATCCCATTTGTTGCCGACAGTGAAGCGACCCATTATCAACTATCGCTTGAATCCAGTTCCGCAGGCACTCAGAGTTCGCTTGAAATTGGGGCCGTTGCGATCGGTAACCCTCATGCCGTGACCATGGTTGAGGATGTTGATTTGGCAGACGTGGCTCGAATCGGGCCAATTGTGGAGCGTCATTCGCGATTTCCCAACGCAGTTAATGTTGGTTTTATGCAAAAAATTGATGCGTCAAACATTCGTCTTCGGGTGTTTGAAAGA
The DNA here is from genome assembly GCA_937951215.1 of uncultured Granulosicoccaceae bacterium. GTDB lineage: Bacteria > Pseudomonadota > Gammaproteobacteria > Granulosicoccales > Granulosicoccaceae > CALFCE01. The sequence continues at coordinate 8,393 of CALFCE010000159.1, forward strand.
GGGGTGGGTGAAACACGTGCTTGTGGCACAGGAGCCTGTGCTGCCGTCGCTGTAGGCGTGCGTCAAAAAATTTTGCAACGTCAGGTCAGGGTGCAGGTCAGGGGGGGAGAGCTGGATATTGTTTGGCCGGAAGACGGACAAAATATTGAAATGACTGGCCCATGCACTAAAGTCTTTGAGGGCCATATAGAAATGTAGAGATGCAAGCAGAACACAATAGCAACGAACAGCTTGACGCATGTAATGTCATAGAGTTCCTGAAGGGCAATCCCGACTTTTTTAATCACCATTCAGATGTTCTGTCTAATTTGCAGATCCCCCATGATACCGGTGGTGCCGTATCCCTGATTGAAAAGCAGGTCAGCGTCTTCAGACGCAAGTGTTCTGCACTTGAAGACAAGCTGGGTGAGCTGATCAGCGTTGCAAGAGAAAACGAGCAGCTACACAAACGCCTCCATCACCTGATCCAGGAGATCATCACCGCATCGACAATTGATGATGTGATCGAACTGACCAAACAGACGCTGATTGAGAACTTCAAAGCGGATGACGTTCAGTTCCTGATGATCGATTCCAAAGCTGGTAACAAGCACAGTCAGCAGCCGGATCTGTTTGTACCGTATGATGACCCCGGTCTGAATCTGTTTGAAGAGAACTTCAATCAGCGTACCACCAGCTGTGCTGTGCCTACCCCCGAACAAAGGCATTTCCTGTTCAATGACAACACCAGTATTGGATCGATCGCTGTAATCCCGCTGCAATATTCGCGTGATATCGGACTGGTAGTGCTGTCCAGTACGGATGCTCGACGATTCGGTTCCAACAAGGGTGTGATGTTCCTGAACGAACTCGGTGAAGTGTTGAGTCGTCGCGTCGCGACCTTGCTGTAGGCCCCAGCCATGATTTCCAGATACGAGCCAATCATTGCAGATTACCTGCAGGAGCTGCGAGTCGCCAAGCGCTACTCTCCGCATACATTGGGTAACTACCAACGTGATCTCAAAGTGTTTGCCAATGCCGCAGCACGCCGACGCATAGCTGATTGGAAAGAGCTCGGTAAAAAAGATATCAGAGCGATTGTTGCCGAACAGCATTTGGCGGGTGTATCGGGACGCAGTCTTGCCAGACGATTGTCTGCCCTGCGAGGGCTGTATGAGTTTATGGCAAAGTTGGGGCTGGTTACATCCAATCCGGCAGCAGACGTTCTGGCACCCAAGGATAAAAAAGCTCTGCCATCGACGCTGGATCCTGATGAAGTCAGCCAATTGCTGAAAGAGAATCTGAATGATCCGATGATCTGCCGGGATCTGGCAATGTTCGAACTGATGTATTCCTCTGGCCTGCGACTCTCCGAGCTGGTCAGCATCGACCTGGTTGATCTTGACTTGAGTGTTGGGCAAGTGCGAGTCACCGGCAAAGGTGGAAAAACCCGCGACCTGCCAGTCGGTAAACATGCGGTGGATGCGATCAACAAATGGCTGGTGTTCCGGCGCGCATTACCGGGTGCGAACGAAAAAGCTGTGTTTATCAGCAGCCGCGGCAAGCGGATAGCACCGCGCACCGTGCAAATGCGGCTAAAAAAACTGGCCGAATCACAAGGCCTGTCAAGGAACTGCTATCCGCACATGCTCAGGCACTCCTTTGCCAGTCACTTGCTGGAATCCAGCGGAAATCTGCGTGCAGTGCAGGAGCTACTCGGGCATGCGGATATCTCGACAACGCAAGTGTATACCCATCTGGATTTCCAGCATCTGGCGCAGGTCTATGACAAAGCGCATCCGCGAGCTGGCAATGGATCGAAGGTGGTTGATCCCTCCCGGGAAGGGAAGGACACCTAGCAGACTGTTTTTCAACAGCCAGCCAGGTTTCAACCTGGCTTAGTCAGCGCGAAACAGTATCTTTCCGCGGCGTGCAACGAGTAACTTTTTACCCGTTGCAGGGTGAAAATAGGCCTCTACGCGTTCGCCCTCAGGGGTAGTGCCATAGACCTCCCAGCAGCCGCCATCCACTTTCATGCGGCGTACCTTCCAGCCTTCATCTACCAATTTCTCTTGCAAAGCAGCTTCTGTCATCCAGTTGGCCTTGTCGACGGGCTCACACTCCATTCTGCCCGTGGCCAACACTTGCATTGGAATCAGAATAAGTGCAGCGAGGGTTGTTTTTTGTAATATATTTTTCATGCTTGGGCTCCTGTTTTCTTAGCTGGTTTGTAATTTGTCGGGTGCAACCGATGTCGCAGGCTTTGCTTGTTTCACTTTCCAGACCCGATAGATCTCCAATGCCGCCAGCGGCAGGAAGTGCACCAATGCGGGTCCGACATTGTTATGCACAAATATCCAGTGTAGTAGCGTTGCTATTGCAGCGACGTAGACAGTTTGTTGCAGCCGCTTCCAGTTGCGTCCCAAGCGCTTGACCGACTTGTCATTGGATGTCAGCGCCAGCGGAACAAATATAAACATCGCCAACCAGCCAGTCCAAATCCCCAACAGCAAAGCCTCGTCGAGGATACTTGAGAGGCTTGCCATATCGATGATGTAGAGCAGGGTGTGGGCAAAAGCGTAAAAAAACGCCGCAACTCCGAAATAGCGTCTGCGTCGCATCATCCACATCCAAAAGCGGTTTTTTGGAAACATCAGTCGAAGTGGGCTGATGATCATCGCAATGATCATAAATCGGGCTGCGAATTCACCGGTTGGGTGTAGCAACGATTCTGCTTGCGCACCCGACAACAGCGCCATGGT
>CALFCE010000160.1 GCA_937951215.1 uncultured Granulosicoccaceae bacterium
TTAGCAATCCGTATAGCCCGGAAAGGATACGCAGTGACTTTTGGGCGTAGTTCAAATCATGTTTACTCAGGGTTTGGGCTTCGAGCCCAATGTAAACATCTCCTTTAAACGCCAATATGGATTGCCTTGAATTCTCGGTGGTGAACTTCGGCTGGTAGGCGTTGTATCGTTCTACGTTGAGAGTTGCCAGCTTGTCGCTCAGATTCATCAAGGTGGCCACACGCTTCTTGCTGAGCGGCTTGAGTGTATCGATCAATTCTTCCGAATGATCGAGAAACCGGGGTTCAGTGCGGCTCTTGAGCGTGATTGGGCTCTCGTAGTCGAGTGTCTTGGCTGGTGAGATCAGTGTCAGCAACGGGGCAGGGTCCTGTATTTTCGCAAATTTCAACGAGTTGACGGCGCTCACACATTTGTATGAGCGCCACTGCTTTATTATACGTGATCTACCGCTGCTGGCCCACTGTGAGCTAGCGCACGGGTATATAAATCTCCGTGATCAGGTCGCTGGCAGGGGTGTTCTCGGGGTCCGAAACATAGACTTCAAACGGCGCTTGAGATTTGGATTTTTTCAGCTTCTGGGCCTTCATGTGCATATAAGCGGTAGACCAGGCGTTGCCAAGATGTTCATATTTACCACGGTGTATTACTTTAAAGGCCCTGCCGGGTTCGATATTGCCGGCTTTGAATTCATCGGTTAACAAACCCGCTGGCAGATCTGCTGTATCACTCGCAATCGGGATCCCATTGGTGTATTGGCAACTTGAAAAATCCATCTTTACCTTGTTGTAGATGCTGACAGGGCTGCCGGTAATCTCAGCTCCACTTTCGCTGACGTGCTGATAAAGTCGGGGCATGTTCACTTCCATTGATTCGCCTATCTTGTCAAACGCACATTCAGCGCTGACGCCGACGTAGTTGATCGAGGGTGAATCCTGCACGCCAGCGAGTTCAATAGCAGAGCTGGTGCTACCGGTTTCTGCATACTCTTTTAACAGCAGTAATCCTCGCTTGTAGTCATTGGCGATCATCCCTTGCATCGTCTTGGTAAAAAAGAACATGAAAAACGGCAGCTTGCTGTCCATGGACCAGCTGACCCGGCTTTTGTCGTCTGCGAGTTGTTGTAGTTTGAACTCAACCTTTGCAGTCGACTTGAAAGGTTTGAGAAACGTCAGGTCCATTTTCAGGCGATCAGCTTCATTGGCAACAAGTTCCATACCGCCAGCGCCTACGATCTGGCCTTCCCAGTCGTAACCGTGTCCGGGTTGTCCCGGTTCACCCTTATAGGTCAGTCTGGCTTCGGGCTCTGCACATAACCACGGTGACCAGTGCGGCCAATGATTGAAGTTTTCGATAGCGTCGCGAGTGCTGGCAATGTCCGTGTTGATATCAATGGATTCTTCAAGCTGCAGTGCAGGCATAGCGGTTACCTCAGGTGTTGGGAATGTGCGCCTTTCTTCAGCATACCCCGTGAATTTAACGCCCGCAATCTGCAGAAAAATTCTAAGGATCGGAAATATGTCACAGATCACTTGTTGTTAGATAAAACACCTGTTGTAGTGCGCAGATCTCCCGGGGTAAGACCCAGGATGTCGTGTGGGTGGTTTTCTCTGTGATCTGACGATAAATCTGAATTGTGGGTAGACTCATTTTTGGCCTGGTTTGTTGCCTATCGATGGATGTTTCTTGTAAAGGATTGAAACGGTTTCAGGGGCTTTTACAGAAAATTGGCATCAGTGAGGTACCCTTGAACGAACACTATAGAAAAGGGCCGTTGTGATGATAAACAAACAAAGACGTCGGGTGGTGCAGGGTATGGCCTGCTCGGCATTGGCGCCCGCTTTAATGGGTTTACACTCAAGAGATGCGCTCAATACAACTCAAACCGCGGAGTTGTTGTGTACCAGCGCTGACCCGCGTTGTGCGGTAAGCGGTGATTCGAGTGATATAAGCCTTGAGTTTTCTGACCCAGATGCCAATCAAATCGATGGGCTGATGGCCCGGTTCGAGATTACCAACCATGGCACCGAATCAGTCGAGCTCAGGCATCTTTCTCCAGGCGCTGTTAGCACTCGTTTTGGCGTGTATAACATCAACACTGTGTTAGCCGACAAGGTGTTGGAATTGAAACCCGGTGAGATCCGGCAAATCTGGCTGGAACCAGCTGCTGATTTACCCACTCATTTACCCGCGCCGATGGGTCACCGGACCATGGTGCAACTAAAGGTAGTGATGGGTAGTCGGGCAGACGAGGTCGAATTGCAGTCGCGTAAAATACATGCGGTGCTGGCCTGAGTTGCCCAGAGAAGAGCAACCCTGAGAAGAGCTGCCCTGAGCTGAGTAGCCCAGTCTCGATAGGCGCTTATGTCAGGTAAGTTTGTAACCTGCTGGTAAAATCTGCGGCCTCATCTAAAACCCACTTTCGGAACTTGCCCAGATTGGCATCATCTTGTTTGAGTTCAGGGTAGACCAGAGAGGTGCCCTGGTCTAACGGTTTGCAGTGCCCTGACACAATGCATAGCTGCCCGTTATCCAATGCATCCACGCAAAGCGACAACCGGGTCAGTGCCAGTGAGTTACCTCCCAGAGCCGAGATAACAACGTATTCGCTGGATGAAAAGATGCGTGTTTTGAGCCGGATGGGATCCAGATTCAGCTCGGCGAGAGAGCTGTCGGTAGCAGCATCGGTCATATCCTTCGGTTGCGAGTCTGCGAGTTGGGAGCTATCAAGGTTCAGTGTGAATTCGTAAAGATTGTCAGGGTCTTTCTCGATCCTCTCGGCAATCGCTGGTGCGGCCACAAGACAAAAACCTTCCGGCATCAGAAACTCGGTTACCAGTCCGTCTCTGGGCGTGGCCGCCAGCCGCAGAGCTGCGTCGATTCTGCCTCCCAGTAAATCTACCGGATCATCCGAGGTGTGCACATGGAGTTCCATATCCGGGTGTGTGCGTTGGAAAGCATCAACTCGCGGTACCAGCCAGTGAGAAGCAAAGGAAGAAAGCGTGGTTACTGTGAGTGTGGAGGATTCAGAGGTACCCCTGATACGATCCAGCGATTGGTTGATGGATAGCAGGGCTGTGCGAGTCGCTACCGCAAGATCGTCCCCCGCCGGTGTAATGGCCAGTTTTCGAGCACGGCGAGTGAATAGCTTGACTCCCAATTGTGCTTCCAGCGTGCGCATTTGTTGACTGACTGCGGCTTGTGACACATTCAGCTCCAGGGCGGCTGCCGTGAAGCTCAAATGACGCGCTGCTGCTTCAAACATGCGCAGTGAATTTAACGAGACATTATGCTTGTTCATAACCTTCGCTTATCTTGCGATAACATTATATCGTTTTATTTATGACTCTTTTCCGTCGACAATGGATTTGTGGGTTGTTAACGGGAGTGTGTTATGTCACAAGTCTCAATTTATATTCGCAATAATCTTCGGTTACTGTCAACGTCCAATTTTCTTGCCCTGTGGGAACGCTGGAATATCAATTTCACAACGCGTCGTCAGTTACTGAAACTCAGTGATGCTGAACTTCGGGATATCGGCATAGAGTGGGCCGACGCTGAAATAGAAGGCCGGAAAAAATTCTGGCAGCAATGAGTTTAGTTGCCTTGTGCAATGCCCGGTGACTCTGGTTTACCAGCGGATACCAGCGGTACCGGCCTTTGCACGTATGCACTGAAGCGGTGTTCATGATAACGTTTGATCAGGTTATCTGATTGAGGGTTTGATTTATGAAAAAGCCACCGTTTCGTGCAGATCATGTGGGTAGTTTGTTGCGGACCAAAAACGTGGTCCAGGCCAGGTCACAGCATTTCGAGCATCAATCATTGTCAGCAGCCGAGCTCAAGCTGGTTGAAGATGCATCAATAGTCGAACAGATTAAAATGCAGGAGCAAGCGGGACTGCATGCGGTGACTGACGGTGAGCAACGCCGCTCTTTCTGGCACTATGACTTTATGGGCATGCTGACCGGGCTGGATCTGGAGGAGCGTGAAGAAGGTGTGCAGTTTGCTGGTGTCAAACTCAGGCCGATTTTTCCAACGATCACGGCACCTCTCGATTTCCCGGAAGATCATCCGATGTTGGAACATTTCAGCTTTGTGGCTGAAAACACGTCAGTCGTGCCAAAAATATCTATTCCTGGGCCAAGCTGCTGTCATTTCAGAACCGCGCCGGAAGATATTTCTGTTGCAGAATACAAAGACCCGGAAGCATTGTTCTCGGCAATCGCACAAACCTATAAAAAAGCCGTCACCGCGTTTTATGCGGCAGGTTGTCGGTATTTGCAAATGGACGATATATTCTTTGCTTATCTTTGCGATGAGAAACACCGGGCAGAAAAGATGCAACAAGGGATTGACCCAGACTATCTGATTGATCGCTATGCCTGGATGATGAATGAGGCTATCAAGGATCGCCCTGACGATATGCTGATTGCGATGCACATGTGTCGGGGTAATTTCAGATCAACTCATGCAGCGGAGGGTGCTTATGATCCTGCTGCCGATGCTGTATTTAACAAAACCGGTGTCGATGTATTTTTTATGGAATATGACACTGAGCGTGCAGGCGGCCTGGAGCCATTAAAGTTGTTACCTAAAGGCTCGCAGCGCGTGCTGCCCGGATTTGTGACGACTAAAAAAGGCGATCTTGAAACGGTGGAGTCATTGCAACGAAAGTTTGATCAGGCCGCAAAATATGTTGATCTGGATCAGCTTGGCATAGCTCCACAGTGCGGCTTTGCGTCCACTGAAGAAGGCAACAACCTGACACAGGAGGAGCAGCAGCAAAAACTGGAGCTAGTGGTTCAAACTGCCGAGAAGATCTGGGGCGGGGTGGATGCCTGAGAATTGATGTGCCAATAGATCCCGGTTCATTAGTTATTTATATCCCGATCGCACTGGCATTAAATCTGACCCCCGGCGCTGATATGCTTTTCTGTCTCGGGCAGGGGCTCCGGGCTGGGCCGAGAGCAGGGCTTGCCTCATCGCTCGGAATTGCAACAGGGTCTTTTATTCACTCGGTGCTGGCAGGTTTGGGCCTGGCAGCCTTGATTGCATCCAGCCCAATACTGTTTGAGATAATCCGGTGGGGTGGAGTCTGTTACTTGTTGTGGCTCGCGTATTCGTCCCTTGTCACGTCTGCCGGTGTTGTTGCTGCCGTTGACAGAGAGACAATGAATCCAGTTAGCCCAGCGCGATCAGTAGCACCAGAGAGTGCACTTATAGCGTGGCGAAAAGGGATCCTGGTTTGTCTGCTGAATCCGAAAGTGGCTCTTTTTATTCTGGCATTGGTGCCCCAATTTGTTGATCCCGAAAGAGGGTCTGTTCTGGCCCAGTTTTTAAT
>CALFCE010000161.1 GCA_937951215.1 uncultured Granulosicoccaceae bacterium
AATGATAGCCCACGACAGAACCCGGCTTATGGCCGACTCCTTCTATTACTACGAACTTTTACTACCCACTTTCAGGGATATTTCTCATCACCTTTGATGCCGGATCGGGTCGCAGAATTGGCCCCAAAGTGGGTAAATAAAAAAAAACGTCAAAAATATTACGATCTCCAGCACATCAAAAAACTGCAGTAAAATTACATTTCTCGCTTGATAGATTAAAGCAAATTCTAGCTTTTGTTACCCAACTCATTGAATATTAAGAGTAGGCCCTACATCAAGGGGAGCTGCTAAGCCGTTGTGTTTAAAGCAAAAATTGCTTGAATGCAGTCTGTTGCACGCTTGACCGCTATCGAGCACATGCTTATAGTGGCCCCAAGTGGGTAATAGTGGATAAAAGTGGTGTTTTGGGGGAGTAATCTGCCTGCACCGATAACAACATGTTCCGTGGAATCGCCAATATAAGTGTCGATGCCAAAGGCCGTGTAGCGATTCCGAAGAAGCATCGCGATCGGCTGTTGGCTGAGGGGGCAGATGACCTGATGGTCACTGCCGGTCCTGACCGCTGCTTGTTGATATATCCCATGGCCGTTTGGCTTCCGACTGAGCAGAAACTGCTCAGCCTACCCAATACCAACCCACTAAATCGGCAAATGCAAAGACTGTACATAGGATTCGCAACTGAGTCCGAGGTTGACAAGATGGGGCGTATTCTTGTGCCTTCCAAGTTGCGGGAGTATGCGCGCATAGATAAAAAAACCGTGATGGTGGGCCAGGGCCAGAAGCTCGAGCTCTGGAGCGAAGAAAGCTGGGATGAAAAATCAAATGCATGGCCAGATGAATTATCTGAAGTCAGCTTCGACGCCTTGAGTGATGAGGCAAAAGGCTTGTCATTATAGACAGCTATTGCTAACCACATAAAGTTGTTATGCAGCCACATGATTTGCATACCACTGTTCTGCTGAATGAGGCGGTTGATGCACTCATCACGAATGTCAGTGGTTGTTACGTTGATGCCACTTTTGGTCGTGGCGGGCACAGTGAAAATATAATCAAGACCCTCGATAAAGAGGGCAGATTGATCGCAATTGATCAAGATGACACTGCTGTCGAAGCTGCACGAAGCCGCTTTGATGGCGAGCAGCGTTTTTCCATCTTCAAGCGAAATTTTGTCCAATTAGAACAACTGATGGCTGAACTTGAATTAACTGGCAGAGTCGATGGGCTGCTGCTCGACTTGGGTATCTCCTCGCCGCAGGTTGATAACGCCGAGCGTGGATTCAGCTTTCAGGCTTCGGGACCTCTTGATATGCGTATGGATCAGCAGCAGACACTGACCGCGCAAACGTGGGTTAATTCGGCTTCTCAAGCTGATATCGCAAAGGTACTTCGCGATTATGGTGACGAGCGTTATGCGGGAAGGATTGCGACTGCCATTGTCAAAGCGCGTGAAGAGGAGCCAATTACCACCACTGACAGATTGGCAGACATTGTCAAAGTCGCGCATCCGCGATGGGATCATCAGCGGCATCCGGCGACGAAAACCTTTCAGGCGATTCGCATTTATATCAACGACGAGATTGCTGCATTGCAAGCTGTACTGGAACAGGCGGAGCGCATACTGAAAACCGGTGGTCGATTGGTTGTTATCAGCTTCCACTCACTGGAGGACCGGCTGGTCAAACGGTCTCTGCGAGCGCCGACGCAGGCGACGAATATACCTCGACATCTGCCTTTGCCTGCAGCGAAGCCACTGGTCTGGCGCAGGGTGTCCAAGGCGATATTCCCGAGCGAAGAAGAAATTAACAGTAACCCGCGTGCACGTAGTGCGGTGATGAGAGTGGCGGAGCGTTTGTCTTGAAAATGATCAGTGTGCTGGTTGCGCTTGCAGCATTCAATATTTGTCTGGCGATTGGTGTGGTCTACAGCAAGCATCTGAGTCGCCAAAAATATATAGAGCTCAGTGGTATCCAGTCAGCTATCGACGATCTGGATATTGAGTGGAGTCGATTGCAAATTGAGGAGAGCACCTTTTCGGCCCACAGCATCGTTGAAAGTGTTGCTCGTCAGAGGTTGGATATGCAATTTCCGAATCCGTCATCAACCGTGATGATTGCGCGCTAATGGCTCAACCTGTCACACATAACTGGGTTTTACGCAGACGTGTGGTGCTGTGTCTGTTCCTGCTGGCTTTGGGTACCTTGGTATTGCGTGCTATTCAGTTACAGATTGTGCGTCACGATTTTTACTTGAGTCAGGGTTATGCCCGTCAGCAACGATTGGTCGACATACCGGCTCATCGAGGCAATATTCTCGATCGGCACGGGGAACCCGTCGCGGTCAGTACACCCATCGACAGCATCTGGGGTGTGCCGGAAGAGATGCTGAAAGACCCGAAGAAGCTTTCGATGCTGGCAGCAGAGCTCGATCTTGATACTGACGATTTTCTGGGGCGTATCGACAAGGCTCACTCGCAGAAGCGTGAGTTCATGTATGTGCAGCGGCACGTACGGCCGGGGGTGGCCAAGTCCATTGAAGAGATGGCTGTGCCTGGCGTTGACCTTATGCGCGAGTATCGCCGTTACTATCCCAGCGGTCGCGCAGCTTCCCACGTCGTGGGCTTCACTGATGTTGATGACCGTGGCAGGGAAGGAATGGAGATCGCCTATGACGAATGGTTGCGCGGCACAGCCGGCAAGCGGCGCGTGGTCCGTGATCTCAGAGGTCGGGAAATCGAGGGGCTGAATATAGTAAAAACAGCCACTGCCGGGAAAGATTTGTATCTGAGTATCGACAAGCAACTACAGTATTTTGCTGATCGCGCGCTGGCCAGTGCCATTGACCAGCACAAGGCCGAATCTGCGTCGCTGGTGGTGTTGGATGTCAACACCGGTGAGGTTATGGCAATGGTCAACTATCCGACTTACAACCCCAACAATACCTCCATGAGGACTGGTGGCAAACAAAGAAACCGGTCCATCACTGATGTGTTCGAGCCCGGTTCGACGATGAAGCCTTTTACCATTGCTGCAGCACTCGAGTCCGGGCAGTTCAAGGCAGACGATATAATTTTTACCTCTCCGGGCTACTACAAGATTGGCAAGTACGAAGTGCGGGATGAAGGTAATTATGGCTGGCTCGATTTGCGCGGGATTATACGAAAATCCAGCAACGTGGGTGTCAGCAAAGTGGCTACCCAGCTTGAACCTCAGCAAATGTGGGAAGTGTTTGATCAGCTGGGTTTTGGCCGTCCCACCGGTAGTGCCTTCCCGGGTGAAGTCGCCGGTTATTTCAATCACCCAACCTTGTGGCATCACGTAGAGCAGGCAACCCTGTCCTATGGTTACGGGATTTCTGTTTCCGCGTTGCAGCTTGCCCGGGCTTATGCAGCTATTGCCAATGGTGGCAAATTACCGCAAATCAGTTTTGTCAAAACCAATGAGCCGGGAATCGGTGAGCAAGTGATCAGCCCGCCTGTTGCAACCGAGCTTCGGGCCATGCTTGAGGAGGTTGTTGCCGGAGATGGTACCGGTAGTCGAGCACGCATACCCGGTTTCCGGGTGGCAGGTAAAACAGGAACCTCGCACCGATCACAGCGCGGTGGTTACGCTGACGATCGCTATGTCTCTATTTTTGCCGGTTTTGCCCCGGTCTCCAATCCCCGGTTTGCTGCGGTTGTGGTGGTTCATGACCCACGCGGCGGGCAGCATTTCGGGGGAGTGGTCGCGGCTCCGGTCTTTGCCAGCGTCATGGCTGCAGCATTGCGCCTGGCTGGTGTTGAACCGGACAACATTACTGAATCAGATGGTCGTGTGGTTCTGAACATGTTGCACGAGGATCCATCGTGAGCATCGGTTCGACTGAACAAGTTGCCAACGGATTGCTTGCCAGTGGACTACTGGACAGCCAAGTGCCGTCTATCGACTTGCGACAGCTGCTGTCGGGTTTTGCAGTTGACGACTTGCCTGACATTACTGTGCGTGGTGTTTGTTCGGACAGCCGACTGGCGCGGGACGGTGAAGTGTACGTCGCGTTGCGCGGTCATACCTCCCATGGGCTCGACTATCTTGATCAAGTGCTCGAGCGTGATATTCCTGCAGTGCTGGTTGATGCTGATGATCCCGATGCGAAACGGCTTCCTGCGCGGATTGAATCCGGCAGTGTGTCAGCTACGCAGGTGGTGAGAATTGAAAACCTCGCCCAAGCCCTGGGCAAGATCGCAGCGCGTTGCTACGGACACCCCAGTCGCCAGCTTCCGGTTTGTGGTATCACCGGCACTGATGGCAAAACGTCGGTCAGTCGTTTCGTTGTGGAATCGCTGGAGCATCTGGGCCGCCGGGTCGGGTACATCGGAACTATCGGCTGGGGCCTGGATTCCCAGATGCTTCCCAATCCATTGACTACTCCGGATCCTGTCACCTTGCAGAGAATGTTGTTGCAATTAAAGCTGGCGGGTGCTGAATTTATTGCGATAGAAGTGTCGTCTCATGCACTGGATCAAGGTCGTGTGAATGGAGTCGAATTTGATGTGGCGGCATTGACCAATCTTGGTCGTGATCATTTGGATTATCACCAGACCCTGGAAGCCTATCGAGAAGCCAAACAGAGGTTGTTTGACTGGCCGAATCTGAAGGCGATTGTGGTCAATGCTGATGATTCATTCGGTCGTCAATTGTCCGATAGCGAGATGTTGAAAACGAAGCCCGCACGGCAGCTGCTTCGATATACAACGATCCGGCATGATACAACCCGGCATAATGAAACCCAGCATAATACGACTCAGGCCGAAGCGGCGACATTGGCCGCAACCACAACCATGGCAGCCAACGACCCCGTCCACGAACTGGAGCTGCACGCCGGGAGTATCGCAGCTGTCGAAAACGGTCTGCAGTTTACGCTGAGTCTGGACGGTAGTCGCTACTCGGTAGAGTCAAAGTTGCTGGGTACGTTTAATGTTCAGAACTTACTTGCCTGCGCTGGAATACTCGTATCGTTCGGTATTGAATCCGGCGAAATCGTAGCAGGTTTGCAATCGATCAAGCCTGTGCCGGGTCGTATGGAATGTTTCGCGCCATCTCCTCAGTCCGCAGACAGTGTGCGAGCTGTCGTTGACTATGCGCACACCCCACAAGCTCTGGAATCAGCCCTGCTTGCACTACGGTTGCATTGCGCCGGAAGTTTATGGGTCGTCTTTGGCTGCGGCGGAGATCGGGACAAGGGTAAAAGGCCGTTGATGGGTGAGGTCGCTTGCCGGCTCGCTGATCAGGTAGTCATCACTGACGACAACCCGCGTAGCGAAAATTCAGCTTCCATCATCAGGGATATTCTGGCTGGCATCGATGATCTTGATCAACTTGGCAGCCGCATAGCCACCATATCTGACCGCAAGACAGCTATCGAACATGCTTTAGCTCGCGCTGCAGCCGACGACTGGGTTCTGGTAGCTGGCAAAGGTCATGAGGATTATCAGTTGGTCGGTGCGGAGCGCTTGCAATTCAGCGACCGGGATCTGGTTTCCCGGTGGCAGGAAGCAGGGGGGCAATAGTGGAACTGTTGCTCTCGGATGTCGCCAATGCAATCAGTCAGTCGTCGCATGCTGATTACGTCGCGGTAAAAACGCTTGCTGGCCTTAAGGGCAATGGCCGCACTGCAGAGGAGTTGGCAGCTCGTTTGGTTGGGCCGGATGTTGTGATAACCGGTATCAGTACTGATTCCAGAACCCTGCAAGCGGGTGAATTGTTTGTTGCATTGCGCGGCCCCAATCATGATGGCCATCAGCACGTTGATGCGGCACTGCGACGCGGGGCGGCGGCCTTGCTTGTCGAGCATGCGCACGAAAACTCTGGTGCAGATACAGCGGCTGCCGACATCACTCAGCTAGTCGTGTCTGATTCGCTGCTGGCACTTGGCGTTATTGGCGCATTGCTTTGCAACAGAACCGAAGCTTTGAAAATAGCGGTGACTGGCAGCAACGGCAAAACTACCGTCAAAGAGATGCTGGCCAATATGTTGTCGGCCTGCTGCGATACCGACAATGCGGTACTGGCAACCCTGGGTAATTTTAATAACGATATCGGTCTGCCATTGACCACCGCTCGCTTGCAGGCTCAGCACCGATTTGCTGTGTTTGAAATCGGCACCAGCGGTAAAGGTGAGATAGCTTATCTGACCACGCTTGCTCAACCTGATATTGCATTGGTTAACAATGTGGCAGCAGCACATCTTGAAGGTTTTGGAAGTATTGAAAATATAGCGATTGAAAAGTCGAGCATTTTTTCAGGTTTGAGTCGCGATGGTTACGCCCTGTTTGATGCCGATAGTGAGCACCATCAGGTGATGCGCAAAGCCGCCAGTCACTGCAAGACTCGCACCTTCGGTATGTCTGATAACGCTGACGTACGAGGTGTCTGGCAGGGGCAGCAATTTAGTGTTTGTTTTGCAGATAAAACCGAGATGGGTGACCTGGCCGGCAAGGAAGTTGTGCCAAAGCTGAATCTTGTTGGCAAGCACAACTATGCCAATGCGCTTTCGGCGATTGCAGCAGCGAGTTGCACGGGGTTGCCCATGGAAAGTTTGCTTGCCGGTCTGTCGGCGATGCAGTCAGTGTCGGGGCGATTGCAGGTAAGACAGACGAACTGCGATGCGACAATCATTGATGACACCTACAACGCAAACCCGGCCTCTGTAAAAGCGGCTATCGACCTGTTATCCGAGTATTCAGGTAAACGTACTTTGATACTGGGAGACATGCTTGAGCTGGGAGCAGATGAGCTGAACCTGCATGCTGAAATGGGCAGGTATGCGCGGGAAAGCGGTGTTGACAGTCTACTGACTGTGGGCAGTCTCGCAGCGCATGCGGCCAGTGAGTTTGGTGCGCATGCGGCCAGTTTCAGCGAAAAAGAGGAGCTCGCCGAATGTTTGCGTGGTCGTTTGGGTGATGAACATACCCTGCTGTTTAAAGGCTCACGCGGTGCTCGCATGGAAGAGGTAATTGAGTTGTTATTGAGTGCGCCGCGCCAGCTTGCCGGTGCAGGTAACGGCGGATCGATTCGGCAACAGCGGGTAGCAATCTTATGATGTTACTGATTGCGCAGTGGTTGTCGGTCATTGATCAGGGTTTTGGCGTTGTTAAATATATTACGCTGCGATCGATTTTTGCGGCAATTACTGCTCTGGTGATCTGTCTTTTGTACGGGCCCTCTCTTATCAGTTGGTTGAGTGCTGCGAAGATCGGTCAGTCGGTACGATCAGATGGGCCAGAGACTCATTTGAGCAAGGCGGGTACTCCCACCATGGGTGGTGCCATGATCATTGTCGCTATTACTCTCAGCACGCTGTTGTGGTCTGACCTTGGGGTGAAGCAGGTCTGGATTGTTCTGTTTGTCACTATCGGATTCGGTGCGATCGGATGGGTAGATGACTATCGCAAGGTAATGCTGGGTAACTCGGTGGGTTTGCGAGCCAGAGAAAAAATAGTGTGGCAGCTGGTGGTCGCCGGGCTTGCGGTGATTTTCCTGTTTTTTTCAGCCACTGATGTTGCTGAAACCACTTTGATCGTACCTTTTTTCAAAAACGTCGCCATCGAGCTTGGCTGGTTGTTCATTCCGTTTTCGTTTCTGGTGATCATAGGTAGCAGCAACGCGGTCAATCTGACTGACGGGCTGGATGGTCTTGCAATTTTGCCCTCAGTGATGGTGGCAGCCGGGCTGGGCTTGATAGCCTACCTTGCCGGCCATGCGATCTTTGCAGGCTATCTGGGCATTCCCAATATTCGGGGCTCCGGTGAATTGACTGTGTTCTGTAGCGCCATGGTCGGTGCCGGCCTTGGTTTTCTCTGGTTTAACACTTACCCGGCGCAAGTTTTTATGGGTGACGTTGGCGCCCTGTCCATTGGTGCAGCGCTGGGAGTTGTGGCGATTATGGTGCGTCAGGAATTGGTACTCGTCATTATGGGGGGTATTTTTGTTCTCGAGGCCGTGTCGGTGATTTTGCAGGTGGGCTCTTACAAGCTGACTGGTCAACGCATTTTCCGTATGGCTCCGATTCACCATCATTTTGAACTGAAAGGTTGGCCGGAGCCCAGGATCATTGTGCGCTTCTGGATCATCACGGTCATTCTGGTGCTGATTGGTCTCAGCACCCTGAAGATTCGATAAGCCGATGAATACCCAGCTTTCAAACGTAGCTCAAAGAGCGGGTCTGGATAACAGAAGAATCCTGGTGGTCGGTCTGGGTAAAACCGGATTGTCAGTGCTGGCTTTTTTTCGCAGGCACAAGATTGACTGTGAGCTCGTTGACGCTCTGATCAGTGATGAAAAAGTGGAAGCACTTGCTGATGAACTGAACGATGTGGTTTTGCACCGTGAGTTGAATGATCAGCTGGTGAGTTCTTTTGACGTCTTGATCGTCAGCCCCGGAGTGCCGTTGGCACAGCCGTCTATTCAACAGGCTCTGGCTGCTGGCAAGGATGTGTTGTCAGATATCGAACTATTCGCGCGTCTGGTTGAGGTGCCGGTACTGGCTGTCACCGGGTCTAATGGAAAAAGCACTGTAGTCGCCTGGATTGAGAAAGTTTTGCAAACATCAAACGTATCTGCGCTGGCATGCGGCAATATTGGCGAACCGGTTTTACAAGTTCTGGAGCAGTCGGCTGAACTGTATGTGCTGGAGCTCTCCAGTTATCAGCTTGAGACACTGCGGTCATTGAAGCCTCTGGCAGCGACTGTGCTGAATGTGTCCGAAGATCATCTCGATCGTTATGACGACATAGAGCACTATGCGCAAACCAAACAGCGTGTTTACCAAAATGCCGGTTTGATTGTCTGCAATGTGGCAGATGTGCGCACCCAGCCCACGTCATTCTCCCAGCCCACGTCATTCTCAGCGACAAACAATGCCGGAAGATCAGCCAACGACAGTTCGGCAGATGCGAGCCACGGAGTTGTCTTCTTTGGTGACAAGGCAATGCTCGATAAAGCCGGGCTTGATGACCTGTCTGTGTCTTATGGCCTGCAGCGCAACTCTGGCGATTATTGGCTTTACAGGGGAAGCACGCCGTTGATGCGATCATCAGAGCTCTTGCTTCGAGGTAAGCACAATGCAGAGAACGCGTTGGCTATTCTGGCCTTGTTGTCGCCTTTGCAGCTACCTGACGAAATCGTCCTGCAAGGATTGAAAGTGTTTGAAGGGTTGCCGCATCGGACGCAGCTGGTCGCGACAATCAATGGTGTACGTTGGTATAACGATTCCAAGGGTACCAATGTTGATGCTTGCATCAAGGCGATAGAGTCGATGGAAGCGCCGGTGATCCTGATTGCGGGTGGACTTGGTAAAGATGCTGATTTTTCACTGCTGCGACCGGTGGTTGATGCGACTGTAAAACATCTGATTTTGATAGGGCGCGATGCCGGCCTGATTGAAGCGGCATTGCACGATCTGGTCAATGTGCATCATGCCGGTGATATGCGGGATGCAGTCAGCACGGCACAGCGCTTGGCTGTAGCAGGTGATGCAGTGCTGTTGTCGCCTGCCTGTGCCAGCTTCGATATGTTTGCAAGCTATGAGCAGCGTGGAGATCATTTTGCCAGAGAAGTGCGGAGGCTTGCTGCATGAGTTCGTTGATCTCACGCACGATCAAAGGCCGTGGCCGCACTCCGGTTACCGTGGTGGTGGAACAGTCTCGTCTTGACTGGATATTGCTGGCAGTGTTTGTCGGCGTGAGTCTGTTTGGTCTGGTGCTGATTGCATCTTCGTCGATCCCGTTTGCCGAGAGGAACTACGGTTCTGCGTTCTATTTTGTTATCCGCCAGAGTATTTTTCTTTTGCTCAGTTTGCTGCTGGGTGCGGCCGTTTTTTGTGTGCCGATACGGCAATGGGAGAAGTACGGGCCGTTAATGTTAATAGGATCGCTGTTTCTGTTGTCTCTGGTCTGGATTCCCGGTATCGGCAAAGAGGTTAACGGTAGTCGCCGATGGATTGATCTCGGGCTGTTTAATGTGCAGGTGTCAGAAGCCGTCAAGCTTTGCATCATTGTTTATCTGGCGGGGTATCTGGTCCGGCGTGGCGAGCTGGTACAGAACACACTGGGTGGGTTTGTAAAGCCGATGGTGCTGATTTGTTTTGCCGATGCTTTATTGTTGCTGGAACCCGATTTTGGCGCTGCGGCGGTGATCACCATGACCGCGATGATAATGTTGTTTGTCGCGGGTGTTCGAGTATCGCAGTTTGCGGCCCTGATCGCCGGACTGATGCTGGTAACCTATTTTCTAATCTGGTTGTCGCCTTATCGTCTCGCCCGATTTCTGAGCTTTCTCAGTCCATTTGATGATCCGTTTGGTCGGGGTTTTCAGTTAACGCAATCTTTGATTGCGATTGGTAGCGGTTCCTGGACCGGGGTCGGGCTCGGTAGCAGCGTGCAAAAACTCTTTTATTTGCCGGAAGCACACACTGATTTTGTCTATGCGATTCTGGCTGAAGAGATGGGGTTGTTTGGATCGCTGGCCGTTATTTTCAGTTTTTCATTCATCGTCTGGAAGAGCTTTGCCTTATCGCGCCGTGCCTATGAAATTGGTCATCGTTTTGCGGCGTTCGTGGCATTGGGTATCGGTACCTGGATCGGGCTGCAGTCGTTTATCAACATTGGTGTCAATATGGGTGTTCTGCCGACCAAAGGTATCACCCTGCCAATGCTTAGTTACGGTGGCAGTAGTGCTCTGATCTTTGCCATCAGCTTTGGCATCTTGTTGCGCATTGATTATGAAGTGCGCGAACAATTTGCTGACAGTATGAAACCGATGCCACGGCCGCAAGAGCCACTGTCGGGAGGGCGTGTCAATGCCTGGTACTAGACCGGTGTTAATTGCTGCAGGGGGCACAGGTGGGCATGTTTATCCTGCTCTGGCAATCGCTGAAGTGCTGCGTTTGAGAAATGTCCCGGTTGTCTGGCTTGGCACTCGTAGCGGTCTTGAGGCAACTGCGGTTCCTGCCGCCGGCTTTGATGTTGAGTGGATCACCGTTAGCGGATTGCGTGGCAAGGGAGCGCTTGCGAGTTTGCTGGCACCGCTAACCTTATGTCGGGCCTGTTATCAATCCTGGCGAGTGTTTCTACGCCGCAAACCGGTCGCTGTGCTGGGTATGGGCGGGTTTGTTTCGGGCCCGGGGTGTTTACTGGCTTTGCTGACCCGATTGCCGTTTTGCGTGCACGAACAAAATTCGGTTGCCGGTATGACCAATCGTCATTTGGCAAAATTCGCCAAGCGAGTGTTTACCGCTTTTCCCGGTGTGCTGGATAAATTGGCTCAACATTCACAGGTCGGGAACCCGGTGCGTGCTGATATCGAAGGCATTGAGCATCCACAGACTCGTCTGCAGGGTCGCGACGGGCCGGTTCGGGTGCTTGTGGTGGGTGGTAGTCATGGCGCGCAAGCACTCAATGAGCAATTGCCTTTGGTGTTTGCAAAATTGTCTACTCCAGTGGAGGTTTGGCACCAATGCGGCAAAACTCAAAACGCCTTGTGTGTTGCTGCTTATGATGCAGCCGGTTTCAAGGCTCGCATCGAGCCGTTCGTTGACGATATGGCAGAGGCCTATGCCTGGGCTGATCTTGCGATATGCAGAGCAGGCGCGATGACAGTTTTTGAGTTGGCAGCTGTTGGCCTGGCGAGTGTGCTGGTCCCCTATCCCCATGCGGTTGATGATCACCAAACCACTAATGCTGCGTGGCTGGCCGATGTGTCAGCCGCAGTAATCCAGCCCCAATCAGCGATTGATATCAACGAACTTGCCGAGCGCATTGATGATCTGGTTGGCAATCGGCAAAAACTTGTCGAGATGTCGGTCAATGCGCGTACCCGCTTTATGCAGGGTAGTGCGGTTCAGGTTGCAGACGCCCTTCAGGAGTATTCAAGTGAAGCTTGAAACCGTAACCCTGTCAGCAGGAGGCACTCATGGTTGTTGAGATGTCTGCAACGGTGAAAAGTCAAATGCGTCGCATAGGTGTGATGCATTTCATCGGCATTGGTGGTGTGGGGATGGGTGGCATTGCTGAAGTCATGCTGAACCTTGGCTTCAAAGTCAGTGGGTCCGACCTGTCCAGTAATGTCCTGACCCAAAGGCTCGGCGAATTGGGCGCGGTTATTTATTGTGGACATACCGCTTCCAATGTTGACGCAGCTGACGTTGTCGTTGTCTCGACAGCTGTGCCGGAAGACAACCCGGAATTGATGAAAGCCCGTGAGTTGCAATTGCCGATTGTGCCTCGCGCTGCGATGTTGGCTGAATTGATGCGTTTTCAGCAGGGCATCGCAGTGGCCGGTACTCATGGCAAAACAACAACGACCAGCCTGGTTGCCAGCGTTCTGGCACAGGGTGGAATTGATCCTACTTATGTCATTGGTGGGCGCTTGAACAGTTCTGCCACCAATTCTTATCTTGGCGATTCTGATTGGTTGGTAGCGGAAGCGGATGAGAGTGATGCGTCGTTTCTGTTTTTACAGCCGGTCATCGCAATTGTGACCAATATAGATGCTGATCATCTGTCCACCTATGATGGAGATTTCGAGAAGCTGAAATCAACGTTTGTGGAATTTTTGCAGCATTTGCCTTTCTACGGTTTGGCAGTTGTCTGCATCGATGATGAGCATGTGCGGGAAGTCATACCCCGAATCACGCGACCGGTACTCACCTACGGCGTCAGTGAAGATGCTCAGGTCAGAGTCAGCAACATCAGTCAGAAAGGATTGCAAACGTTTTTTGATGTGTGTCTGAAAGACGGCTCGCGCATCGACCGAATCACTCTGAACATGCCAGGCAAGCACAACGTATTAAACGCCGCCGCTGCTATCGCAATAGCGCATGAGCTTGAGGTCCCGGAAGCTGCAATCAAACAGTCGCTTAATGAGTTCCAGGGCGTTGGCAGACGAGTGCAGTTTCATGGTCGTTTACAGTTCGATGCTGGTAGCGCAGATTTATATGATGATTACGGTCACCACCCGACAGAAGTGGCCGCAACACTTGGAGCGATGCGGGATGGTTGGCCCGACCGGCGTCTGGTAGTTGTTTTTCAGCCTCACCGTTATACCCGTACACGTGATTTGTTTGAAGATTTTGCGGAAGCCTTGTCTGTACCTGACGTGTTGCTGCTGACCGAAGTCTACAGTGCAGGGGAAGAGAAAATTAATGGTGCAGATGGTCGCGCGCTGGCACGCGCAATCCGCAATCGTGGCCAGGTTGATCCAATATTTGTCGAGTCCATAGAGGACATACCCCAGCAATTGCAGAGTGTGGTGGCAGATAACGACATCGTGCTGACACTGGGGGCCGGGAGTGTTGGTAGTCTCGCCGTCTCTATACCAGCGCATTTCAGTGAGGCGCTGCAAAGTGCAGGGGCATAGCATGCAACCGAATCCGGAGAGTTTCGGCAAAGTCGCAGTGGTATTTGGTGGCTGGTCTGCGGAGCGGGAAGTGTCGCTGAAAAGCGGTGCCGAAGTGTTGGCTGCGTTGCAACAGTGTGGTGTCGATGCACACCCGGTGGATGCTGACCGGCAGGTAGCGGAGTTGCTGGTGTCACAGAAGTTTGACCGGGCGTTTCTTGTGTTGCATGGCCGGGGTGGTGAGGATGGTTCAGTGCAGGCGGCGTTGGAGCTTGCTGGAATCCCCTACACCGGTTCAGGTGTCCTGGGCTCGGCGCTGGCGATGGATAAGTTACGGGCCAAACAAATTTGCGCTTTCAACGGCATTCGAACTGCCCGCTGGCATGAGGTCGCTTCTTACGAGCAGGCCCGCGAGGCAGCAGCAGAGTTGCACTATCCGGTTATCGTCAAGCCGGTTCTGGAAGGTTCCAGTATTGGTGTCAGCAAAGCGATGGAGAATGAGCTTACTGCTGCCTACGAGAATGCCAGTGCTTATGGGCCGGTGATGATGGAAGAGTTTATTGATGGGCTGGAAGTCACTGCGTCTATTTTGGGTGATCGCGCATTGCCACTCATCAGTATGAGTACACCCAATCTGTTTTATGACTATGAGGCTAAATATCTTTCGGATGACACCAACTATCAGTGTCCGGTGGATTTGCCCGAAGCTGATCAGCGTCGCATTCAGAAAGTGGCCCTGACGGCATTTAAGGCAATCGGTGCCAAAGACTGGGCTCGCGTTGATTTTATGCTTGATCAGCAAGGTAATGAATATTTCATGGAGCTCAATACGGCACCTGGCATGACGGATCACAGCCTGGTTCCGATGGCTGCGCGAGAGGCGGGCATTCAGTTCCCGCAGTTGTGTTTGCAGATACTCTCCGCCACCTTGACCGTAAAATCTGCCTCGCAGAAACCGATGGAGCTTGTTTGATGAGCGCTGTCCGGTCGCCAGTATCCGCCAGGGACAATTCAGTCAAGGGAGCTGACAACAAAGTGCAGCGGGCGCCGGGCCTGCGCGAGGCATCGGATTTACTGGACGACAGTTCCGCCTATGAGGTCGTTCACGATATTGAGCAAGTGGATGCTTCGGATTTTGACGCACGAGATTCCCGAACCACGGGGTACAGCGTGCCGGGACCATCGAGTTTTACACGGCCGGTGTCGTTGTTCATTGGTATTACCGGGCTCGCGCTGCTGTTCGTGGCGATAGTGATGATAGGACGATACACCGCTGATCCGCGTGAGTTTCCGGTTAATGAAGTGGAAGTGGCAGGTACGCTTGACTACACAGACCGGGACCGTTTGCGTCAAACGGTTATCGACAAGACACGTGATGGTTTCTATGCGCTGAAGCTGGATGAAATACGCAAGGAAGTCGAACGTATGCCGTGGATTGCACGAGCGCATGTCAGGCGTATATCACCTGATCGCGTCAGCATCGACGTTGTAGAGCATGAGCCGGCAGCCCGCTGGAATGATGACGGGCTGATCAGCAAAAAGTTTGAGTATTTCCAGCCGCCTCAGCTTGGCCCCGATCATATTCAACGTGCTGAGTGGCAGGCTTACTTTGCGAAGTTCCCGCAGTTACATGGTAGCGCGGGTCGCCATCATGATTTGCTCAGTGCCTTGCGTGCCTATCAAAACTATCTGACGCCATTTGGTGCCCGTATAGAGGCATTGCGAGAGGATAGCCGCCAATCACAGGCACTGCTGCTCGACAACAATGTCACTGTGCGACTGGGTGTGGAGAAACAGGAAGAACGTGTGCAGAGATTTGTTGATGTGTATGAACGACTGGTTACTTCCTTGAACGGGCAGCCTGTGAAGTTTGACATGAGGTATGCCAACGGCTTCACCATGACTCGTGTAGGTGCGGGTGATGACGACGCTGCGCGTTTATCGGATTCTTTTGCAACATTGAAGCTCGTGTCGTCTGGAGTGGGGCCAGACGGAGCTCCAACTGACCGACAAAAATACCGGAACTGACTATGGCGGCAAGAGACGACAAGCAAATGATCGTGGGCCTGGATATAGGCACCTCCAAGATTGTGGCTCTGGTTGCAGAAGTGGCCCCTGATGGTGAGGTCGACATTATCGGTATGGGGTCGCATCCTTCACGAGGTTTGAAAAAAGGGGTGGTGATCAATATTGACTCGACTGTTGAGTCAATACGCAAAGCTGTTCAAGAAGCTGAAACGATGGCTAACGTGCAGATTAAAACCGTGTTTGCCGGCATTGCCGGAAGCCATGTGAAGAGCCTTAACTCTCATGGCATTGTTGCGATAAAAAACGGTGAAGTCG
Source organism: uncultured Granulosicoccaceae bacterium (assembly GCA_937951215.1). GTDB lineage: Bacteria > Pseudomonadota > Gammaproteobacteria > Granulosicoccales > Granulosicoccaceae > CALFCE01. The sequence goes on from CALFCE010000161.1 coordinate 15,711, forward strand.
GGCGTGAGGATATGGATCGAGTGATGGATGCAGCAAGAGCTATAGCCATTCCATCGGATCATCAGATACTGCATGTACTGCCACAGGGTTACATCATCGACAACCAGGAAGGGATAAGACATCCGATCGGTATGTCGGGGGTGCGTCTTGAAGCGGTAGTGCATTTGGTGACAGGTTCAATCAATGCAGCACAAAATATCAGCAAGTGTGTTCAGCAAAGCGGTCTTGAGGTTGAAGACATTGTGCTGGAGCAACTTGCTTCAAGTTATTCGGTGCTGACACCGGATGAAAAAGATCTGGGAGTGTGTCTGGTTGATATTGGTGGTGGCACGACTGACATAGCTGTTTTCAATGAGGGTTCCATTCGGCATACCGCGGTTATCCCTGTAGCCGGGGATCAGGTCACCAACGATATTGCGGTGGCGTTCAGGACACCGACGCAATACGCCGAGGACATCAAAATTCGCTATGCCTGTGCGTTACGGCAGTTGGCAAACCCGGAAGACATGATTGAAGTTCCGGGGGTCGGGGATCGGTCTGCGACACGCCTGGCGCGGCAGACCCTTGCTGAAGTCGTGCAACCCAGATACGAAGAGCTGCTTAATCTGGTTAACGAAGAATTGATGTTGAGTGGTTTCAAGGAATCTTGTGCTGCTGGTGTTGTACTCACTGGTGGTAGCTCGAAAATGGAAGGTGTTATTTACCTTTCCGAAGAAATTTTCCATATGCCGGTGAGATTGGGTGTACCCCAGTTTTTTACCGGGCATGAGGAAATTATCAGTAACCCGATTCATGCAACCGGAGTAGGCCTTTTGCAGTATGGCCTGCACCGGCGTCTGAATCCTCAAGCACCAAATGTAGAAGTGCGAACAGAGGAAGGCATGCTCAGACGCATGACGGATTGGTTCAGAAATAATTTTTAGGGGGCCGGTTCGGCCGGATTTTTTGTAGTAACAAATATAAACAGTGACGAGGAATTGAGAAATGTTTGATTTAGTAGATTCAGTAAACGATGCACCGGTCATAAAATTGATCGGTGTTGGTGGCGGCGGCAGTAATGCCGTTGAGCATATGGTCAACTCCGGGATCCAGGGCGTTGAATTTATTTGTGCCAATACCGATTCGCAGGCCTTGAGCGGCATGACTGCCAAGACCCAGCTGCACATCGGACAGAGCATCACCAAAGGGCTTGGTGCGGGTGCCAACCCGGAAATTGGACGTCAGGCTGCGATGGAAGATCGTGACCGCATCCAGGATTTGATTGAAGGCACTGACATGCTGTTCGTCACTGCAGGCATGGGGGGCGGCACCGGTACTGGAGCTATTCCCGTTGTTGCTCAAATCGCACGTGAGTTGGGTGTACTGACAGTGGCCGTTGTGACCAAGCCATTTCCGTTTGAGGGTTCCAAGCGTATGGCCGTGGCAGCCCAGGGTATTGAGGAGCTGAGAGGGCACGTCGATTCCCTGATCACCATCCCAAATGAAAAGCTGCTGTCGGTACTGGGCAAAAATATCACTCTGCTGGATGCGTTTCGCGCAGCGAATGATGTTTTACGAGGTGCTGTACAGGGTATTTCCGAGCTCATCACAAGTCCCGGTCTGATTAACGTGGATTTTGCGGACGTTCGAACCGTGATGTCTGAAATGGGGCTGGCAATGATGGGTTCCGGTATTGGTCGTGGTGATCAGCGCGCTGTTGAAGCCGCCGAGATGGCGTTCTCAAGCCCGTTGCTCGAGGATATCGACCTGACGGGTGCCAGAGGCATACTGGTTAACATAACGGCTGGTGCAGATATGGCAATTGGCGAATTTGAGGAAGTCGGCACCGTTGTCAGACAGTTCGCCGCCGATGATGCCACTGTGGTCGTTGGTACAGCGATTGATCCGGAGCTTGAAGGTGAGTTGCGTGTCACAGTGGTGGCAACCGGTCTGGCCAGTCCACAGCAGCAAAGGTCGGTTAACGTGAGGACGGTCAATACGGCCGGACGTGGCTATCAGGCTCGCCCGCAGGTAGCTGTCGCCGGAGGTGCACCGTCAGGGTACCCGCAGGCCGTGGCTCAGGGCTCGGCACCGCAGCAACGTTATGCACCACCGCCACCATCTGCAGCGCATCAGGCACCAGCTGCTGGCAGCCATTACTCGCAATACGAGAGTGCTGGAGGTGTGACGCAGAAAACAGTTCAGGGACGTGCTCCTGCGCCAGATAGAGCCGAAAAAAGCGGAAGCGATCTGGAATATCTTGATATTCCAGCCTTTTTACGCCGTCAGGCTGACTAAAAGAGGGCTTCGAGGTTAAATTACCAGTACTTAAGGTAAGTGGAGAGCTGACTGTCGATCTATATAATTGCGTTCGTAAATTCACGAATAATCTGTGACAGTGTCAAAGAGCTGCTATATATAACCAAGCTCTTTTGTTGCTGGCGTAGTCAGGAGATTGCTGACTACGGTCCTCATAAACGAGCCTATGCAGAAACTGCGCATAGGCTGGGGACTGATCAACTCAAGAGAGCCAAGTGACTCTTTATTAACTGTAAGCGCCGTTGGATGCCGGGTCTGAAATTCAGAATGGGTCTGAGATTCAGAACGGGTCTGAAATCCAGGCCGGGTCTGATGTCCAGGCCAGATCTGATTTTTAATCAGATCTCCAGTAGGGACGATGGCGCTGACAGATTCGTTAAACGACGCTGCATCGGGATTCTAGACAGTGATAAGACAAAGAACTCTAAAAAACACCATTCGAGCCACAGGTATTGGCTTGCATACAGGCAAAAAGGTTTACCTGACCTTGCGCCCTGCGCCAATCGATAGTGGTATCGTGTTCAGAAGAGTCGACTGCACGCCTGCAGTGGTAATTCCGGGAAACCCGTTGAACGTGCAAGACACACAACTTGCTACGTCACTGGGCAAGGACGGTTTTCGCGTTTCAACGGTTGAGCACCTGATGGCTGCATTTGCTGGTCTTGGCATAGACAACTGTGTTGTCGATGTCAGTGCCAGCGAAGTGCCCATCATGGACGGCAGTGCTGCACCCTTTGTGTTTCTGGTGCAATCTGCCGGTATCCTCGAGCAAGGAGCTGCCAAGAAGTTTATTCGTATCAAGCGTGCGATTGAGGTTCGTGAGGACGAGAAATGGGTCCGTTTTGATCCGTTTGATGGCTTCAAAGCTCGTTTTACCATCGATTTCGACCACCCGGTGTTCCGAGGTGAAGACGTCCAGACGACAGAAATCGATTTCTCCACCACCTCTTTTGTCAGAGAGATCAGCCGCGCTCGCACTTTTGGCTTTATGCGTGATATTGAAGCGTTGCGCGAGCGGGATCTTGCCCTCGGCGGCAGTCTCGACAACGCGATTGTCGTCGATGAGTACCGCGTATTGAATGAAGACGGCCTTCGCTACCACAATGAATTTGTTAAACACAAGATTCTTGATGCTGTCGGGGACCTCTACCTTCTCGGGCATAGCCTGATAGGCTCTTTTTCCGGCTACAAATCGGGCCATGCATTGAACAATCGTCTGGTCAGAGAATTGTTGGCCAATGAAAGTGCCTGGGAAGAGGTGACTTTTGAAGATGTCAAAGAGTCTCCAATTGCCTACACCCAACCACAGCAGGCTGTCGGCTAGCCTGTTGCTGCATATTGCATAGCGGCCATCCCGGCTGCTATGCAGATTCCCCATGTTCACACCCGTTGTCAGGCAATCTGTGCTGATTGGCCGGTGTGCTGCTGTCTGCCTCCTGCGCTACCCTGAAATTTAGTCAGACCCGGACTGCATATTCCGGGCTAATTTCATCAAAGCGGCTTTCAAATCATCGTCTTCGATCCCGCTGGCCACCTGCTCAATGTGTTTTACGGAGTTGGCTGAGGTGACTCTGCGGGTTTTCTGCGTGCTGCCAGGTTCCGCTGATGTAGTAGAAGGTTGTCGAGCGCTTATGGGTGGAGGTTGAGTTTGAGCCTGTTGGGTTAGTGATTGAGAGGCTTGAGATTGAGAGCTTGGGGGTTGAGGGCTTAGGGATTGAGAGCTGTTTTGTGGGGAGACATGTACTGACAAATTCTGGATGTCGAAACCTTCGCTGTTCAGTTGATGGATGATGCTTCTGCCGTGAAAACGGATCCGGGAGGCCCAGCCAGCGCTGTCCATTGTGCAGCGCAGGCGTCGGTTTTCAACCCGCAGGAAACAAATATGGGACAACAACTCTGCTGGCACGCAATGTGAAATCTCAGTGCGTAAGCGGGAATCGTCCTCACTGGCCTCCGCAGCGGCTATCCTAAGAAGATCGGAAATGTTTTTCATCTGTGTTTCAATTACCGGGCGTCCGATCAAAATGCTTGGCCATAGCATGAGACACTTTTTTTTCCGCCGCTTTGACCATATCAAGAACAGTACACGCGTTTAGTAGTAAAATCGATGTCCGGCACGTTGATAACCGGCGATATTGACACACAGGCATGCATAAATGATTGGAAATCTGGTAAAAAAACTTGTCGGCAGCCGCAACGACCGCACCATAAAGCAATTATCCAACGAAGTCAGTGCGATAAATGCTCATGAGCCGGCGATGCAGGCCCTGTCCGATGCTGACCTGGCGGCGAAAACGGAAGAATTCAGAACCCGTCTGGCAGATGGGGCGACTCTGGAGTCGATACTCCCCGAAGCCTTCGCGGTGGTCCGCGAAGCGGGGTCCCGGGCCATGGAGATGCGGCATTTCGACGTGCAGATGATCGGTGGCATGGTGTTGAACAGCGGCCGCATTGCCGAAATGCGGACCGGTGAAGGTAAAACTCTGGTCGCAACCACTGCCGTCTATCTCAACGCACTGGCCGGTCATGGTGTACATGTCATTACGGTCAACGACTATCTGGCGCAACGCGATTCGGATTGGATGGGGCAGCTTTACCGGTTTCTCGGGCTTACTGTGGGCGTTATTGTCAGCAACCTTCCGCATGATGAGCGTCGTGCCGCCTACGCTGCGGATGTCACTTACGGTACCAACAATGAGTTTGGCTTCGATTATTTGCGTGACAACATGGCGCTTAGCCCGGAGCAGAAGGTTCAACGCGGGCTGAACTTTGCCATCGTGGATGAGGTTGATTCCATTCTCATTGATGAAGCGCGTACACCTCTGATTATATCCGGGCCAGCTGATAGCGATTCAAATCTTTACGGGCAGATCGATGCCTTGATCCCGCAGCTGCAACGGCAGCAAGAAGAGGAAGGTGACGGTCATTTCAGCGTCGACGAAAAGGCCAAGCAGGTCCATCTGACCGAGCAGGGGCATGATCACGTAGAAGAACTGCTGATCGGCGCGGGTTTGCTGGAAGAGGGTGAGAGCCTCTATGACCCCTCCAAAATTATTTTGCTTCACCACCTGAACGCCGCGATGCGAGCCCACGCCTTGTTCCAGCGCAATGTGGATTACATCGTCAAAGATAATCAGATTGTTATCGTCGATGAGTTTACCGGTCGAACCATGGCTGGCAGGCGATGGTCGGATGGTTTGCATCAGGCGATAGAAGCCAAAGAACGAGTTGAAATCCAGCGTGAAAATCAGACTCTGGCATCCATTACTTTCCAGAACTACTTTCGGTTGTACAACAAGCTGGCCGGGATGACCGGAACGGCTGATACAGAAGCGTTCGAATTCCAACAGATTTACGGGCTTGAAGTTGTCGTCATACCCACCCATCGCGACATGATTCGCGACGACAGACCGGATCTTGTTTATTTGACCCAGGAAGAAAAATACGAGTCCATTATTGAGGATATCGTTGACTGCGTATCTCGCGAGCAACCAGTGCTGGTTGGAACCACGTCGATCGAAACGTCAGAATATCTGGCCGGGCTGTTGGCTGAAAGGGATATACCGCACGAAATTCTGAATGCAAAGCAACACGAACGTGAAGCTCAAATAATAGCTAATGCCGGGCAGCCGGGTGCTGTCACCATCGCTACCAATATGGCCGGCCGTGGTACTGATATCGTGTTGGGCGGCAATGTTGAGTCCGAGTTGGAAGCGCTGGATGAAGGTGATACCGATGCTGCAGATCAGATACAGGCGCAGTGGCGCGAGCGGCATGATCAGGTTCTGAATTCCGGTGGATTGCATATTATTGGTACAGAGCGTCATGAATCCCGCCGTATCGATAATCAGTTGCGTGGTCGCTCCGGGCGGCAGGGCGATGCTGGCTCGAGTCGATTCTACCTGTCTCTGGAGGACAGCCTGATGCGCATTTTTGCATCAGAGCGAATGGGTTCGTTGATGCAAAAACTGGGTAGGGAGAAGCCATTGAACATCCCTGGGTGACCAAGGCCATTGAAAATGCCCAGCGCAAAGTGGAAGGCCATAACTTTGATATTCGCAAGCATCTGCTTGAATACGATGATGTTGCGAATGATCAGCGCAAGGTTGTCTATGAGCAACGTGATGAATATATGCTGGAGGACGATGCGGCCGAAACTATCGATGACATGCGTGAAGATGTTATTGGTGGAGTCATTGATGCCCATATCCCGGCCGATTCCATGGAGGAAATGTGGGACCTGGATGGTCTTGTTGCTCAGCTTGAACTAATGACTGGCGATAATTTTGATATCCATGGTTGGCTGGAAGCAGAGCCGGAAATTCCGATCGAGTCCATCAAGAATCGAGTCCTCGATACGCTTGAGCAAAATTATCGCGAGAAAGAACAAAAAGCCGGCGTGGAAAATCTTCGGCAGTTTGAAAAAGCGATCGTCTTGCAAAAGCTGGATGAGCATTGGAAAGAACATCTTGCCGGTATGGACTATCTGCGGCAGAGCGTCGGCTTGCGCGGCTATGCGCAGAAAAACCCGAAGCAGGAATACAAACGAGAAGCTTATGAGCTTTTCACACGGATGTTGGAAGAATACAAGTCTGATGTGATTACCTTGCTTAGCCGTGTCCGCGTTGAGGACCCCGCAGCGGTGGAACAGGTCGCACAAGAGCATGAAGAAAGAGCGCGACAGCAGGAAGTGGCTGATGTCACTTACCAGCATGCTGACGCCGTCAGTGCGCTTGATGACAATGCAGAAGAAGCGGATACCGGTGCGGTAGGTGGCCAGGCTGCGGCTCAAGGTACCTCTCGGGGTGCTTCCCAAGGCGCATCCCGGGGCGCATCTCAGGCAACTGCTCAACAACAAGCCGCACAACGACAATCGGCCCAAGGAACGGCCCAGGGAGCAGCCCAGGGAGCAGCCCAGGGAGCGGCCCAGCCACCGGCCAAACCCTTTGTTCGTGGAGAACGGAAAATGGGACGCAACGAGCCCTGCTACTGTGGTTCAGGCAAGAAGTTCAAGCAATGCCACGGCAAGCTGGGATAAATCGATTGTATGGCGGTCAATCTCGTTGAGCCAACGACGCTGCTGCCAGTGCCAGGCGTTCAACTTGGCGCTCTTGCAGCGGGGCTGAAAAGTAACGGTGCACGCGACTTGGTCATTGTGGCGCTATCGGAAGGTAGTAGCGCTGCCGCAGTGTTTACTGACAATGCCTATTGTGCCGCGCCGGTAACAGTGGCGCGTGAGCATATGGCCAGCAATCAGGGCTATGTACGCGCACTGTTGGTCAATTCCGGTGGAGCCAATGCGGCGACCGGTGAGCAAGGGATGCTCAATGCGCGGGAAAACTGTTCTCAACTAGCCAACCTACTGGATGTCGATGCAAGCTCGGTGCTGTCGTTTTCAACCGGCGTCATCGGTGAGCAGTTGCCCATGCCGCTTATGCGGGCGGGTATAGACAAGCTCGCGGGAAAGCTGGGCACATCATCAGCTCATTGGCTGGATGCTGCACACGGTATCCTGACCACTGATACCAAAGTCAAGGCGGTCAGCAGGACGGTCGAGATTGAAGGCGAGAAAGTGACTATCACTGGGTTTGCCAAAGGTTCTGGCATGATTCAGCCAAACATGGCGACCATGCTGGCCTACATATTTACCGATGCCAAAGTGGCACCGGATGTCCTTGGCACTATTCTCAAGGCTTCTGTAGACGACAGTTTCAATCTGGTCTCTGTAGACGGAGACACCTCTACCAACGATGCCTGTGTGTTGGTGGCAACCGCTCGGACGGGCCCTCAATTATCACCTTCACACCATCAATGGGGAGAATTTGCAGACACCCTGCATGCAGTGAGTTTGCAACTTGCGCAGGCATTGGTCAGAGATGGTGAGGGGGCAACCAAATTTATCACCATTGAAGTCAGTGGTGGCCAGTCTCGGCAGGATTGTCGTCAGGTAGGCCTGACGGTGGCTAATTCGCCGCTGGTTAAAACGGCCTTCTTTGCCAGTGATGCCAACCTTGGTCGTATCATTATGGCCGTGGGGCGCTCGGGAGCAGCAGGCCTTGATATCAATCGTCTATCGCTCAAGCTCGACGAGGTGTCGGTGCTGGTTAACGGTCAGCCTGCAGCGGATTACACCGAAGAGAAGGGTAGTGCGGTAATGCAGCGCGATGAAATCACAGTGGCTGTTGATCTGGGGGCGGGAGATGCCAGCCTGACTTTCTGGACCTGTGACCTCTCCCATGAATACGTCAGTATAAACGCCGATTACCGCAGCTAGATACCCTGATAAGACTATCCGGGCGGTGCGGCATTTAACTCGGCAAGATTCAGAAATTTCTGATGTAGCGCCTGTACTTCAGACGCCAGAACATCCAGCATGGATTCATTTCTGATCACGTCAGTAGCAGCGTTGAGTCTGTCGGTGCGGGATGCCTGCGAAGCCACGATTTTCATCGCGTCATCACGGCTGATGTTATCTCTTGCCATGACCCGGGTCGCCTGTACCTCTTCGCTGACATCCACCACCAGTACCCGGTCATAGCTGTGTTGTTGGCCGGTTTCTACCAGCAGAGGCACATCGCAAATACAATAGGCATGGCCTGCCAGTTTGTGTTCCAGCTGCAGTTGTTCCGAGCGTGCACGGATCAAAGGGTGTAGGGTCTCTTCGACAAGTTTACGCTGGCCAGGATCGTTAAAGATGATCTGTCGCAGCTTGCCTCGATCGAGGTTGCCGTCAGCTTGCAGAATCGCGTTGCCAAAATGTTTGACCAGCGCGGAAAGACCTTGTGAGCCAGGTTGCACAACCTCACGTGCCAACGAGTCTGCGTCGATAACAGGGACACCGAGTTCTTTAAACAGATCTGCCACGGTGCTTTTTCCGCTGGCAATACCACCAGTCAAACCCACTGTCAGCATGTTTCCCCCGAGCTACAAAAAGAGTCCGTTGTAGGCGCTGCTGAGCTGAGGACCCCAAATCATCGCGAGCCATCCTGCTGCGGCCAGATAGGGGCCAAACGGGATGGGAATTTGGCGATCCCTACCACGTGCCACAATCAGCGTGATGCCGACAACGGCGCCTACCAAAGATGATAACAGGACAATGATAAGCAAAGATTGCCATCCAAGCCAGGCACCAAGGGCTGCGAGCAGTTTGAAGTCTCCGAAGCCCATCCCTTCTTTGCCAGTGGCCAATTTAAAGGCTTGGTAAACCAGCCACAGTGACCCATAACCTGCGGCAGCTCCGATTATGGCGTCTGCCGGGGTTACAAATACAGGTAGCAGGCTCGCCAGTAAACCGAGCCACATCAGTGGCAGTGTAATGCTGTCGGGTAGCAGTTGTGTGTCGAAATCAATCGCTGATAGTGCAATCAGGCACCAGGTAATGATGACTGCAGCAACGCCTTGCAGGGTGGGGCCAAAATGCCAGATGCAAAAGATTGACAGTAGCGCGGTAAACGCTTCAATCAACGGGTAGCGCATGCTGATCGGCGTTTTGCAATTGCCGCATTTGCCCTGCAACAGAAGGTAACTGATGATCGGAATATTCTGCCAGGCGGTGATCAGCTGATTGCAATTGGGGCAGCGTGAACGCGGTACCGCCAGATTGTAGGCAGCCTGATTGGATTGGGTGGCTGTTGGTGAATTGTCAGAAGTCAGATCGGTTGAAATTGTTTGGTCTGGTTGCCGGTCTTCCCCCTGTTTGTCTTCCCCTGTTTTGTCCTCCCGCTGTTTGTCCTCGTTGAGAAAAGCCAGGCATCCCTCGCGCCAATCATTTTCCATCATGATGGGAAGGCGATGAATAACAACGTTCAAAAAACTGCCAACCATCAGACCCAGAAATGCAACAACGCCGTAGTAAGCTACGGCGTTGTGTTGAAGGACATCAATAATAGTCATGATAAAATAATATCAGAATGCATCACCCATCTTGAATATCGGCAGATACATACCAACAACCAGGCCACCGATAACGACACCCAGGAACGCCATGATCATCGGCTCCATCAAGCTGGTCATCGCATCAACGGCGTTATCGACTTCCTCTTCGTAGTAGTCTGCCACTTTCTCCAGCATCTCATCGACAGCACCCGATTCTTCACCGATGGCAACCATTTGCACCACCATATTGGAGAACAGCTGAGAATTCTCTATTGATTGCTGCAAGCGCTGTCCAGTAGCTGCTTCATCCTTCATCTTGAGGATAGCTTTAGTGTAGACCGAATTCCCCGCGGTACCAGCCACTGAATCCATCGCTTCCACAATCGGTACACCCGCTTTAGACATCGTGGCCAGTGTTCTTGCAAATCGTGCGGTACAGGATTTCTGGATGATTTCACCAAAAACGGGTAGCTTGAGAACAACCCTGTCGAGTAATTCAGCAAACGCAGTGGATTTTTTCTTGGCAGTTTTAAATACCCAGATAAATACCCCTATCGCCAATACAATCGGGAACCAGGCTTTTTGCAGAAACTCGGAGGCGCTTACAATCATTTTTGTAAATGCCGGCAGATCTCCGCCCATTCCCTGAAACAGCGCTTCGAATTGGGGTACTACGAACACGAGAAGAATACCGGTTACGATACCCGCGATAACAAGAACCGCGATTGGATAGAACATCGCCGATTTGATCTTTTTCTTCAGTGCTTCTGACTTTTCCTTGTAGTCGGCAATTTCACCAAGCAAGGATTCCAGGGTACCGGATTGCTCTCCAGCCTCGACCAGGCTGCAGAACAAATCATCGAATTGATCAGGGTACTTTCTCAACGCAGCTGTAAAATTGCTACCGCCTTCAACCTCTGTTTTGATGCCCATTACCATATCGCGCATGGACTTGTTGTCCATGCCGCCAGCCACAATCTCAAATGATTGCACCATGGGTACACCAGCCGCCATCATGGTGGTCAGTTGTCGCGCGAATATGGCAATATCGGCGGGCTCGATTTTCTGTTTGCGCCCACTACTGCCCTTTTTCTTTTTGACTTTGGTCGGGATAATTCCCTGACGACGAAGCTTGGCCTTGACCAACTCGGGGCTTGGGCTTGTTACCAGGCCTCGTTGCTTGTTGCCTTTGGCATCTTTGCCTTCCCATTCAAAAAGAGTGGTTTCTCTTTTTCCGGATGCTGCTGCAGCGCTTGCCATGGCTTAGTCCTTGGTTACTCGGTTAGCTTCTTCAAGACTGGTGATGCCTTGTGCGACTTTCTTTAATGCTGATTGTCGGAGATCGGGTATTTTCTCCAGTTTCGCCTGATCTGCAATATCGATGGCATTGCCGCCATCCATAATGACTCGGCCAATCGCGTCGCTTATCTTCATTACCTGATAGATGCCGACTCGACCTTTGTAGCCGCTGTTGCACTTTCCACATCCCGTGGCTTTATAGAGTTTTAAACCTTCCAGCTGATCCTCGGTGAACCCTTCCTGTAGAAGGATATCTCTCGGTAGATCTTCTTCCTGCTTGCAGGCATCGCAGAGTCGACGTCCCAGACGCTGCGCTATGATCAGAGTCACAGCGGTGGCGATGTTAAAGGGCGGCACGCCCATGTTGATCAATCGCGAAATGGTTTGCGGGGCATC
>CALFCE010000162.1 GCA_937951215.1 uncultured Granulosicoccaceae bacterium
TTACGGCAGGTGGATCATTTACTCACTGCTCGAGTTGCCTCTCCCTGCAGTGTATTGCCGCCGGAGGATCCGTCTTCTGTCTCTGATAATCCGGTAAACGGGCCGTGTGATGTTGAGGCTGAAGCCACCGATTCTGCTAACAATGACAATCGAACCAGCGTCCCCGGTGCTGTCTTTATTAACGCAACCACAGCTCATTGCGGCAGTTACTTTGAGGTGTTTCAGGGGATCTATCGCGGTTCAGCTATTGAAAACGGGATCGCATCTTTCGCTCCCTACAATACCTCACAATCCACGGTACGTTGGTTCCCAGTGGTCGATTTCATTGATGGCAGTACAGCCATCAGCCAGATCAGTCATGATCTGCGATCTGCCAGCTATAACACAGAAGATGGTTTATACGATCGTTTGCTACTGGAGGGGCAAAAAATGTTCGAGGATTTCCTGCAACCTCTGGCCATCAACGGCATGGTCACGGCAACCGATGGGGAGCAAAGTACAACCATCTACGAAGGAGATATCGACACACTGGTCTTCGAACTGATCGTGCAACAAGGCAGCGCCACGCCAGATCAGATTCAGCAAATTCAGAATGCTGCAGAAACGCTCTACAATCAATTTGGAATCGAACTCAGAGTTATCGAAATTCCGTAGGCGGGTCTCTTGGCGATTCAATGGTGCGAGGAGGCTGAAACCCGGGCCTCCCCGGCACTGTATGAACCAAATGTCCCTCTTTCACATACAGCTTTGCACCTGCTTTTCCGGTGATCACTTTAAGATTTTCGGTCGGTGGAATCCGCAACCAGGAGTAGCGGGTGAAGGCTGTTGCGGTATCAACAAATCCGCCATCCAATACAAACAGTTCGAGGCCGTTAATAGGTTGGAGCTCTATACGGTGATCAGGCTGCCAGTATTCCAGCCGCACATCCTCACGATAGTCACCATAGAGTTGGCGCAACTCAACCCCGGGACGGGTTTTCAATCTGAATGGCCTCTCGTGGTAAGCACGAACATGAACCTTCCAGCGATCAGTTGATTCAAACTGCCAGAGCTTGACGAACAAAACACATCCGGTTTCGGTCTTGGGATGGTGCGAGGAACCGGGCGGGTTTCTGATATAAGAGCCGGGGGGATAATCACCACGCTCATCCTGAAAAACACCCTCCACCACGAAGATCTCTTCTCCACCAGGGTGGATATGTTTGGGCAGGCTGGTATCCGGCAAAATTTTTAGCAGTGACGTTGATACCTCTTTAACGTTGCTGACCAGATCAAAACGAATACGCTGTACACCCTTGGTGCGGGTTTTCTCCCACGACTTCCGGTTTGCATGCATAGTTGCCCGTTTCAATATATTCGCGTTCAAGTTCATTGAGAAGCCTATTAATGCGGGCCAGAGGCACCGTAACGTAAACCAACAATCACTCGTAGCTAGAGGCCTACGCAGCGGAAGTCAGCAAAGGCCACAGACAGACTATGTCATATCATTGACGGATTTTGCAGAAGAGACGGTATTGTCCGGAAAACAGGAAGAGCCAAAAGCCAACATGCTGTCACGTTAAAATCGAGGTCGATTACAGCTATTTACATTGAGAATAAGATAGGCACTAGCTGTGGATAACTTTGTGGAAAAACAAATACTGGTAAATTTATTTTTTATGTTGAAAATAAACTGCACTATGTGTCGAGTTGTTGACAAGTTTGTTTAAACGCTTTTTTATCAGTAGCTTATAAATTCTACCTCAAGTTGAATGATCTCTTTATTACGCATTATTTTTCGTAGATTGTTCAAAAATTGGACTGTGCATAAAACGGTTTGTCCACAGCTTGTTGAAGGCTACACCAAGCTGGGTATAGCTTCACTGAGTATCAATAAAACCTCCGGATTGACGCTTCCATAGTTGAGCGTAAAGTCCATCACCTGCACTTAACTGCTGATGGGTCCCCTGCTCCACAATTTTGCCGTCCTCCATGATCACCAGACGGTCCATCGCGGCCAGGGTAGACAACCGGTGCGCAATGGCGATAACGGTTTTGTCCCGCATCAGTTCCAGCAAATTTTCCTGAATTGCAGCCTCGACCTCTGAATCCAGTGCTGACGTGGCTTCATCCAACACCAGAATCGGGGCATCCTTTAAAAAGACCCGGGCGACGGCTATTCTTTGCCTTTGCCCGCCCGACAAGGTCACCCCACGCTCGCCTACATGCGCATCGTATCCGGTACGACCTGCTCCATCGACCAAACCCGGGATAAAATCATGAGCGTTGGCTTTTTTTGCGGCAGCAATGATTTGTTCATCCGTGGCTGACTGCCGACCATAGGCAATGTTCTCGCGCACACTCCGGTGCAACAGCGATGTGTCTTGCGAGACCATTCCGATTTGAGCTCTTAGGCTTTCTTGAGTCACCGACGCGATATTGGCCCCGCCAACGGTAATGCTTCCGTCACTCAAGTCATACAATCGAAGCAACAGGTTGACCAAAGTCGTTTTACCGGCACCTGACCGCCCCACAAGCCCGACTTTTTCACCCGGTTGGATTTCCAGGCTGAGCTGATCAATGACACTTAATTCCTTACCGTAGTTAAAATTGATCGAGTCAAAATTGATCGCGCTACTTTTCAATGCGATGGGCTGAGCATCTTCCGCGTCAACCACTTTGCTGGGCTGCGACAGTGTCGCAATACCATCCTGCACTATCCCGATATTTTCAAACAAGGCCGTGGCTTCCCACATGATCCAGTGCGACAGACCGTGCAATCGAATGATGACAGCCATGGCTACCGCAATAGCCCCGGCACTTACTGCATCATCAAGCCACAGATAAATGGCGACGGCCAGCGTCATAGCGAACAGCAACATGACGCTTAAATCCACGCAGATCTGAAACGATGAGGAGCGCCGCATCTGTACATATACAGTATCCATAAAGCCTTGCATGCTTTCTCTGGCATAACCGGACTCCTGACCAGAATGAGAACACAGTTTTACTGTACTGATATTGGTATAGCTATCGATAACCCTGCCTGTCATAACCGAACGCGCATCCGCCTGTGTCTTGGCAATGGCCCTTAATCTCGGGATGAAATAACGCAAAATTGCGCAATAGAACAGGAACCAGGTAAACATCGGGATGATCAACCGCCAATCGGCTGATGCCACCAGAAACAGGATACTGAAAAAATACACGGCAACGTATACCAGGATATCCATCAATTTCATCACCGTCTCTCGCACGGCCAGCGATGTTTGCATGACCTTGGTGCCGATACGCCCCGCGAACTCGTGATTGAAAAAGGACATGCTCTGCTG
>CALFCE010000163.1 GCA_937951215.1 uncultured Granulosicoccaceae bacterium
GGATCTATTGCTCAATGGGTTTGCCTGCAATAGGAAATTCTGCTTCCAGAGATAACCAGGACACCCAAGAAATTATTGAAACAATCATCTCGATTCAGGAAATAAGGGGAGTTTAGGACACCCACCAACTTCGCAACCTTGAGTGTCTGATTCAAGCCAATTTTTTCTGTTGAGATTTATGGGTGTCCAATTCTTCTTTTGCAAGAGTGACCGTGATGGGTTGATGGATATCGATCTTTAAAATATCTGACGGGCATATTTAAAGATTTCCCTTATGTCGAAAAGTGCTGACAAATAGTCCCAGGGGCTTTTCCCGTTTTCATCATCATCCTGCTTTTCAAACTGCCACAGTATAAAAGCTACGAGCATGGCCAGGGGAATGGCCAGTAGCCCGGGCAGGCCAAGCTTCGTCAATACAACATAACCAAAGAGAGCACTCGCTGTGACTGATAAAGTGAGGAATAGTTTGTACATGGACACTGCACCGTTTTGATCGCTTCAAGTTACCGATAGCGACCCAGCCTTAGATCAATTCTAGTGACTCGTGCTAATTTCCACGGTTGCGAATGCAGTTTATTTCCGAAAATGCGGTGATGGTTCACAGAAGGGACAGCAGGCGAAAATTCAGACACCCGAAAATTCAGACACCCACAAATGTCGCACACTTAAGTGCCTGATTTAATCGATTTTTACGAATTAGATTTATGGGTGTCCGGTTCTTATTTAAAAGGAAGCATCAACAAAATAGATAAAAAAGACATCAGTCCCCGATGGATGCATAAATAGATTCCGGGCTGTTTCAGCGAAGTGTGAATCCTCAGCACGATCAGGGACTGACATCAGTGGGGTAACGGGTAACTGGCCGTGCAGAGCAACAGTTGCTCACCGGCGATAGTAATCTGTCATCACTGTTGGATCGAAGCTGCTTAGTGAGGCGGATCTGAACAGCAGGCTAAATCGCAACGAAGCTGCGACCAACAATTTGAAGGGGGTTTTAATCCGGATGGGATCGGTGACTTGGCAAGGATTACTTCCATACACATAGCGATACTCCTGCGACTATGTAACCACTCCTGATTACCGTGCAACTGGCTTACTGGAAAGCTGCACCGATAGAACACTGTTCCTATTTACAGGCTACCTCAGTTAACCAACTTATTCAAGCCAATAGCGCTTGTTGAGACTGTATTCTTAGTCGTTCTACAAAATGGAAAAGCCCGAATCAGGCAAGAAGAAAAAATTTCAGTGAGATGAATTTACAGAAATTGGGGACAAAAAGGGGTGCGCTGACAATGGTGCTTTAAGCTGCCTTGGGTTCGTCGGCATCCTGCCGATCTTGCAGAATTTTCTCATACACTTCAGAACGATGAATACTAACGTCTGCAGGTGCTTCAAAGCCTATTCTAACTTGCCTGCCTTTAATACCAAGCACAGTTACGGTGATTTGATCGTTGATGATTATCTTCTCGCCTACACGACGTGAAAGAACCAGCATGCCCTCTCCTTACATCTCCCAACAATTCAAATAATCGAAGCACAAAGCATGCCTTAATACTATTTGCTATAAACGGAGAGAAAAAAAGCGCAGAAAACCATTATCAAAAATTTCTTACGGATATCCGCCTAAATATTTCCGCAACAATTCAAATCATAAACCCCAGATTCCGGTCGGATCCAAAGTTTACCAAGTTGGGGAATATATCATCCAGTTGACTGTCAGAAATTCCAAACCAGTTAGCCAGTGTAGCACCGTATTGGTCAACCGAATAAGCCGGTAACAAGCGCCCGCTACCCACGTCATCTGGCCCATTTCGTGTGTAGTCGGGAAAGCGGCCGTAGATATCGCCACCCCGTACACCACTACCGACAATAAAATGATGTGCTCCCCAACCATGATCAGTCCCATCACCATTGGTCGCCAGCGTGCGACCGAATTCGGATGCGGTCATTAGCGTGACACATTCATCAGCGTCCACTTCCGGTTTGCTCAATTGAGTCATAAAGTAATCGACACCCTGATTCAGAGTTTGCAACAGCGCCGGATGCTGTTGCAATTGATTGTCGTGCGTATCGAAACCGCCAAGTGTCACCATAAAAACCTGTCGCTTCATACCTAGCGACGCTCTCCCCGCTATCATTCTGGCCACCACACGTAATTGCATAGCTAACCAATTCGACTGCCCCGTCAACGGCACTGCCGGTATTGCATCCAACGCTTCATTGCTGATAAGTGCCTGGTCCAGTTTTCGTTGGGCATCAATGGATGAACGCGTTACACCAGCTACAGCTTGTTCAAACACATTTGCACTGGGCCGGGTCACGATAGTTTCGAAAATATCAGACACTCCGTTGGGCCAGGACAAACCACCTTGTGTCCCCTGTATCACGGTTGGTCCTCTGACCGATACGTGATAAGGCACTGTGTCAATGCCTGAAATCCAAACAGCATTGCCGGATGGAGAAATACAGGTAAATGAATTCTCCTCGTTCATACTCGCAAGCAAATCACCCATGCGACCGCCCCAGCCAAACAGTGCACCCTCCGGTGCAAACGCCTGCCACACAGACGTCTGATCGTTGTGTGAGAAAAGTTTTGGAGGAGCACGACCAGTCTCGTTCAAGTAGGTGTCACGGGTCAGCGGCTCTATCATCGGCCCGACATTGGAAATGATGGCTGCCTTGCGTTGATCAAACATCGATTGCAAGACCGTCAACTCAGGGTTTAAGGCAAACGAGCGATTGCTTTGTGCAGTAGCTGGAGTGATTGGGAGCAGGCTCGATTGATCATCAAGCGCTCCGAGCGCGACACCCGACCCGGAGTTTCGGAGCGCTTGATAGCTTGCCCACGATGTCGGGTCAGTAGCCAAAACCGTATTGGCATGATCGTTTCCACCCAGCAAAAATACGCACACCAGGGCTTTGTAGTCGTCTGCATCAGATGCTTTTGCTGCTGTCATTGTGGCAAGGTTCAATGCAAACGGCGTCGCTACACCTGCCGTTGACAGCTTTGCCGCATAACGGAGGAACTCTCTTCGTGAAGCGTTACCGGTCATATCATTCCCTCACTTCAGTACTAAATATTCTGGCGATGATATGGCAAGATACACAGCGATTTGACTGCGTTGCAGCCGAGCCGCATCATCCTCCTCTTGCGGCATCGGTACCAATTCAACAGCTTGAATGATCAGCATCTTTAACTCCTCAGACATACTGCCATGGGTGAGCAGCAAATCAATATGATCGATCAATTGCGCGGGGTTATGCGCCAAAGCTTTCGCCTCTGCATAATCAGAGCTGATATCAAATGAACTACCTCCCCCGAGTTCGATGGTATTCAGCATGCTGTTCAAGTATCCGGCAACCGAGGTTTCATGGGTAATCTGCATCTCGGGTGACACCAGCCGCGCTGCGGCAATCGCTGTATTTGGTGGCGTATACTGTGGCCGATAGAAATTAAACACTGAAGGGCTTCGCAACACAGTCATCCCAAGGTTGGTCGCCGGGTCGTCGGTGCCCAGTATTGAGAATCTGCCACTATTGGAAGTCGCGCCAAAACTCCTCATCCAATGCGACAATCGGAGTATAGGTTCACGCAATCGCCCACGGGTCGAAAAGTCCACGGACTCCGGGTTACGCGCTTCGGGATCCAACAGAATGGCGGCAACGACGGCAGCCATATCACCGCGCACTCCCAAACCATTATCCGCAAAGACTCTTGATACACGCTGGACATAGGCTGGGGATGGATTGCTGCTGACCAGGCGCTGTATCAACTGCGTCGAAATAAAGGGCCCGGTGTTGGGGTGAAAAAACAGCGTATCAAGTGCAATCGACAAATCATCTGTCGGAGCGGATACGTCACTGGCTGGAATTTGTGTTCCCAGAAAATTTTTCTCCAGGGTTGAATGCCTTTCCGGATACGGTTGCATCAACATAATTGACCGGTTCGGGTCTGCAATCCATCCCTGGAAACGGCCCAGACTTTTATCCGGGCCATTCCAGCTGAATCCGGTAAATACCCGCGCCAAACCCTGAACATCGGCATTGGTATAGGTCTCGATCGGCAATCCTGCGGCCGATAAACGCGGTGTACCATCAGGGTTCAGTTCAATCAGGCCGATCGTAAATAACTGCATGATCTCGCGAGCGAAATTCTCATCGGGTTGTCTACCGGAAACCGGGTCACCTTTTTCATTGCCCAGGTGTGAGAGATATTGACCCATGCTGGGGTGCAAGGACACGACCTCCAACAACTCCCGGAAGTTGCCAAAAGCATGTTGCTCCAACCTTGAATAGAAATCTGCGGCCCCTCGGGGAGAGCTGGCAACGCCGCCATCTCTTAGTGAGATGACAAATATTTGGGAATATGCGAAAGCAACACGCTGTCGTAGCTGATCTTCATTGACCACCGAGCGGCGCCAGAATGATTCAAAGATCCAGTCACGGCTGGGAGCACTATCGGGGTTAAGGTTTTGCTGATCATCAAAATCTTCACGCAGGGTTTTTAACGGTAGCGCCATTTGCTCCGTTAGCCAGTTCGTGTAAGTCGAGTTTTCTAGTTCCGCGATCCTGCCCAGTGTCGGACCAAACGTGGATTGAGCAAGAAACCGTGATGCTTCGAAACGGTCTTGGGGTGATTCAGCTGGAGCTAAACTGACACTGGGTGTGGATTCACTGGATTGTGGATTGTTTGATGGCTCGGAAGAGCCGCAGGAAACCAGAGCACTCGACACTAGCAAAGCAAGTATCAGCGATATTTTCTCAAGCCAAGGGGTGGTACTACAATTCGACGACATACGAATTCCCATTGCCGACAGAAGTAACATGGGTTTTACTCAAGCGACCTGCTTAGCGGTCTGCTGCCACACCTCCACTATCCCACAAGATCTGTGCGATGAGTAGTGACAATTTACTTTGTCATCTCTTTATCAACCAGATCTCTAATTGATGATCGCTATCGCACGATCACCTTTGGCTGAAAATCGTGACACGATATTGGATGCCTTGTCGATCACTTCCCAGTGGTGGTCTACATAGGACTTAAACGATCTCTTTCCAAACGGCGCAACCGTTCCGTAGCTTTTTCTCCTGCCATCAAAATCTATCCAGACCAGATCCAGCTCCGCATCAAGAGTGTTCCTGAATTCCAGTGGCACGGAGACTCTCCCACGTTTGGAAACAATACCGTTCCAGGTCTCTTCAGGTTGATTTTGAAGAATGACTGGAGTAGTCATCGGATTATCCACCTGACCTCTTTGTACTGTGTTACCGGAAATATCAGTGATCTTGATAAAGAAATTGATACTTTTCGGTTCGCCCTTGGTTGTGATCACATGTGAGAACGCACCCGAGTCATCTGGCTGCAGCGTTACCAGATTATATTGAGTTTCATTGATACCGTTGTAATAGAGAGTAAGAGACTCGACCGCGAGGTTATCACTGCCCTTGGCAACAAAGATCCACTCATCATCGCTACCTAATTCCATTTTAGCCTGGGAGAGCTCGGGAGCGATAAAATCAGAAGCAAGTGCCTTCGCATCTACGGTACGCGGAATATTGCTTTCTCCAGACTTTGCCGGATCCGAACCGGTCTGAATGGTCACACAACCCAGTAAGGTCAGAGCTGAAAGGCTTAACATGAGATGTTTAACCAACAACCTGTATTTTCTGATTATCATATGCATAGCCGACCGCGAAAGAATCAAAAAACCGGGGGACAGTATACCTATTAAAAGCTGGGGGACAGTATACCCGTTAAGCCACCCATACCGATGGG
>CALFCE010000164.1 GCA_937951215.1 uncultured Granulosicoccaceae bacterium
CCGCATTCAATTTTGAACATGCCGACACCGACGAGCTTTTCAACACGTTTGATACCTGCGAAGCCAATTGTCAGAGATTGGTTGAGCTGGAGTTGCCACTACCTGCCTATGAGCAAGTTTTGCGCGCTTCACACACCTTTAACTTGCTTGATGCCCGGCATGCAATCTCGGTCACTGAACGCCAGCGTTATATCCTGCGGGTTCGTACCTTGTCACGGGCTGTTGCCGAAGCTTACCTGGCGTCCCGCGAGAGGCTTGGATTCTCCCTGCTCGACAAAAAGGCCGATGTCGAATCGAGTGCTGGTGTTGAAAAAGTCGTGCCTGTGCCTAGTGCAAATACTACGGCGAGTGATGCTTCATTACCACTATTGATAGAGATAGGTGTTGAG
Organism: uncultured Granulosicoccaceae bacterium; assembly: GCA_937951215.1. GTDB lineage: Bacteria > Pseudomonadota > Gammaproteobacteria > Granulosicoccales > Granulosicoccaceae > CALFCE01. The sequence continues at coordinate 390 of CALFCE010000164.1, forward strand.
GAGTTGCCAGCAGGGTCTGCATTGTCCATGGCGCAGTACCTTGCGACTGAATTACATTCGGCGTTGCAGAAAAACGGTTTTGAGCCGGGTGGCTTCAAGGTGTTTTCAACCCCAAGACGTCTGGGTGTTTACATCGATAAAGTGATTGGAGCGCAGCCTGAGAAAAACGTTGAAAAGCGTGGTCCTGCTGTCGCTGCTGCCTACGGTGACGATGGTAAACCCAGCAAAGCCTTGATGGGTTTTGCGCGTTCATGTGGTGTAGAACCTGAACAGCTCGAACGCATCGAAACAAGCAAGGGTGAATGGCTGGTGCATCGATCGATGCAAGCAGGCCAAAGTCTTGATGGTTTCGTGAATGATGAGCTGCAGCGTATTGTCCGTCAAATGCCGATGCCGAAACGCATGCGCTGGTCGGATACCGACGTGGAATTTCTGCGCCCGGTACTATGGTTGCTGGCATTGCACGGTGAGCGGGTCGTTGAACTGTCGACACTGGGACAAACAGCAGGTCGGGTCACGCACGGGCATCGCTTTCATTGTGATAACGCAATCGAACTCGCCTCTGCCAATGACTACGAAGAGTCACTGAAAAAAGGGTACGTTATTGCCGACTTTGACGCACGCCGCACGATGGTCGTGCAGCAAGTGCAGCAAAGTGCTGATGATTTTGGTGCTGCAGTGGTGATGGATGATGCGCTGGTTGATGAAGTGACGTCCCTGGTTGAATGGCCGGTTGCAATCACCGGCCGTTTCGATGAGCACTTTCTTGAGTTGCCCAAAGAAGCGCTGATTCAGACCATGGAAGAGAACCAGCGTTACTTCGCACTGCTTGATAGCGATGGTGCCTTGTTACCCGGCTTTGTCACCGTAGCCAATGTTGACTCCAAATCAAGCGACACCGTACGTCAAGGTAACGAGCGTGTTATCCGTCCGCGATTTTCTGACACCATGTTTTTTTGGCAGAATGACCGCAAAAGCAAATTGGAAAGCCATCGTGAGTCGCTGGGCCGCGTGTTGTTTCAGAAACAGCTGGGGTCTTTGCTGGACAAGACTGAGCGACTGGAATTGCTGGCAGCAGAACTGAGCGATACTCTGGGTGCTGATACAGCGCAGGTGCAGCGCGCAGCAAGTCTTTGCAAATGCGACTTGATGACAGAAATTGTCACAGAGCTGCCTAAAATGCAGGGTATTGCCGGGCGTTACTATAGTCAGCTCGAAGGTGAGCCCGAAGCTGTATCGAAAGCGCTGCAAGAACAGTATTGGCCAATCAAGGCTGGTGGAATCCTGCCCGAGACTACTGCCGGTCAGATACTCGCCATTGCTGACAAAACAGATACACTGGTCGGCATCTTTGGTATTGGTCAAAGACCCACCGGTGCCAAAGACCCGTTTGCCTTGCGTCGTGCGTCGGTGGGTTTGCTGCGACTTATTATCGAGAAGAACCTCGAGCTGGATTTGGCAAGCCTGTTTAAATCATCGCAAAAGACCTTTGGGGATCGGTTGACTGATAACGAATCTCTGCCTGAGCTGGTCGACTATGTGCTTGAACGCCTGCGCAGCTACTATCAGGAAAAGGGTGAGCGAGTGGATGTTATCGATGCTGTGATGGCCAAGCAGATTACCCGGCCGCTGGACTTTGACCGGCGCGTAAATGCGATTGCCGGATTCCGGCAAACGGATGCAGCGGCCTCGCTCTCTGCTGCCAACAAACGTATCCAGAATATCCTGAAAAAGGTAGAGACTCCCGTTGCCGATAACATCGACACAGCCTTGCTGAAAGAACCGGCGGAATTATCACTGGCGTCCGATCTGGCCGAAATAGCTGCCGAGCTGGCTCCTCAATTTGAGCAAGGCGACTACATTGAAGCCATGCAAAGTACTGCCAAGCTGCGCCCGGCGGTCGATGCCTTTTTTGATGATGTTATGGTGATGGTGGACGATGAGCCACTGCGTAACAATCGACTGGCTCTGCTAAAGCAAGTGGGGCAGCTCTGTTCGCACACCGCCGATTTGTCTCGCCTGCAATTGCAGGAGTCATGATGTGAAGCTTGTCATTCTCGATCGGGATGGGGTGATCAATGTCGATGGTGACCCCATTATTCGCTCACCCGAAGAGTGGCAACCGTTGCCCGGAAGTCTGGAGGCGATAGCGAGGCTGACTCAAGCTGGTTATCAAATAGCAGTTGCAACCAATCAATCGGGCATTGCTCGTAACATATTGACTGTGGACACGCTGCATGAAATACACAGCAAAATGCACCAGTGTGTCAGAGAAGCGGGTGGAGAAATTGATGTTGTTTTTTTCTGCCCCCACAGCGATGCAAACGAGTGCGAATGCAGAAAACCGATGCCGGGTATGTTGTACCAGATCCAGGAGCGCCTTGGCGTAGACCTGGCGACGGTTGCGGTGGTCGGGGATTCTTTGCGCGATATGCAGGCCGCCATGGCGGCTGATGCCAGGCCGGTTCTGGTTAAAACCGGCAAGGGTGAAAAAACCCTCGAAAAACATCGACTCAAACATATTCCCTTTTTTGATGACCTGGCCGCTTTTGTGGACGATCTACTAACCGAGAAGAAAGAGTCCTGATATGTCAGAGCATCAGTCCGCAGAAAGCCCGCAGCCGTTGAATCAGATGTCGTCACCTCAGGTTTCAAAGCCGGTCGTTTTTATCAAATCCCTGCTTTGGTGGCTGTGTTTTATTGTGATCACCGCCTTGATGACCCTGCCGGTACTGATCGCTTGTTTGATCTCTTACGAATGCGGCTTTGGTCTTATCAGGTACTGGTTACGGTTTAATCTTGGTACCTTGCGTGTGATCTGCGGTATTAACTGCCGGGTTAAAGGGCAGGAAAATCTGCTTGATGGCCC
>CALFCE010000165.1 GCA_937951215.1 uncultured Granulosicoccaceae bacterium
GGAATGGTTTCGATTTGATAGGCATGTGTTGGCTGAAAATATTGCACCAGTGAACGTTGTGACAAGCCTCCGAGTATCGTGAAATAGTACATTTCATAACCCGGCAAAACGCAACAAGGATGGTAACCGTTGTCCAGGCAAATGGTCGAACCATCAACAATATGGTAGGCATCACCTGGCTCATTGTCGACGCGCTGCAGCATCTGTACACCTGAACCGTGATTGGGTTTAAACCGGAAATTATAGGTTTCATCATGGCGAGTTTCGTCAGGCATTCTGTCCGTATCATGTTTATGTGATGGAAAACCGGACCAGCCCCCTTGACCAACGGTAAAAAGCTCACTGACCAGCAGACGACCTACCTTGTCGTGCTGTTTCTGTCCAAGAATATGTTTGATCTTGCGATGTGTTTTAGTGTCATCAGAGCCGTATTGCACCAGATCCAATTCAGCACTGCGCACATCAAAAGGCTCCAGCACCTTGTCGTATTTGGCACCAGCAATAAAAGTTTCTGTCGAGTCCGATTGACATTCGATCAGCACCTTCGCACCAACCGGGATATAAACACCTTCGGGTTCACCGTCCCAGACATCCTCCCCGCGATTCCCCAGCTTGTCGAATTCAATGCCTTCAACTTCAACCCGCACGGTACCGGTTGCCGGGACAATACACGTTTCATAACCGGATACCTGGTACTCAAACGCCTCGCCTTTTTTCAGTTTGACGATATTGAAATAATTCAGCGGTACCGTTGCGTTGTCACTATCAACAATGGCTTTGTTCTTGTTATCAAAAGGAGCTATATGCACAGTTCGATTCCTGATCGATTGGTTTGACCTGAGAGCAGCCCAATTTTTTTCTGGCAGCTCTTCCGGCACGAGTTGGTTATAAATTCCGGCTAACTGCTTACCGGTGTAGCAGGAACAGAAACGCCGGGATGAGTGGATAAAAATTCTTCCAGTTCGGCAGTGTCCGGCATGGCCGGCGCGCAACCAACTTTGGACACTACAATCGACGCACAGGCTGACCCGCGCAAGACGGCGGATTCCACATCATGCCCTGCGGCCAGCGACGCTATAAATCCACCCATAAAGCTGTCCCCGGCACCGGTAGGTTTCAGAGCATCCACAGCATAAATGCCAGTGTGCAGTTCCTGTCCATCAGCAAAGGTTATCGCACCCTGCTCACCCATTTTATATACCACGATACTGGCGGTATTTGCCGCAAGCTCTCGCGCTTTATCAAGCCCGTTTTCGTAGCTTCCGGCCATAAAACCGAACTCGACGTCATTACCGATTACGATGTCACACAGCTCGCCGGCAGTGGACAATGTGTTGGCCGCATCTTCAGCTGATATCCAGCTGTAGGGACGATAATCAATATCAAAGATAAGCGGCAAACCCGCCGCTTTTGCCATCTCGAAAGCGGCAAAGGCGGCTGTTCGTGAAGGCTCGGCAGCCAACACCGTGCCGGTCGTGATCAGTGCGGCATAGGCAGAATAGTCTACCGCCTGAACATCTGACAGGGTCATTTGAAAATCCGCTGCACCATTCCTGTAGATAACCGATTGATGGTCCTCTACCCGGCTTTCCACCACGGCCAGAGAGTTTCGATACTCACCGGCCTGGAAATGGACATGACGGTGATCGACCCCATAGTGTTGCAGCTGATTTTTGCAAAACCGACCGATCGAATCATCAGATACACGGGTAACCAGTGCCGTTTTTCCCCCATGCTTGTTAATGGCCACACAAATATTGGCTGAAGAGCCACCCAGACAGGTGAAGAAATGAGTGGCATCCTCGGTTCGAGTGCCGGGAGGATCCGGATACATATCGATACCCGCACGACCAATGACAATAAAATGGTTGTCAGTTAACCTGGATAGAACAGTACTCATTCAATCAGCTCTGATTAAGGTGGCCATGGCTTGACAAGCCAATGGTGTGCACGCACTGGTGTAGTGAATGCAATCCCGATAACGCACCTGATACCGTCCATCAGGCTGCATACCTCAAACACCCCGTCGCTGACGCTCACGGCTTGCTTCCCACTCCTTGTGCGCAGCAGTTACCTTTTCGCTGGATGAAACATGCGGTGTGCCCACTTCCCACCAGGTATGTCCCTCATTGGTCCAGCCCTCATAGGCATCAACATTCATAACGATAACGCTGGTACGCTCCGCAGCTTGTGCTCTTTTGAAGGCCTGCTCCAGCTCGGCCGGATTGGCTACCTGCTCTGCATTGGCTCCCATCGCTCTGGCATGAGCCGCAAAGTCGACAGCGAAAGGGTCCGTGCTGACGGTCGGTGTGTCTTTGATCAGGTTATTGTAACTCTCATTACCGGTATTGTTTTGCAGCTTGTTGATAACCGCAAAGCCTCCATTGTCCAGCACCAGTATGATCAATTTTTTCCCGGTCAATACGCTGGAGTAGATATCGGAATTGAGCATCAAATACGAGCCATCGCCAATAAAGACCACTGTATCCCGATCAGCTTCGGTTTCGCACTGCGCGATTCTGGCACCCCACGCACCTGAAATTTCATATCCCATACACGAGTAGCCAAATTCAACATCGACTGTGCCGATATCCAGCGTACGCCAATTGGCAGTCACCTCAGCCGGCAAACCACCTGCTGCCGCCACCACCCGGTCCCGTTTGTGGCAAAGCCCGTTGGCCACTCCGATTGCCTGCGCGTAGGAATTGGGACGGTTACCATGCGCTACATTTTGGGCGACATACAAATCCCACTGACGTCGCTCTTCCTGCGCCAGAGCTGTCCAGTCAACCGGTGCCTGGTAGTCACCCATCGACTCTTCTATAGCGTTGATTGACAACTTGGCATCTCCGACAACTGACAGTGATTGATGCTTGCCCGCATCGTGCCTGCCGACATTGACTGATATAAATCTTGCTTGCTGCGAAAAAGCAGTCCAGGAGCCGGTGGTGAAATCCTGCAATCGGGTGCCAACCGCCAGGATCACATCAGCCTGTTCGGCAATCGCGTTTGCGGAATTGGAACCGGTAACGCCTACTGGCCCGATATTCAGCGGATGAGTGTTCACCAGATTGGCTCGCCCGGCTATGGTTTCCACCACCGGGATAGCATGAGCTTCGGCAAAAGCGGTCAACTCATTCACTGCCCTGGAGTACTGCACACCTCCACCTGCAATGATCATGGGTTTCGTCGCTGATTTGAGCAACGCTACCGCATCAGCCACTTCATCAAGGTCAGGGCTGATACGCCTGATACGATGTACACGGCGCTCAAAGAAACGCACCGGATAATCGTAAGTCCAGCCTTGCACATCCTGCGGTAGGCCGATGAATGCCGGACCACAGTCAGCCGGATCAAGCAAGGTTGCCAGCGCCTGCGGCAAGGATTGCAACACTTGCGCGGGATGAGTGATGCGATCCCAATAACGGCTGACAGGCTTGAACGCATCATTGACTCCGAAAGTCGGGTCCTGGAAGTGCTCCAATTGCTGCAGCACCGGATCGGGCAGCCTCGTTGTGTAGGTATCACCACACAGTAGTAGCATCGGCAGCCGATTGGCATGAGCCAAGGCTGCCGATGTCAGCAAATTGGAGGTACCCGGCCCAGCCGATGCTGTGCAGAACATCATGCGCTGGCGCAGGTGGTACTTGGTGTAACCTGCCGCAGCAAACCCCATGCTCTGTTCATTCTGGCCGCGATAGAGCGGCAGCTCATCTCGATGCTCATACAACGCCTCTCCGAGACAAGGCACGTTGCCATGACCAAATATCCCGAACCCGCCGCCAAAGACCCGCTGCTCCTGACTGCCGTTTGGACCTTCGATCACGATAAACTGGTTGGCCATCCATTTAACAATGGCCTGGGCGGTGGTGAGGCAGAGTGTGTCAGAACCTTGGGTCATAATGGTTACCGGGTTTTTGATTGGCCAGACTGAAATTCACAAAAATCGGTTGAAATTTTTATTGGCGATCTGGTGCACAGAGGATACAATAATTGCAACCGGTTGCAAACCGCAAAGACAACAATTTACGGCAAATCGCAAGTGTTGCTCAACGTCGGTTTAGAACCCCAGAATAACCCAAAATAACAAAACCGAACCGAAACCGGTATGAGTTGATTACCAACCGGATCAACAAACCAGCCTCATAAATAAACGGACCGCTGCGTCCTCAAGACACTACGTCATCCACAACCCGGAATTCACAATACCCAATGGGTTGGGTCGGCGGATAAAACGGATAGAGAATATGACCATCAGAATCGGCAATGCACCCTGCTCGTGGGGCGTGGAGTTCGCGCAGGATGAACGCAACCCGAGCTGGGACACTGTTCTAAAAGAGTGCGCTGAAGCAGGCTATAAGGGCATTGAGCTCGGACCGGTCGGGTTCATGCCG
>CALFCE010000166.1 GCA_937951215.1 uncultured Granulosicoccaceae bacterium
GCTTGCGATGGATTGTCAGCGAGCCATTCATCGATATGCTGGCCCGGCAAAAATTCAGTGGTCAACACTCTGGCCGTCGACAATTGCGGGTAGACCCTGGGCACCACCACACCTTCGACCTGAAGGTGCTGGCGAAACCAGTCAGTCGTTTCTGCCTCGAGCTTGTAGTCAAGCTCCTCGGCGAGTCGCGCGTGTATTTCATCAATCGACAGGCTGGTCATTTTCTTGTTTGGCAAGGTCAATGCGAGCTTGCGCAGCAACTTGATGTCACTCTCCATTGCCACATGAATACCGGGATACTGAATTTTTACCGCTACCTGTTCGCCTTCGTGTGTCGTGGCTCGATGCACCTGGCCCAGACTGGCTGCTGCAACCGCGTTGCTGTCAAACTGTGCAAATAACTCCGACGGAGATTTTCCAAACGACTCGTGCAACACCTTGCGAACCAGAACGCGATTGAGCGGCGGCACCTGGTGCCAGGATTTTTCCAGCTCCAAACGCAGGTTTTCCGGCAACAACCCGGCTTCCATACCGAGCATTTGAGCAAGTTTTATTGCCGTGCCTCGCAGCTTGACCAAGGTACTGAAAAGCTGCTGGGCGGTTTTGTCATCGATGACTGAATCCTGTTCGCCAACCTCTTTGCCTGTAATCGCTCGCGTGGCCTTGCTTTGCAATTGACCGACACCAATTTTGAGGGCAGCGCCGCTGATAACTGCAGCCCTGGAGAACTGCCCTTTGGGTATGTTCTGAGAATCAGCCATTGCTCTCCCCCATAAAACGACGCTTGGCTGCAACGACGTCCGGAGACTTTCCGATGCCCTCCAGAAGGTCGAGGTTGTTCAAAACGTGACTGCGAAACAGAAACGACACCAAATCGAGACTTTTTCCAATCAGCCCGCCTTTCAACAGTTGAAACGCAATTTCTACGCTCTGATCAACCACCTGAGTTGTGTTGGCAAACTGCTCTGAATCATCACGCAACCAATAAGCGAGTATTGCACTGACATAGTCCCAACACAGCCTTGGCAGCAGCTCCTTGTAAGGCTGGTCCGGGACCTCCCCTGCCTCGATAGCAGCATCAAGCAACTCAACCACCACCGAGTTGAACAATTCTCGTGTTGGCTGCAAACGCTCATAACCTGCTACCGGCGAAGCGTAGGTCATCTCGAACACCTCTTTCAGGTATTCACGAGCCGGCAGCCACATCTGTAATTGCAACTCGATAAACTGGTGAAGTTGCTCGCTGACAGTGAACTCGTGAAAATCCTCGATCGACTTCAGCTCGGCAATCACCTGTTCCTGCACGTACTCACAATATCCGTACAACAACTTTTCCTTGCTCGGGAAATAGTTGTAGATGGTTGCATCGCCGACATCGGCTCGCTTGGCGATCTCACGCATCGATGCTGAGCGGAAACCTTTCTCGGTAATGACATCAACCGCCGCTTCAAGCAATCGAACCCGCGTTTGTCGCTTTACCTCTGCGCTGACTTTCATATCCATCTCTTTAACAGTAATCACAATGTAATTATCGTCAAATAAATCACTTTATTCAATAGTATTTTTACAATAACTCGATTTTCTTGTATGAATAGCTAATTTCTCCTACTTTTTAATAAGTTAGAGTGGCAACAGCAGAATCAGGGAAAATTGGCAGTATAATTATCTGCCCGAATTAGAAAGCCCTATATATGACGCCCCCGGAATGACGGCCCAGTAATGACTACGATAGATAGATCAGGGTCTTTGTTATTGATGCTGGCTGCCGGTGCCTGCGTATTTGCCTTGCTGACTTGGGAAAGTGCGCTGATCAGCCATGACGGGGTGCAATACCTGTCTACCGCCTCGAACCTACTCAGCGGTCGTGGGCTTTCGACAGGCGCGCTTATCTATGATGGACACTATCAGGACGTATTACCTGCACCTCAAACCGTCTGGCCACCGGGGTTTCCCTTTTTAATATCGCTACTGTCTTTGACAGGACTTTCGCCGGAATTCTCGGCACTGCTAATCAATTTGTTAGCGCAACTGCTGTCAGCTGTTTGCGTGGCTTGCGTTTTGCGACGCTGTGGAACCTCGGTGTTCGCAGCGCAAGTCTCGGCTGCTGCATTCTTTTTGCTGGCCAATCCCTGGCTGTATGCCAAATCACTATTGGCCGATCCTGTCACCAGTTTGTGCATTCTTGCGACGCTGGCGCTAATACCCTCTCGCTCAGATTACAATTTTTGGCGCTGGCTTATATGTGGCTTGCTAGCCGCACTGGCGATTACAACCCGTTATTCGGCCGTGCTGTTTGTAGCAGCGCTGTTACCAACAGTTTATTTAATCCATCTGAAAAGATTTACAACTGGGCAATCAAATAAATATCGGACAATACTGTATCTAAGTCTGTTCGCGGCACTGCCATTCTTTACGTTTCTGATTCTTTGTTGTCGCAACCACTACCATACCGGCAACTATATGCCGACCAATGGCTTTAATACTCCCGAGACACCCGTCGAAACCGTGGCCATTTTTATCCGCGCGGCAGCAGGCTTTCTTGGTTTTGACAGCACGCGACTACCTGTTGCTGTCAATCAACTATTGTTCATCTCGATTGTCGTGTTGCTGATTATCAGCCTGCTCATCGCAGCTTATGTATTACGCACCCGACCTCGACAAAAAACGGACAATCCGAGCGTCAACCAGTACGTCAGAATGATATTGATTGTGGTAGCTCTGCACGCTTTGTTATTTTGCAGCTACTTCGCTTACAAAACATTGACTGATTCGTATCCGAAATTATTGCCCCGATATTTGTTTCAGATCTTTGGGGGCTTGTTTATCGCCTATTGCCTGAGTGTTTCGCGGGCTCTGCGGTACTGCGTATCCCGGACAAAAACAAGGACTACCTTGCTAGTCATCATATTCCTGACCTTTTGTCTGCAGCAACTGGGTCAAACCAACGCCTGGGCAAATTTCGATCAACAGAAAACAAGATACAACACGGTATCCGCTATTCTGGATACGTCAACATCCTCCTCACCCACGCTGCGGGAGGTAATTGAACGATGCTACGGCAACCTGCAGCAACCCGGATCAGACTCAGGCCCTGAATTTGCCCGAGAAGTGATCCGGGGCCAACAAGCATTATGGAGCAACGAAGGACAACTACTGCACTACCTGACCGGTGTACCTACGCTGACACTGCCTGGCAGGAACCGAACGCTAAAGCCTTACGATATGCAGCGTATTCAGGATGAGATAAAAACCTACAAGATCAAATTGCTGATATTGATTGACTCAAATAACGGCGTTACCTATATGGAGACCCTGCCAACCCTTCAGGAGTGGTTTTCAAACGCTGGATTTCAGCAGCGTTCACTCGTGGGCAAGATAGACGAACAGCCGGTGGCAGCACATGTATTTTCAACGCATGCGGATTGTACAATCCATTAGAAAGAACGCAAGCTGTTAGGACCCAGGCTATTTAGAATCCCTGCCGTCCGGGATCCAGACCATCTGGCAACCGGACCTACCGGAGACTGGACAAGCAATCAGTATCGTTGCAATCGGTAGAGCAAATAGCAGATCGCACCTGCCAGAGTGGTAAAGGCAAACGACAGTACATGATAAAAAACACCGGCAGCAAGTGCATTACTTGCCGGCACATCGAAAAAACCAAGGCACAACACAAACGCATATTCAATCGTACCGATAAACGCCGCGGTGCTAGGGATACTGATACCCAACACCATCACACCCAGCGTAATGCAGGCAATCAATAGCAACATCACGGCGCTGCCACCGGATACCAAGTGATCTATGCCAAGAGCGAAAAGAGAGACTGCAATACACAACGCCAATCCCAGCCATTGCGCAATTGAATTCACGCCAATCTTGATCAGCAGTCCCTGATCTTTGGCCAATGCAAGCCCGTCACCGAAATTTTCGATTTGCCTGTCAAGCGGTTGAACAAAGCGACCTGGCAATAGATTCAACAAACCCCGCATCTTCGAAAGCATCGATGGCATAAACAAAAGCAGCACCAAAGCTGTCGCCATCGCAATACCGGTTGACAGGGCGAGTAAACGACTGCCAGCGCCGGCATCACCAATAAAAGCCAGACTGAGCAGCGCAGCCCCCACAATCACCCCGACTGCCAATAAATCAAACAGTCTTTCTATCACTACGGTACCGAGAATTTTGGCTTTGGGTAGAGCAAGCGTGTTACCCGCTATGTATACGCGGATTAACTCGCCCGCTCTGAAAGGAAACACATTGTTGGCGGCGAATCCGGTCATCATCGGATAAAAAAAGGCGGCCAGTGAAGCTTTAACAACACCGCCCACCAATGCCCGCCAGCGAAACACCTTGAGCACATAAAATGCACTGATCAACAACAAAAACGGAAAAACGTAAATAGATTGAGCTTGCCGAAACGCTGTTACAAATTCCTGATAATCCACGTTACGCACCGCCAGATACAGAAACAACGCGCTCAAGAAGAGGCCCAGAACAACGGCAGAGGCAGAGCGGCTGGGCAATCCGAACGCCATTAGCAAATTGTTAGTTGGCGACCGGCAAGGCGATGCTGTAATTGTTCGAATTCAGCTTCAGATACTCTTCGACGCCGCGATACCTCAAATCTATGCTTGATCTCGGTGTGGTCGCGCCTGTTCAGGGGATAGCCAACATTTGTTTCAAGCAGAGTCAGAAGCTTTTGTGGATTATCACAAAATTGCTCATAATCAAGCACAGTAACTCTGTCACCGTACTGACCTTGCTGCAGAGACAAGGTTAAATTCTGGTAGTAGATAACCTGCCTGCAAACGTCTTCAACCGGGTCGGTCTCATCAATATCTTCATGCCGCAGCCCGTAGACTTGATGCAGGTTGCCGGAAATTTCTTTCCTCGCGATCAACAACGACTGCGCCAGCATCACAGGATCACGCCGCAGACAAACAAAATAGCTGTCAGGCAACACCGGGGCTACCAGATCAATACAACTGAACAATCGATTCACTTTGTTGACCGTCGGTATACCATAAAGTGTCTGCCAGGCACTGAAAAAACCAGGCATATCTTCGACGGCGCCCGGCGCAAGTTCCCGGGGAGTTGACGATCGATCCGGGCCTAACCATCGGTCCCAAATATGCAAACCATCGTTGGTACCCGAAAGGTGTCGACTGCGACCGTAGTACGCGCTGTAGCTTGCAGGCTTGGGTTTCACCCATTTGCACAAGGCCCTGTTGGCAAGCAAGGGTGCACGGGGAAACAGAGATGACAGGTTGTTGATATAGGATACTTCGAGATGGTTTATCAGAAACTGCGAGACCAGAGTGGTACCGCTTCTGGGTGGACCACAGACCAACATGAGGCGGGGCGATTGAATTTCCCTGGCCGCAAAATCATAGCGCTCGAATCTCGACAGCAAATAATCCAATGGAGATAAGGCGACGCCGCCTGCTGCCAAAAACAAAGCAGATCGAGCGGCTGGATTTTTGTGCAACAACAACCTTGCGGCAAGCGTCAGCGGCGACGAGGTTACTGCCGGCACATAGGCTTTCACTGTCTGACTCTCGGTATCAACATCATAAATATGATCCTCTAACACCGTCTGTTGGTAAGCTCAAGTACTGGATTATGTCTCAATATCGTGTGCAAATTCGGGAGAATACCGCCTCAACGGCTGATTTTCATCGAGAGTATCGAGATACTGCTCAATCGTCATGATGGAAAACTTCTGCTGCAGGACATCGAAAAAGCCATGCATTAACTGGAGTTTTTTCTCCAGTGGCATATTCATGGCCGGGAAAAAACGCAAATCATCATCGTCCTCAACCCCCATAAAATCGAGAGGATGCAACAACAGCGATGGCGCGGTTCCGGTGAGCTTGCACATGATGATCATCATACGAAGATACGCATAAGCTGCCAACTTGCTGAAGCCGGCCAGATATATCAAATAGCTGAAGTGTACCGGCGTTTTAAACAGTGGCATCGTTGTCACAGGAAGTTCCAGCAGCTCCCCTGAATCCAGAGTCCATTTGTAGGGCTTGACCGGCCTGAAGGCATCCGAATAACTGCCAAACAAGGCTTTGCGTTGTTCTTTTTGTTCAGCAGTAAGATTACTTTTGGCAAAAAAATAGGCACGAGCCAGCGGGTTTAGCAGATTGGGAAACGCTGTTGCATCATAGCGATACTGCCGACTGTGCAACACTTCAAGAGTTCTGCTGGATAAACTGAATCCCGGCCCACGAAACCCTTTAACCGAAACTCCTGTGGCCGCTTCTATTGCATCCTCGGCCCGCTGCAGTTCTGTATTCAGTTGATCTTTTGTGTAGAGATGAAGCCAAGGCTCATGTTGGAAGCTGTGATTGGCAATTTCATGCCCTGCCGACCCTATTGCCGCCAGTGCCTCAGCATTTTTTTCCAGCGAGGCATCCTGCCCGACAATAAAGAACGTCAGCTTGATGTCTCTGGCTGACATAAAATCAAGAATTCTTGGCACCACGATATCAAAGTAGCTGGGGTAACTCTTCCAGGCTTCGCTACCGTGAGTTTTCAAATAGGACCACTTGTTGTCGAGATCCAGCGAAAGGCTAAGCACCGGCTTTTCAGACCCGGACGCGCTGTACTTGGAACTATCTGTTGATCTGACGTTCACAACGCAGCTCCCGACTGGTCGTCTGAGCTATCCGCCAGCGAAACAGGATGCCCGTTTTGCTGCAAGGAAGCATCAGCAGCCTCCAGTATTTGAACTACCCTGAGGCCATCGTAGCCATCGCTTTTCGGTGTTTGTCGTGATCTGACACAACCCAGAAAATGCTCACATTCTGTGCGCAGCGGTTCTCCCATCTTGATATGAGGAATACTGATTTCACCAAACCTCAAACCGATATATTCAGCAAAGGAATCATAGTTAGTATTGATATCAACACCTTTATCATAAATTCTGAGCTTTTCACTGGGCTCAAGATCATCGAACACAGCCATTCTCTTGCTACCCACAATAGTGATTTTTCGGGTTTTGTGAGGATCAAGCCAACTGACGTGTACATTGGCCATCGTCTTGCCATCAAAATTTATGTTCAGGAATGTTACATCCTCAATATTTTCTTGCAGGTATGCCTGGCCTCGGGCTGCTATGTCGGTAGGTGTCTTACCCAGCAAGTACAAGATAACCGAAATATCATGGGGTGCCAGGCTCCATAGCGCGCTTTCGTCAGGACGGACAGTTCCAAGGTTGAGCCTCTGGCTGTAAATATAATGAATATCACCCAGCTCTCCGCTTTCGATCAACTGCTTAAGCTTTTCAACCACCGGATGATACTCCAGCAGATGGCCTACCATCAGAACACTGTTGTGTTCCTGTGCAAGCTCAATCAGATCTTGCGCCTGCGCGGATTTCAGCACGAACGGCTTTTCAACATAAACATCCTTGCCGCACAGTAGTGCCTGTTTGGCAAGCTCATAGTGGGTTGGCCCTGGCGTAGCAATGATGACAGCTTGCAGATCAGGGTCATTCAGTAAATCCGAAAATTCAGTCGTAATGTTCTGCGGGCGACAGCTTTGCTGTAACGATTCCAGCAATGACTGATCAAGATCACAGAGATAACGTAATTGTGCACCGGGTAGTTGTGAGTAGTTGCGCGCGAGGTTTTTCCCCCACCCACCAACACCCACAACACCAACACTCACTTGCTGCTTGTCCGCCGCTACGGTTTCAACAGTCATGTGCCTGATTCCCCAGAAGCTAGTCTGACAAGATCATTAACAATCGTATTCGAAGCATTGCCACAACCGAACAGGCTTTCCAGTCGATTGACTATCGAAGCATCAAACACGTCCCCGGAATTTATCACGCGAGCAAACTCCGCCCTCAGCTGACCTACATCGGTTCCTACCAGCGCGTTGATACCCAGCTCTATCGTTTCCAACCACTCGGTTTCCTCTCGCAGGGTAATACAAGGTGTAGACATAAACGCGGCCTCTTTCTGCAAACCACCTGAATCCGTTAATACGACTCTGGCCGAGTTCACCAGTGCCAGCATGTCGAGATATGGCAAGGGTTCGACCATTCTGATCAGATTTGACGGGTCGTCATTGCTATCGGCCAACAAGGTTCGCGTACGAGGATGGACTGGAAAAACAACTGGCAGGTTGAAATCCGAAGCACAACGCTTGATAGCAGACATTAACGCATCGACCGTATCCGAATTGGTATTGGAAGCACGATGCAATGTCAGCACGACATAACGATCTGGGTCCAAATTATGGCTGGACAATAGTTCAGCCCGATCACCTGCAATTTTGAGGTTCTGCCTGACAGCATCGACCATAACATCACCGCTTAACAAACTCCTCGATAATAAATTCTCGCGGGTCAAATTTTCAATGGCAATGGGTGTCGGCGCATATAACCTGTCACTGCAATGATCGGCAACCAGACGATTTTTCTCTTCCGGCATATCGCGATTAAAGCTGCGCAATCCCGCTTCAACATGAGCCAACTTGATATTAAGCTTACCTGCCGCAAGAGTTGCTGCCAGTGTAGAGTTGGTATCACCATAGACGGTCACCACATCCGGCCGGGAAGCGATAAAGTCTGCTTCGAGCATTTCCATCATCCGTGCAGTCTGTACCGCCTGGGTGCCAGAGCCTACACCGAGATTATGATCGGGCTGGGGAATGTCGAGATCAGAAAAAAATGAATCAGACATATTCTGATCATAGTGCTGACCGGTATGAATGATTCTGTGCTGCAACTGCGGGTATTCGCGCATGGCACGACAAATGGGTGCCAGCTTTACAAACTGAGGTCTTGCACCAACGACAGATACGATAGTGCGATGTTCAGACATCGCACCTATCCGCCACCGCCCCTGCAAACCCCGGCAGCATGCTAAAAGAACTCCATTATTCTGGTCGCAACAAATTCAATCTCAATGCGTTCAAGCTCGGGGTAAATCGGCACTGAAAACACCGATTTAGCCGCACGTTCTGCGACCGGGACATCACCCTCTTTCAAGCCCAGGTAACTGAAACACTGCTGCAAGTGCAATGGCACTGGATAATATATTTCGCTGCCTATTTTGTTTGACTTCAGATAAGCCACCAACTCATCACGAGCCGGTGTCGACAGCGTGAACTGATTATAGATATGCCTGCCTTCAGCAAGCTCCAGAGGCAGGGTTAAACTATCATCGCAGTTGGCAAGAAGTTGTCGGTACAGATCCGCATGCTGCTGTCTCTTTTCTGTCCACTGGTCCAGGTAGCGCAATTTGACCCCGAGTATCGCAGCTTGCAAGGCGTCGAGGCGGAAGTTCCCTCCGATCAATGCATGGTAATATTTCGGTTTACTACCATGCAGGCGAAGAATTTTCAGTTTTTCAGCCAGCTCGTCATTGTTGGTGACACACATACCTGCATCACCAAAAGCGCCCAGATTTTTACTCGGGAAAAACGAAAAACAACCAATATCTCCAATCGTGCCGGCTCGCTGACCGGACTGTGATTCAGAACCTATGGCCTGCGCTGCATCTTCGACGATGGTTAAAGAATATTGCTCTGCAATGAGACGCAACGCTTCCATGTTGGCTGTTTGGCCAAACAGATGCACCGGCATAATGCTTTTTATGCAACCGCCGGTAAGCCGATTAACCAGCACTCCATCCTTAAACTCGCAGTTGCTTTCGATAAAAGCACTAACGCTCTGCGGATCAAGATTATATGTATCGGCCTCGATATCACAAAACACAGGCCGCGCACCGACTCTGGCGATAGCACCACCAGTGGCAAAAAAAGTAAAGGGACTGGTTATGACCTCATCACCCTGGCCTATATCAAATGCCATCAAGGCAATCAGCAACGCGTCACTGCCTGATGAAACGCCTATCGCATGCTTGCAGTCACAATAACGCGCAATCTCATCTTCAAAGGCAGCTACCTTTGGCCCCATAATAAAATGCTGGCTTTCGCATACTGCTTTTACCTCGGCTTCAATTTCATCTCGCAGTGTGGCGTACTGTCTTTTTAGATCCAGTAGAGCAACACCGTTTGCTTCCAATTCAGGATGCACCACTTCAATCCCCCTTCTCTTGTAATTCAAGCCGACCAGCGGTAAAGCGATATGATCTCTGGCATTCAGCACAGATACACTGATCTTCATTGGCCGGGCTCAGATCCGATAGTTTGCCGTCGCTGTCAATCGGCAACCTCACCCCACAAACACAAACATAGCCGATATGCCGCGAGGGATTGCCAACCACCAATGCAAAGTCCGGCACATCTCTGGTGACAACCGTACCTGCACCAACAAAACAGTACTGGCCCAAAGTGACACCACAAACTATGGTTGCGTTAGCGCCAATAGATGCCCCTTTACACACCCGTGTATCTTTGTACTCATGTTTACGACTGACATGGCTTCTGGGGTTGATCACATTGGTAAACACCATGGACGGGCCACAAAACACATCGTCCTCCAGCGTGACACCTGTGTAGACACTGACATTGTTCTGAATTTTGACATTATTGCCGACCCGGCATTGAGGAGAAACAACAACGTTTTGACCGATGTTGCAATTCTCTCCGATCGCAGCACCACTCATGATGTGGCTGAAATGCCAGACGCTGGTGCCATCACCAATACTCGCGCCCTCGTCCACGTAAGCGCTTTCATGAACCTTAAAAGAATTTTGTTTGTTATCCATGGGGGCTGAAGGTCTCACAGAATTTATTGACAGCTGACACCACTTCGTTGTTGTTCAACGTCGCGTTGACAAACTGACTGGTATTCAGAACGTAGAGATCGGGGTTCAGGGTCTTGATATCAGGAACCCGACCCGAATACTCCAGTACCTGTAACGGTTGCACTTTGGCAGCTCTGTGCACATGCACCTCGACAAGATCAGCGTCATCAAAATCGGGGAACATCGTTTTCAAGCCACTGATAAATTGCATTTTGACTGATTCATCGTCCTGTTTGAATTCATCAGAGCTAGACAGCAGATATCGCGGTAGATACGTCAGATGAAACCCACCGGTATTTTGATGATCGACAACCGTACTCATACCGATCACACCGGTGAAGGGGATTTCCGGATCAGCAATATTGACGACGTAGAACGGTGAGACAGGCGAGCGGGTTACCACCACCACACAGATCACACCGAGATACTCAATTTCGTGCTCGGGTGTACTGATTTTCAATAATTCAGAATCAACAATGGATCGCAGCACATTGGCCGGGCTGGTACAGATCACCTTGTCGAAAGCGAGACTCTCACCCTCAATATCGACCGTCAGTCCAGCATCCGCGCGTTGGCTGACCATTCTAACACTAACATCTGTGAGCACCTGCCCCCGTGCAGCTTCAATTTGATCCATCATCCGACCGAAGACGCTCTTGTAACCACCGCGCACATGACCCAGCTGCTCTGCGCTGGCGGTTTTATCACGTGCCGAAAACATGCGCTTGATATATGACCAGATAAATACAGCAGAGACTCTGGAATGAGACTCGCCCAACTTTGCGAGCAGCAGTGGCTTCCATAGTTTGTCATAGTTGTTGCGGCCGGAAACACGCAGTAACCACGACGCACAGGTTTCACGCTCAAGTTTACGCCAGTCATCGACTCTGGAACCATACAGCAAGGTCCAGGCAAGGCGGATTTTCGACGGAAAGCTGAGCAAGGGAAATTTCAGAAACTCCATATTGCTGCTGATGGAGTGCATTTCCTTGTCGACGTAAAATCCTGTGTAGGTTCTTTTCCACTGAAGCTCTGATGCCAACCCCAGTTCTTTGAGCAGCGAAATCAACTGTCGGTCAGATGGCAGGATGACATGATAAAAACGATCCCATTGAAAGTGCTCGTAGTCCTGCCAGGTAGATAGGCCTCCAACCTGGGGAGCAGATTCCAGAACCGTCACCTGATGCCCCATCACCGCAAGTTTTCTGGCGACAGCCATCCCCATCAAACCGCCACCGACAACACCTATCTCAAGGGTCTTTTTCCCGGCAGGGTTAGCATCAGTAGCCACGTGGTTAGCCTGCGATGTTGAGGGAAGACTAGTAATCGCCGAACGATCGCGTGCGAGTGGCTTCGATCTGCCATTCAATAGATTGCTTCAAGCCCTCATCCAGACCGATGGATGCTTTTACCCCGAGAATTTTCTGACTGAGCGTGGTGTCAGGCACACGGCGCATGACATCCTCATACTTCTTCGAAGAAAATGACTCATAGGGCACCAACTCATACTTTAAGTCCCCACCGGTATTACTCACAGCCTTGACTCGTTGCGCCAGTTCAAGAATGGTCACTTCTTCGTCATTGCCTATGTTCAGTATCTCGCCATTGGCATCGTCTTTCTCGATCGCAGCCACCATTCCGTCAATGGTGTCTTCAACATAGGTGAAACTGCGGGTTTGCTGACCGTCACCGTGGATGGGAATAACCAGATCATTCAGTACCGCGTTGATAAAAACCGGCGGCGGCCCACCCCACCACGATAACGGTTGACGCGGGCCGAATGAGCCAAAAAAACGCAATAGCGTCACCGGAAAACCATAAGCATCCTGATAGGCCAGTGCCAAATGCTCATCAAACAGTTTTGATACTGCATAGCTCCATCTGGGTGATTTTGAATTACCAATCACACTGTCAGAGTGCTGCTCGGAAAACGGGACTGCCGGGTTCTTGCCGTAAATGTCCGAGGTGGAAGCCAACACACACTTGATATCCCGGGCCTTCGCAAAGTCCAGCACATTTTCAGTACTGGTATAGTTGATTTTCAGTGTATCAATTGCATTTCCGTAGCGCGGAATTTTGAATGCGGCCAAGTGCACACAGACGTCGACATCGTCGGTAATGGACCCGAAGGTTTCTGCGTGCATGGCATCAGCTTCAACAAACTTGAAGCGCTCGTTATCCAGTGCCCCGTCCATATTGGACATATGTCCCATCGACAGATTATCGATGCCCACCACTTTGTAGCCAGATTGCAACAATCTATGCAGCAGGTTCGATCCCAGAAAACCCGCAACCCCGGTGATTAGAACGGTTTTATCAATCATCAGCTTTCATTTTTATGTTCAGATCTTGCAAGTCTGTAGAGCCCAGATGAAACAGCTCTTCGAAGTAACGTTTGTTCTGAGCAGTGATAATACCTAGCCCCAGAAGCTGGATGGTCAGCATCGCCGACAACAATGCAGTCACAAAAGTATGCGGGTACCGCTCATAGGCCATGGCAAAGGCTTTTTCATATTCCAGGGAACCGGTGGCAGCCTTAATCTCTCCCACGCAATTGAAAAAATGGGCAAACATCCAGAAATTTACATAGGCCGCAAACACACCAACCAAAACACCGGGGACAATAAAAAACAACATTGGCCTGAATATAAAGCCCGACGTGATCGTCGAGTAAACATGGCGCAATATCTTCATACTCGACAAGCGCTGTTGCTGAAAGCGCAACTGCGGCCCCCAATCCAGCCTGCCGGGTGCCTCCACGATTTTTGCTCTGACCACCATGCTTTTGTAAAGCATCTCGGGCATGATATCCATGCTCATCGCGCGCAAGTCCAAGGCTCGAATAAACGGCCCGTCATACACTCTGACCATCGACGTTAAAGTTGAAAAACTCCCATGAGCAAACTGCCTCAGAAATTTATTACCAAGGATGCTCAGCGTTTTGCGCAACAGAGGTACATTGGAAATGCTGCCACCCGGCATATAGGGAGAAGCCAGAACGATTTTGGCATGACTCTCTTTCAGCACTTCGAGTAACTCTTCAATGTGGTGGACGTCGTAGCTCAAATCGACATCCAGGGTAACAACATAATCACCCTTGGTATTGGCGAATCCAAACTTCAGCGCCTGACCCAAACCGAAATTGCAGGGGTGGTGAATGACGTTGACTTCGGGATATTCCAGAACCAACTGATCAGCAATGTCAGCTGAACCATCAGTACTGCCGTCGTTGACCAGCAACACCTCGGCTCTCAACTGATCTTGCAAACTACGCAAATGCATGACGACCTTGATCACGTGCTCGCGCAGCAAGGCCTCTTCATTGTAGACAGGGAGAATAACTGAGATCAGAGGCAATGACGGTGAATCCATAACGGCTTTTGTATTAGCTGGCTGTATCCTTTTTCCGGTTGGAACTTACAGTAATTTTTACGCTTTGTGCATAATTTTCTGGCAGCAGTAAGATCGCGGCTAGCCGAGCTGCCCCCATTAAGATACAAGTCGAATCAAACTCACCACAAGGTTTCCCGTACGGCTGCCATTCAGATGAATGGCCAGCGACTCCTCAGCATGGAACCGCAAGAATCATCGTATTAGTCGTTTTATCGACTATCTAACTGTTTTATTGAGTAAAACCTGGAGCTTCAGCTGACCTCCAGAGCTACCGTAAGGGTCAACCAAAGATCCGACACAAACGCAACTGAAGGCTCTGGCACTCCTTACATCCGTACCCCATAATGAGCCAAATTACGATTTAGCGACGATGCGCGGCTCCAGCGGCCGGCTATCAACTTGAAATGGAGTAAGCATGAGCCAACAGCCGTTAATTCTGAGTATTGATCAGGGTACAACCAGCTCCCGAGCTATGTTATTCGAAAAGGACGGCAGTTCGGTTTTTACGGCCCAGCAGGAATTTACCCAGTTCTATCCGCAATCCGGTTGGGTCGAACATGATCCGGAAGAGATCTGGCAAACCACACTGGCAGTCTCTCGACAGGCACTGCAAGCGGCCGACGAACTGTCCCGCGATGTAGCCGGCATCGGTATCACCAATCAGCGCGAAACAACACTGGTGTGGGACCGCAAGACCGGTAAGCCCGTGCACAATGCTATCGTATGGCAAGACAGACGAACCGCCGACTTCTGCGCCAGCCTGAAAGAGGAAGGGCACGAAACGACCATTACCAACAAGACCGGCTTGCTGCTGGACCCGTACTTTTCTGGCACCAAAATTCGCTGGATTCTGGACAACGCCAATGTTCGTGCGCAAGCTGAAAAAGGTGACCTGGCGTTCGGTACGGTAGACAGCTTCTTGTTATGGCGTTTGACCGATGGCAAGGTTCACGCAACCGATGCAACCAATGCGTGCCGCACCCTGCTTTACAACATTCATACCGGTGAGTGGGACGATGAACTTCTGAGTCTGCTGGATATCCCTGCCAGTCTGCTGCCAACAGTTCACGACTGTGCGGCCGACTTTGGTATCAGCGATGCCTCTGTGTTGGGCCGGGAGTTACCCATACTGGGTATTGCCGGGGACCAACATGCAGCGTCTATCGGACAGGTTTGCTTCGAAAAAGGCATGGTCAAAAGCACCTATGGAACAGGTTGTTTTGTCATGCTCAATACCGGCAATGCTCCCATCGCTTCCAAAAACAAGATGCTGACCACCATTGCCTATCAGCTACAAGGTAAAACCAGCTATGCCATCGAAGGTTCGATTTTCGTTGCCGGTGCAGCAGTACAGTGGCTGCGCGACGGCCTTGGCATAATCAAGAGCGCTGAAGAGACAGAGGGGATGGCAGCAGGCCTCGATGACAACAAGGGGGTATATCTGGTGCCATCATTTACCGGTATGGGTGCACCGTATTGGGACCCGCATGCGCGCGGTGCGCTATACGGCCTGACACGCGATACCGGGCCAACCGAAATCGCCCGCGCAACTCTGGAATCAGTTTGTTACCAGACCGCTGATCTGTTCGCAGCGATGCGAGACGATGGTGCCACGCTCGACACAGTCCGCGTTGATGGTGGCATGGTTAACAACCAATGGATGACGCAATTTCTGGCAGACACGCTGGATATCAATGTGCAGCGACCTCAACAAACCGAAACGACGGCATTGGGCGCAGCCTATCTCGCTGGATTGCAGGCAGGCATCTATGATTCGCTGGATGATTTAGTCAGCAACTGGCGCCAGGAGGCAGAGTTCAAACCGCAAATAGACGCCACCACCCGCAGCACCTTGCTTGAGGGATGGGCTGATGCGGTGCGTCGAACTCGCAGCTGAGCAAGGTTTAGAGCAAGCTTTGAAACATAGCTTGAAATGGGCGATCCCCGAATCCCACGTTTGGAATCTCAGGTTTGGAATCTCGCGTTTAATGAACAGCTGCCCGGCGCCACACAGCGATAAAATTGTTTGACGGCATTGCTATCAACTCAGCTGCCGCCAAACCGTTTTGCGCGGCCAGAGAATCCAGCCAAACTGTATCGCGTACACCAGAGCGGGCATCCTGCTCTTTAAGCTGCAAGTCAAACTGTGCATTGCTGGGGCTGGTATGCTCTCCCGCAATACTGAATGGGCCGTACGCGCAAAAGCACCCCTTTGCAGAAAGCGTGCGGCCTACTCCAGCGAACAAGTGCTGTGCCGCAGGCTGCGAGATGATATGCAAAGTATTGGCGGTGTAAATCACATCAGCAGAATCAACAGGCCAAACAGCCTCATTAACATCAAGCTCAAGCGGGGGTTTGATGTTGTCGACACCTTCATCCTCAAGCCACATTCTGATCACCGGTAACTTGTCTCTGAGATCAGTCGGTTGCCAAATAACGTCGGTCAGGTTGCGGGCAAAAAAACAGGCATGCTGCCCGGTACCGCTGCCCAGCTCCAGTACCGTTTCACCCGCTTGCACCAGATAACCCAGCACTTCGAGTATGGGCTCTTTGTTCTGATCTGCTGATGCTGCAAAGGGTTTTTGATCGCTCATGTCGCTATTGTTAACCTGCCCGCTCGACAATGCAATCAACTTACCGCTTAATATCGGCGATTGAATACCGTTACAATGCCGGGATTAAACGAGCAAACTTCCAATGCCACATTTTACAGTTAGACCCGCAACCCGCACCGACGAAGCAGCCATATTGGAAATACTGCCGCGGCTTGCCGATTTCAATCTGCCGGAATCTCGTAACCCGGACCACTTGTGGCAAGGCGACGCTGCGATGCTGGCTGAGTGGGCAAGTGGATCCCGGACTGATATGAATGTCTTTGTCGCAGAAGATGACTCAGCCTGCATTGTTGGCAGTTCCATCGTTTCACTACGTGAGGAGTTGCTATCACATGAACCAAGCGCACATCTTGAGGTACTGGTGTTGGCAAAATCTGCCGAAGGTCAGGGTCTGGGCAAACGTTTGATAGCAGCGGCTGAGGAGTACGCCAAAAGCCATGGGGCGATCACAATGACCTTGCACGTTTTTGACAGCAACAACAGAGCACGTTCTCTTTACGAAAAATGCGGTTTCAATGCAGAGTTGCTGCGCTATATCAAGCCACTGTGAGAAGATGGGACAAAACCCGTCCATCACTCAAACACTGTTACAAACCCGTTTACACAAATCTCTAATCCTGAAAACAACACTGACCCAAACTCACCCGAAAAAAATTAACGGGAAAACCATTAGAAGGAAAACGATATGCAACAGGATCTACTCGAAAAAGGTCTCGAACAACGTAAATCAACTTTGGGCGAAAAGTACGTTACTGCCGCCTACGACAATGCAGATGATTTTTCACGCCCCTTGCAGGAAGCAATGACAGCATGGTGCTGGGGGTTTGGCTGGGGCGACGACACCATTGACGCAAAGACGCGCTCAATGATGAACCTGGCGATGATTGGAGCACTTGGAAAAATGCACGAGTGGGAAACTCATTGCAACGGCGCAGTAAACAATGGCGTCAGCGTAGAAGAGATCCGCGCCATCATTCACGTGGTAGGTATCTATTGCGGGGTACCGCAATCGCTGGAATGTATGCGAGTTGCCCGTAAAGTGCTGGAAGAGCGTGATCTGCTCTAAGCCGGTAAGCCGGGCATCACCTGTCCGGCCCCAGTAATGCCAGCACCTCATTCAGGGTAGGCATTGATTGAGCCGCACCGGCACGCGTGACCGACAATCCGCCCACAGCGCAGCCAAATCTGGCTGCGGCTGCTGGCGACAAGCCTTGCGCCAGAGCTGTTGCAAATCCGCCATTAAAAGCATCACCCGCGCCGGTAGTCTCAACCACCGGACCAACATCAAAGGCGGGAATATGCACTGATTGCTGCCGATTGTGCAGCAAGACACCTTGCTCGCCAAGCGTGATCAATGCTGTACCGGCACCTTTCTCCAGTAAAACCTCGGCGGCTTTTCTGGCGTCATCGACCGAACTGACTTCGATGCCGGTATAGGTTTTTGTCTCGGTTTCATTGGGCGTGACATAGTCACACAAGGCAAACACACTATCATCAACAGACTCGGCGGGTGCGGTGTTCAGTATGGTGGTCACACCGGCTTCACGTGCCAACTGCAAACCACGTTTGGCAGCCGCGATGGGTTGCTCCAGTTGAGTGATAAATACATCAGCCGCTGCAATGACAGAAGTTGCCGAATCTACAAACTCTGCGGTCAGGGTGGTTGCCGCACCCGGGCAGACGATTATGGCATTGTCACCACTTTGTTCTTCGATAAAGATATAAGCTGATCCAGTGTAGCTGTCTGCCAGCTGCTCAACGTGTGCTGTCACACCCTCGTCTTGCCACAGATCAAGCGCCATCCCGGCGAACGCATCCTGCCCGAGCCGCGTTATCATCGTGACCTCGGCCCCGACTCTGGCAGCAGCTACAGACTGATTGGAGCCTTTGCCGCCAGGCCCCAGCGCAAAACCACTTCCGAGAATGGTCTCGCCCATCTCCGGCTGACGCTTGGCACGATAAGTTGCGTCAGCTACGAAAACACCCAGTATCGCCACCTTCCCGGCGCTTTTAGCCGACCCGTCCAATCCGGAAGCCTTTGATGCGGAAGACGGGGATGCGGAAGTCTCTGACGCAGAAGACTGGGACACTGAATTTTCAGACATCAGGATCTATCACTCCTTTTGTCAGAATAAAACAAGCGTAAAAACGTCGCTCGCCAGTGGCAATCACCGCATAGGCGTTTTTGGCACGTTCGTAAAACTGAAAGCGTTCCAGCGAGCTCAAGGGCCAGGATTTACCCTCAGCATGATCGACTGCCTGCTGTACCTCGCTGTGTACCTCGGAGATTTCGTCAGGCGCGTCATCAATTTCCATACGCTGCGCTGCATGATCGATAAATCGATCAAGAGGCATCACAGAACATATCGCTTCTACCGCCTCTGCCGCCGTCAGATTATCCATTCGCAGCAGTTTACCGGTGGCGGTACCTCTGGCAATGGAATCTGCCGGAAAATTAACATCGGCAACGACAATGTAGTCTCCATGCCCCATGGATCTGAGTGCATGCAGTACGTCCGCATTTAGCGCAGTCGGGATATTCTTGAGCATAGTTCAGGCTTCTCCTGGTTTTCTGGTTTCCATTTCCGGGATTTCTGGTTTCCCTTTCCGGCCCAGCCGTCGGGTATGGAGTCACAAATGACAGTATCAACCATTGAACAGCGTTCAGGCAAACGCGTACTATCAGCATATGAAAATAGCATTCACCCAATTGGTTCAGGATCTGCCGGCCACCGTGCCTTTTATCGGCCCCGAAACACTGGAACGTGCTGCCGGCAGTACCTTCAAAGCCCGTATCGGGGCCAACGAGAGTGCCTTCGGTATTTCCAGCCTGGCAGCAGAGGCAATGAAAAGCGCGATCGACGGCAACGGCTGCAATTGGTACGGAGACCCCGAGAACTTCCAGCTGCGCGAGATGCTTGCTGCCAAACATGGGGTCGCAATGGAAGAAATCTGCGTCGATGGCGGCATTGATTCCTTGCTGGGGCTGACGGTACGTGCGTTGATCGAACCCGGTCAGGCGGTGGTCAACTCACTGGGGGCTTATCCAACCTTCGCTTATCATGTCAACGGGTTTGGCGGGACCTTGCACAGCGTACCGTTTGTCAACAACCATGAAGACCCGGCCAGCCTGCTGGCGGCGGCAACACAACACTCGGCCAAGTTATTGTATCTGTCCAACCCGGATAACCCGATGGGTACAAGCCACCCCGCCGAGACCATCCAGCAAATGATCGACAACCTGCCTCCGGGCTGCATACTGCTGCTGGATGAAGCCTATACCGAGTTTGCCAAAGCCGGATTGACACCGGCGATCGATACCGCAAACAGGCAGGTCATTCGTTATCGAACGTTTTCCAAAGCCTACGGCATGGCCGGCATGCGAATCGGCTATGTGATTGCCAACGAAGAGCTGATCTGCGGCCTGAACAAGGTCAGAAATCACTTTGCCGTTAATCGGATTGCACAAGTGGGCGCCACCGCTGCATTGCAAGATGCCAAATTTCTGCCTGAGATCGCGCAAAAAGTAGCTGCGGGGCGGCAACGCATCTATCAACTCGCTGATAGCCTCGGCCTTTCGTATCTTGAGTCTTCGACCAACTTCGTCGCTGTTGATCTCGGTCATGGTGACACGACTCGGGGCTTGCTGACCAAACTCAACGACAACGGGGTGTTTATCCGCATGCCGGGCGTTGCACCGCTGGATCGCTTTATCCGGGTTGGAGTGGGAACCGAGCAGGAACACCGTATTTTCAGCGAACGATTCACCGAACTTTTATCTCAAACGACTGCCGAACCTGCCTGACACGAATCGTTTACAATGACAGGCTACCTAACCGTACTACAGGCAATCGTTTTTGAATACTGACTCTTCAACAGACAAGCAAGCCGTCGACAACGCAAGCAAACCGCAAAAGCAGAGCCCTTTTGTCGATCTGTTAGTCAGCATAGTCATTCCCTCAGTCATCCTGATGAAGTTCAGCGGCCCGGAAAAGCTGGGCGCAACCGGTGGATTGCTGGTCGCACTGGCATTCCCTGTTTGCTGGGGGGTGTACGAATTGGTGAAAAACCGCAAGCGTAACTATGTCGCAGTATTGGGAGTTGTCAGTGTGTTGCTGACTGGTGGAATCGGTTTGTTCCAAATTGACGCCAAGTGGCTGGCCGTCAAAGAAGCTGCGATTCCAGCCATTATAGGCATTGGTGTTCTGGTCGCCAGCAAGATGGGTTTTCCGTTGGTACGCAAGCTACTGTTCAACCCGGCCATCATGAACACGGACCGGATTAACGAAGAACTGGAAAAAAACGGCAACCATCAGCTGTTTGAAAAACGTCTGGACAATGCCAACTACCTTTTCGCCGGTACCTTTGCTTTTTCATCTGTGATGAATTTTTTGCTGGCAAAATGGATTGTAAAAAGTGAAAGCGGCACCACTGCTTTTAACGAGGAACTGGGCCGCATGACACTGCTCAGCTACCCGGTAATAGCAATACCGTCCATGATCATGATGCTGGCGATCTTCTATTTTATCTGGCGCACAGTGAACAGGCTGACCGGTCTAACACTTGAGGAAATCATTGTCACTGCTGATGAAGATACTGAAGGAGACGATGCGGACGCTAGCAACCGCCAACCTTGATATCGAGCATACCTTTATCATCAAATTTTCCAGACAATGGCGACACGTCAGCCCAGGACACGGTCGCCCTGCCACCCTCGATCTCCGCACCCGTCACCCTGATCATTCCCAAAGCACTGTCTTTCAATGTATCGTCCACATCAATC
>CALFCE010000167.1 GCA_937951215.1 uncultured Granulosicoccaceae bacterium
CCTGATGCCGGGCCTGTTGGGGTCTCGTCAGCACTTCGGGCGCTACTTTCGTGCACCGATAGAGAATCAGGCTGATAACGAACGACAAGCGCGTCTTAACACCATGATTCGGCCATTTCTGTTGCGGCGTAAAAAAGAAGATGTTGCTGCTGACCTGCCACCTAAAACCGAAATCATTCGCGAGGTGGTAATGGACAGCGATCAGGCCTCGCTCTATGAAAGTATTCGCGCCAGTATGGAAGTGAAAGTACGCAAAGTGATTCGACAACGTGGGTTGGCTCGCAGCCATATTGATATGCTTGATGCACTGCTGAAACTGCGTCAAACCTGTTGCCACCCGCAGTTGGTGAAACTTCCCAGCGCCAGAAAAGTCAACGATTCGGCAAAAACCGATCTGCTGATGACGATGTTGCATGAGCTTATCGACGAGGGAAAAAAAGTATTGCTGTTCTCGCAGTTCACTGAGATGTTGTCATTACTGGAAGAGGAAATTACCGGGCAGGGGATTCCCTATGTCAAGCTGACCGGGCGAACCCGCGATCGGGAATCGGTGATTGAAGCGTTTCAGGAAGGTGATGTTCCCTTGTTCCTGATCAGTCTGAAAGCCGGCGGTACTGGATTGAACCTGACTGCTGCCGATACGGTAATCCACTACGATCCCTGGTGGAATCCTGCTGTTGAAAATCAGGCCAGTGATCGTGCACATCGTATCGGGCAGGATAAACCGGTGTTTGTTTACAAATTAATCACCAGCGGAACGGTTGAAGAGAAAATCATGGAGTTGCAAAAACACAAGCAACAATTGTCAGATCGCACGCTTGATGATGGCAAGTCCGGTATTGATGCAGTAGACGCATTCGGTAAAATGACTTCCGAAGAAATTCTGTCGCTTTTTCTGGCCGACGACGCGGCCTGAATTCAGCAGAATTTTTTAATGGCCACGTTCAGTTCGCACTCTATCCGGAATAAAGTCCTCCGTCGCACCCGCGGAGGCGGGTGCCCATCCATCCGAACCCAAGAGTGCTCATTTAGCCAATCATGCCGGGTACTTCTTGCCTTTGTATAGCAGCGTTTGCATCTACTGTTATTAAACAATTCCCTGTATTTAAGAACTTAAGTCGATAGATCTCCGCCTGTGCGGAGATGACGTTATTCGAGACGCGGAGATGACAGGATTCCTGTTACCTAAAATTCAAGTTGATACACCAACACTAGGGCGTTTCCAACAGTTTGGATCGGGTCTATTCGTTTTCCGTCTAATTTATTCCGGACTGCAGTGCGATCAGTCAGTGCATCCACTCTGCACATCAAGGAAATGCACAAAAGGGAAACACTCTGGTACGTGTGAATCCCAGACATGGTGAGAACTCAGCGCCCAGCCGCTGGAATCCAGTGCAGGAGGTGCCTGTTTGTACTGGTTAAAGCGCGAGAAATCCATACGCCAGATATCCCCGTGCGTCGGCGGCAAGCTGCGGCCGTCCGCCAGATTTGCAAGGCCGCTCCACGGTAGAGCAAGTTCCACCGTCCAGCCTCGGTCACGAACGTTGCGATCATTGATTTTTCCATCGACTTTTACAGCGCTTTGCAGGCCCGGGAAATCCCAGTTCCAGTAGCCATGTCGACCACCACGAGGATGTTTGAAACCGACACCATCAAACGGCACGACCTGCGGGTGATTGCGATCAAACTCCGGCAGCTTGTCAAAGCTGCGGCGTTGCCAGGCATCGTCCCAGATAAAAAACACCTCGTAGATTGTACCGAGCGCATTGATTTCGAATTCATAGTAGGCATCCTCACCTGCTATAAAAAGTTCGACATCATTCTCCTCATAGATAAGGGAATCACGTTCCGTGAATTTCGCACGCACGTCCGGTTCCTCAACCCAGAATGCTACATACAGGTTTTCAGCATCCCACAGCAGGGACACCCGGGTATCGTGAATAGCAGGTGTGTTGTGTACCAGATCAACGAAGGGTGGTGATTTGATCGCTGTTTGCCAGCACGGTTTGTCGAGGTTGCCATCGATGGTTGGTCGTTGCTCAACCTTGTAGGCTTGATAATGCCTTATGGCGTCGAGAGGACAGGGCAGCAGGGCTGGATCAATGGAGGACATGGGATGGAGCGATTGATGCAGACTGGATTATCTATTGCAGCACCGACAAGCTGGTTGCAGTGACGCGGTTTACGACAATGGCCTCGCGGTCAATTAATTCACCGACACGATCGGCCATCGTACTCAGCCATTCCTCGGACTTATAGACTGCCGTGTAGAGCTCTTCCCGGTGGGCTTCGTTTTCAAAACGTCGAATCCAGAAGTACACAGAATCATCTTCTTCACCCTTGAAGCTGCCTGCCACGACCATGCCTTTGGAAATCTGGAATGGCAGGATGACGTTTTGCATGAAGTCGACCCACTCGTCCATCTTGCCGGGTCGGATTTTATATTGTCTGATTTCAAAAAAGGCCATCTGTCGTCTCCCGTTTAAGGTTATATCATGAGCCAGGTGCTGGACATCCACCAAGCCTACTTGCGATGACGGCATGAGCGCAAGCAAATCAGGTGATACAATTGCCGGACATCGGAACAACATAACTGGAGACGTCAATGGCAGCGATATTTGTACAACTGAGGTGCAAGCCCGGAACTGCCTACGAGGTTGCTGACAAGCTATACGAGCGTGAGTTGATCTCCCAGCTGTTTTCGACCAGCGGTGAATGGGATTTACTGGCGCAAATCTACCCACCCGATGACGTTGATGTGGGCAAGTGGGTTAACGACAATATTCTTGATATATCCGATATCAAACGCTCTTTGACGACTTTGACGTTCAAGGCTTTTTGATTTTCAGATGACGGATTTGCGCCACCTGCTGGCGCACATGTACACGACTCAGTTGCCACCCAGACTGGGCAGCCACAAGGCAATTTGTGGAAAGATAATCAGCAGCCCGACCAATATCATTGCGCAAGCCATAAATGGCAGTGCGGCGATGTAAATATCGCGCATCGTAGTGCCGGGTGCCGAGACGCCCTTCATCACAAACAGAAGCAGTCCGAACGGTGGTGTCGTAAAGCTGATCTCCAGCGCCAACAGAATAATCACTGCGAACCAGATTAAATCAAAGTTCAGTGTTTGTGCCAACGGGAAGAAGATCGGAACAGTCAGCAGCATCATCGATAACTGATCCATAAACATCCCGAGCACCAGCAAGATTGCAAACATCACCAACAGCATTACAACCGGCGACAACTCAAAACCGGTTGCCCAGTTGATCAGGCCGGCACTGGCACCTGAGAAAGCCAGCAGTGATGAAAACGTGGCCGATCCAAAAATGATCAGCAAAGCCATGACTGTTACCCGCAGCGCTCCTTTAACTGATGCAATAATGCCGCTGATGGTCAGGACGCGATAAAGCGCTGCCAGTATCAGAACACCGATACAACCAAAGGCGGCTGATTCGGAGGGGGTGGACCAGCCGTTTAAAATCAGCAAAATCACCGCCACGACAATGGCCATCATCGGCAGGACATCAAAGACCAATAGCTTTAGTCGTTCACCCCAGGTGATTGGATCCAGTTCATAGGCCGGTGCTGCATCCGGATCGATCAGGCACATGATAAGGATCAGGACCACATAGAACGAGGCCAGCATCAAGCCGGGAACGATACCCGCAATCAGCAATTGACCGACGTCCAGGTTGGCCAGCGTGGCAAGTAGCACAGCCAGGGCCGAGGGCGGGATTAACATCGCCAGACCACCGGTTCCCAGAATCGGGCCGATGGCCATATGTTTTTTATAGCCGCGTTTCTGCATTTCCGGCACCATCAGCGAACCCAGCAGTGCTGTGGAGCCCATGGATGATCCGGACAATGTGGCAAACGCGGTACCGCCAGCAACCGTGACGAACGACAACCGACCTGGCAGGCGGCCCATCAGTTTGTCAATCGCGCCAAACATGCGGTTGGCAAGGCCGGTAAAAAAGAACAGTTCCCCCATTAACAAAAACATCGGAACCGGCATCAGGTTAAAGGTGGTGACGGTCGGGATGGCGTTGTTGGCCAGCTGCCCGATACCGCGCGACATCTGTGTTAACAGGTCACCATTGCCACCCATAAAATAGGTAGCCCCGACCATGTTGGCTGCCAGGAAGGCGAGTGCCACCGGTACGCCGATAAACATGAAAAGCAGGACCAGGCCCAACAGAAAGCCGAGTGCGACAAACCACTCCATCAGAAGATTTTTCCGGGTCGCATACCAGTGCCACGTTTCGAGACTGTCTGATGATCAAAGCGACACATTACTCGTGCACACCCGCTTCACCGGTATGCAGCGTTTCGGGGCCGAAGACATAACGCAGAAACTGCACAGCCATCAAGGCAAAACAAATCGGCATCGAGCCCAGCAGTAACCATTTCGGCATGTCGATTGAACGCATGTCGAAATCAGAACGGGTATATGCCTTCATGGTGGCCTCGAATGTATACCAGACCAGGACGGCGCAGATAACGACGCACAACAGTGTGACGACGCGGGAAAATGCAGGAGCAACCGATTTTGGTAAAGCTGCTGTCAGAAGCTCAATATAGACATGCCCTTTTTCACGCACCAGCCACGGAGAGGCTGCCATGACGATGTACAACAGACCGTATTCTGTGAAGGTGAAGACATGTGATGAGCCGGAATAACCGAATGAACGAGCGCTGGCCTGAAACACAATGGCAAACATGATGGCGACCAGATAGATGCCGGCCAGAATTGCCAGAAAATTGCAGAGCTTGTCGACCAGTTTCATCAATCTGGCTTTTTGGATACTGATATGTTGAGGGAACGAGTCATGCCCAAAAGGCAGGATCAACCCGGATTCCGGAGACAGGCAGGGCAACAAAGGATGTTGCCCTGCTGGATCCATAGATTACTGATCGTAGTAGTGTTTACGCAGCAGATCAAACGTTTCGGTGTCCTTCATTTTATCGAGACGTTCTTTCATTCTGTTCCAGGAGGCGTCATCTGCCAGCTGCAGGTACTTGGCTGATGCCTCATCCGACATTTTGACAAATTCCATACCGCGTTTCTGCAGCTCTTCTGCATCAGCAGCAATATCTACCTGACGGTCATCATAGGACTTCTGTTCCCATTCAATGATGACGTCCTGGATCAGTTTCTGTGACTCGGCAGAAAGAGCTTCCCAACTGTCTTTGTTGAAGATCACACCAAGATCAGTCTGGTAGAAAGCAGGATCGATTCGATATTTAACGAACTTGTCCCACTTCAGATCCATCAGTCCGATGGAGGTCCAGGCACTGGCATCGACAACCCCTTTCTCAAGGGCTGCATAGACCTCGGTAGAAGGCATTGATGCCGTGGTTGCGTTAAGTGCCTCAAAGAATGCATGGTAGATCGGGTTGTCGCGCAGCTTTACCCCGTTCAGGTCAACCACACCATCGTCACCAAAGTTAAAGGGCTTGCTGTTATAGATGTGGAATTTGACGCCGCCATCAATCCAGCCAAGATGTTTGACGTTAAAACGCTTTTGATGCGCTGCATCCATCGCGGCTGCACCGCCATTGGCACGGGCTTCCATCGGGGTAACCCGGGAGGCGACCATCGCATCGATTTCCGGTACCGAGGCGCCATAGAAACTGCCAGGTGTATGTACCATGTCCACCACGCCGTCTCGAACAGCGTTGGGTTGTTCAAACATGGCAATCGCCTCCGGACCACCACGGACCGTGATTTCGACAATACCTTCGCCACGCTTGTTGATATCTTCAACCATCGATAAAAACGTTTTGGTATAAACAAGAAAGCCCGGGAAGGCGTGCACTGCGGAGACCTTGTCGACAGCCATGGATACGCCAGGTGCCAAAGACATGACGGCCACAGCCGCCAGAGTCATGCTGCGCACCGGGCTGCTGACATGGCGGCCAAGCTGGCGCGCACAGGGCCCGATCAGGGGCAGTTCGCTTACAGGTTTAAAGAAGCTCAATTTTATTCCTCCAAATGACAAACCCTACCGTATCACGGGTGGCTTGCTATGTTGCCCCGTAAAACGCCCAAGGTACCAAGCCCCGGGGCAATACGGATCAGGTAGATATGTGACCGTTGAACGAGATGCCAGACAGCGGGCTTTCAGACCCTGTCATTCCTGTCCTTCATCACGACACTTGGCAAACATAGCACCGCTTGCGGTCCAGTGTCACTAATCCAGTACCACTATCCGGCTTTTGCCGGCAAAAAATCTCTCTTTGGAAACGGCTTCAAAGTGAGGCTTTAGTGGGCGTTTGTATCAGTCCTGCCACCAGAGTGGACACTGGAATGTGACGCAGTTGATGGGCAACGGTCGCGTTTTAAAGCGCCCTTTGTGGGATACTTTGCAGGCAGTTCGGGAATGATCGTTATTAGAGGAGGCAGGTATTGCATGAAAATCTGGTACCAGAGCTATGTGGACGCCGAGCATGGTCAAAGCTATTGGGATAACCTCGCACGACATCTGGAAGTCATTGTGGACCCTGGCACGCAGGTCGATATCAAGGGCATCACACCACACGACTCCTATGCCCACCCGATTGTCGAGTTTCGTTGCGCGCGCGAAGTGATTTGCAATGCGGTTCAGGCGGAACGTGAAGGTTATGATGCCTTTGTTATCGGACACTTCCAGGATGCCGGTCTTTATGAGGCTCGTTCGGTGGTGGATATACCGGTGGTTGGGTTGGGTGAGTCATCCATGCTGCATTCCTGCCAGCTTGGCCAGCAGACTGGCATTGTTACCATTAACCCTCGCTATATTTCCTGGTTCCATCATCAGATCAACAAGTACGGCTTGGAAAAACGCATTACGGGTGTTCATGCGATGACTTTTCAACCGGGACAGATCATGGATGCTTTTGGTGATGATGAGAAACTGCAGCGCGTGGTGGAACTATTCCGCGAACAGGCTGAACCCTTGGTGGCAGGTGGCGCTGATGTGTTAATTCCCGGAGGCGGTATTCCCATGTTGCTGTTCTCGGCACTGCAACAGCATGTAGTGGATGGTGCACCTGTCATTAACGGCATCCCGATTGTCGTCAAGATGGCCGAGCTGTCTGTCAAACTCAAGCAGGCCACAGGACTTGGCGTCAGCCGTGTATCTGATTACACCAAGCCACCGCCGGAAGTGCTTGAGGAATTTATGACACATCCCAGGGGGCTTTAGTTTGAAAGGGGCTCTAGATTGACACTTGCTCGAAACATCATTGCCAGGGCCTGCGGTCGTGAATCAGTAGAAGTGGGTGAGATTGTCACCTGTCGTGTTGATCTTGCGATGATTCATGACAGTGGTGGACCACGCCGGGTTGAGCCCATCCTGCAACATTTGCAAGCCCCGTTGTTTGATGCATCGAAGGTGGTCTTGATCAGCGATCACTATGTACCCGGGGATGAACCGGAGTCGCAACAAATACTGCAGTTGACCCGGCGCTGGGCGGTCGAGCGCGAAGTGACATTCTATGATGGCGAAGGTATCTGTCATGTGGTGTTACCGGAACGCGGTCATCTTGCACCCGGTATGCTGGTAACCGGCGGGGACAGCCATTCGCCTACCGGTGGTGCGTATGGCGCTTACATGTTCGGTATCGGGTCGACTGAAATGGCTGGTGTGTTGGCTACCGGCGAAATCTGGTTGCAGGTTCCACGCACCATATTATTGCACTGGCAAGGCTTGCTCGGGCCTTTTGTTTCCGCCAAAGACATGATGCTCGCCATGTGTGCCAAGTTGGGCATGGATGGTGGTCAATATCAAGCGATCGAGTATGCCGGCGAGACGATTGCGAGTCTGCCAATGCAGGAGCGGATGACCCTTTGCAATATGGCTGCTGAACTTGGTGCGCAAGCTGGATTGATTGCTCCGGATCGGGTTACTTATGAGTCCCTTGCAGCGCTCACTTCTGGCGGGCGGCAACGCAGTGGCAGTTCAAACGTTGATAGTGATGCGTTGCTCGATGATGCCGGCCCAGATTCCAGCCCAGATGCCGGCCCAGTTGCCAGTGCACACGACTGCGAAGAGCTGATGCGTCGCTGGCCAGCTACCACCAGCACCGATGCGGATAGCTGTTTTACATTCGATGCTTCGACCCTGGCACCACAAGTGGCAGCAC
>CALFCE010000168.1 GCA_937951215.1 uncultured Granulosicoccaceae bacterium
TATATCGGCTTCCCGTGACAGCAAGTTGGATGCTTCGTTACTGGCAACTATCTCAATTTGCAACTCGGGGTTTTCGTCAAGCAGACCCACAATGCAATGTGGCAGCACTTCGGAGGCTATGGCTTCACTAGCGCTAATGCGGACGGTGCCGGATACCTTTTCGGAAAAATGTGATGCCTCAGCCTGCAGGTCTGCAGCCAGACCATCCATTTGCTGCGCAAGACTCAGTAACTCCCGTCCTTTATCGGTCAGCGCAAGTCCGGTCTTTCGTCTGTCAAACAGTTGCACAGATAACTGCTTTTCAAGTTCTGCCAGATGCCGACTGATGGTGGATTGTGTGACCTCCAGATGCCTGGAAGCAGCCAGGGTGGACCCATGTTCTGCCACGCTTAAATAAGCCCTGATCAAATTCCAATCCATATACCAGCACCTTGTCTTTGGCTCTCTCACTACTTAGCCACACATTGCATCTACCCATGTTACCCATATATGCATATCTCTATCCATATTTCTGCCATTCTTTATTTATATACGGGTCGATAAACTGTATCTGTCGTCACTAATGAGGAATCGAAAATGACACGCAAAGTATTGATTTTAGGAGCATCTGGCGGTTTTGGTCGGGCTGCAACACGGCAATTCGGGCGCTGCGGGTGGCAGGTCACTGCCATGTCCAGGGGTGGACAGCCCAAGAACTCATCCCATTGGGGTGAATCGGTAACCTGGGTGGCGGGGGATCTGCAGGATCATCAACTGACATCCAGACTTGCGGCAGATGCCGATGTGGTTGTCCATGCGGTTAACGTCCCCTACCCCAAGTGGAATCCACTGATGATTCAGCATACACAACAGATCATTGAGCTGGCACACATCAATAACGCGCACATCATGTTTGTCGGCAACATCTATAGTCAGGGCATCCCGGAAAACGGAGTCATCAATGAACAGACAGCTGACGCTCCGATCAACCAGCTTGGCCAGCTGCGCGCGGAACTTGAATCAATGCTGGCAGCAAGTACCGAAGAAGGTTTGCGTTGCACGGTCATGCGCTTTGGAGATTTTTTCGGCCCGGAAATTCACAGCCCGAATTGGTTTAACGAGAGTGTTAAAGGACTGAACAAGCATCGGCTGTCGTTGCCGGGGCCAGCGCACCTGTCGCATGCCTGGGCCTATCTTCCTGACGCCGCGATGGCAATGGAACAAGTCGCTGCAGAGCGGATCAGCAACCACGACTTACCAGCGTATATGGAACTACCCTTTTCCGGCCATCAGTTTTCACTTTCCGAATTGCGGGCAATATTGCAAAACGCAACCGGCGATACACTAAAGGAGAACCGGGTTCCCTGGTGGTTATTCAGAACACTCGGCTTGGTCATTCCACTGTTCAGAGAACTTGCATCAACCGAATATCTGTGGAGCCACAGCATTCGACTCGACGACAGGGCTTTATCCGAGCTACTGGACCAGCCAGTGCACCCAACACCGCTCGCAACTGCGGTTTGTGATACCGTCGGACTGGACGAACACATTGCTTCACCTCTCGACACCTATGGAGAACTGGCCAAATGACATCCGCACTCTTTGCCTTTATCCACCACCTGCTGGCATTCACACTGGTAGCTGCGTTGGCAGCAGAGTTTGTACTGATAAGGCAACCCTTTGGCCTTGAATCGGTAAAAAAGCTTTTGGTCGCTGACGCATTCTATGGGGTGTCGGCAATTTTGGTGTTCCTGGTGGGGTTTACACGGGTATTCCGATATGAAAAGGGCAGCGAATTCTATTTTGCCAGCGCCACTTTCAATATGAAATTTATGCTGTTTATCGCAGTGGGGGTGCTGTCGATTTACCCCACCATCAGTTATTTCCGCTGGCGCAAGTCGCTGCTAAAGGAGGCTGCCACAGAGAATGCTGTTCCGAACCCGCTGCTTAAACAGCAAGGTCGAGTAAAAGTACTTATTACTCTGGAACTGATAGGTGTGGTCGGGATACTGTATTGCGCGGCGTTGATGGCACGGGGACTATGAGGGGCATTAAAGTCAATACGCCCCCTGCGCATCAAGTAACTCTGATATGGACTCGGCCAGCGCTGCGTAGCCGGCAGTGTTGAAATGTACACGGTCAGATTTCATCGAAGGCTTGCGCAGTAGCGTGGCCACGATATCAGCCTGCATCGGGATTTGGTGAGTTTCCGCAAGCTCGGTGTAAAACTCCGCTGTGCTGGAAAACAACTGTTTACGCGGCAGCCCCACCATAACAATTTGAATATCACGTTCCTTGGCTAACCTGATCATCGCATCAAGGTTGGCTTTGGTTTTATCCAGATCGTGGCTGCGCAAAATATCATTGCCACCTTCGAATAAAATAAGTAGTTCAGGATCATGCTCGTCCAGCACTGAGGGTAATCGACGCAAGCCTTCTTCAGTGGTCTCACCTGAAATCCCGGCATTGACAACGTTGAAACCGGATAGCCGGTTAAGCACTGCCGGATAGGCTTCAGATTCTGATACACCCTTGCCCGCGGTCAGACTATCACCAAAGGCCACAATCACGTCACCCGCTTGCAGTGGTTCCAGTGCATTGTCATCACAGCCGGCAACCAACAACAGCAGGAGTAAGATCCAACCGTTTAATTGCCAACGCAAGACGCTACAGGATCTGTTGTTCACGCTCCGCAACAAAGTCATTCAAAGATTCCAATACTGCTGGTTCAAGTTCAGGCTCAATATAATCTTCCAGCATTTTTCGCGCCTTGTTATGCCCTCGCTGCTCGGTTGTCAGCTCGCCTTCGGCTGCCCATTGTTCGTAGGAATTATGATCCATTAGTTCAGGCATCCCGAACGCGGTCTGGAAATTGCCCAGAGTGTGGTCACTACCTAAATAGTG
Organism: uncultured Granulosicoccaceae bacterium; assembly: GCA_937951215.1. Classification (GTDB taxonomy): domain Bacteria; phylum Pseudomonadota; class Gammaproteobacteria; order Granulosicoccales; family Granulosicoccaceae; genus CALFCE01. The sequence continues at coordinate 2,884 of CALFCE010000168.1, forward strand.
ATTGCCGATCTCGACCTCATCGATGGCGCTCAGAGCCGAATCGAGCCCTGTGAAATCAACACCGCGCCCGAGGCGATAAAAGGAGGACATTTGCTCAATATCGACCGCATATTTGGCATAGCTTTGCGCCATGGCTCCCTCCATATAGCCGGCAGTGGAGAGTACAAAGTTCGCGCCCGACATCAACACCCCGTACATATTGCGCGCCGCTTCATAACCCGCTTGCGCATCAAAAGCCTTGGAGCTGGTGCACATGCCGCTACAGCGCCAGGGTAATTTGTAGTATCGAGCTAGTTGCCCCATCATCATATTGATCAGGCAGATATCTTCTGTGCCAGCCATCGGTGCACCGCTGCGCATTGACACAGTTGCCAGCCACTGACCGTAAACAGCCGGTGCGCCCTTTCTGACCAGCTGCGAAAACGCAACACCGGCCAATGCTTCAGCGCTGATCTGTGCCATGGTTCCAACACTACTGGCCGGCGTACTGGCTCCGCACAATCCAAACGGTGAGTACAACATAGCCTGGTTATTCCGCGCATAGACCTTGGCGGCATCCAGCATGGTCTGGTCCCAGACCAATGGCGAATTACCATTGGCAAGAGATGTCATTACAGTGTGGGTTTCAAGGTAGTCCTCACCAAAAACCCTTTTGACCATCTCGATCGAATCCAGTGCCTTGTCCGCACCCAGAACCATACCCATAAACGGTTTGTCCGAATAACGCAGCAGGCTGCGCATCATATAAAGATGCCGAACCGGCACATCCACATCCATCGGTTCAACCAGAACCCCTCCGGTCATGTGCATGGCCGGCGCCATATAAGCGAGTTTGGCAAAGTTATCGAAATCCTCCATGCGCGCATTGCGCCGGGTGCCATCAAAATCGATAATTTTGGGTGCGCCATAAGCTGGAACAAAACAGGTGTGCCCATCACCAAGCTTGACTGTGCGCTCGGGATTACGCGCATGCATCGTATACGAAGAGGGTACCGTGCTGATTAATTGCAAAAGCAGTTCACGAGGTATTTTTATGTGGTGGCCATTAACGGTAGCGCCTGCAGCACGCCAGAGTTCTGCAGATTCATCATCACGGAAATCAATGCCTTTGTTTTCCAGAATGCGCATGCTGGCGTCGTGCAGCTTGTGCAATTGCTCTTCGGTCATTACATCAACAAAGGGCAGACCACGTTGTAGCGAAGGCAGGGAATCAAAGCTGACTGCTGTACGCTCGGCTCGTCGTGACTGTCTTGTGCGTCTTTTTACTGCCATAGCGACACCTAACGATTAAATATCGAAGGCAGAGAAAGCTTGCGGGTGCGAGCGCCATCTACCGTTATTATTTCACCAACAACAAATTTCGACGAGTCACTACCCAGCCAGACAGCAACATCACCCACATCCGCCACATGACCAATGCTGCCAAGCGGGTGCAGTTTGGCAAGTTCCCGATTGGCAAGCTCGACATCACCGACTGATTCGACATACTCGCGATTAAGGTCAGTATTGATCCAGCCCGGAGCAATGGCATTGACTCGTATTCCACGCGGCCCCAGATCAATCGCCATGGCTACCGTTAGTCCGTGCACCCCACCTTTGGACGCGCTGTAGGCGGTATGCCCGGGATTACAGGCAAAGCCCTCAATGGAACCGATATTAACAATGGCTGCCTGACCCGCGGATTTTTCAAGTAAGGGCAGCAAGCCTTTGGTCACCAGAAACGGTGCTTTCAGATTGACTGCCATCATACGATCCCAGTCTTCTTCGGTTTGTTCGTCAATGGATTTTTCAAACATTATGCC
>CALFCE010000169.1 GCA_937951215.1 uncultured Granulosicoccaceae bacterium
CCGGATGCGAATCACCAACGTTTTAAAAGCATACGAGGGTGCGTGACTGGTCAGGGAGAAATGAAAAAGACGCAATTTGATCCGCTGTTCACCGTCAATCATACCCTGGCGATGTTAAGAGCCAGGATCAATCGGCTGGCAAGGCGCACCTGGTGTACAACGAAGAAAAACGAGCGTCTGGAGGATCATCTGGCGCTGTATATTGACTACCACAATCGCGTTTTGATCAACAAACAGGTGACCTGAGTGGAGACCCCTGGTTGAATTGATGCTAGAGCGAGCAGGCAACTCCAAAAAGCTCTGAAAACACCAGCGAAGTAAGCCAGTTTGTTTTGAATGTGGAGGCTATTAACAGGGACTGGATTCAGGTGCCCGGGGACCAAAGGGCGACTAATCGCTGCTTGGTAGAGCGCAGGTTGAACATCCAGCCTCGCAGCAAGGCAATCACCGGCTCCACGACCTCCAGCTTGGCAAATACAACGGCTGGATCAGCTGAAAACACTTCAGTGCGATCAACATGGCGCGCCGAGAACCGGTTGTTGTTGTTGCCTACAGTCATGATTCGCTGATAGCCGGAACAGCTGACACCTTTGATCGCTTTGGTATCGAAGTAACCGAACGGATAGGCGAAGCTGCTGTTATCGATCAACTCTGCGATACTTCCCGGATTGAGTTGCTCCTGCAGATCCTGCTCTGTGCAATTGCTCAGATTGAAGTGGTCACGAGTATGAAAACCGAAGCTCATGTTGTGCGACTTCATATCTTCGATATCGCTTTCGCTGGCATACAGGTTGTGCTGCGGGTCAAAATCAATCTCGGCATTGAGCCTATCGCTGAGTCGCTGGATATTGGTCGGTGAAAACTGGTTTTGAACGATGCCGACGATTTGTCTGCGCGATTCCAGCCCCAGCAGATCAGGGAACTCGTGACATACCTGCAAGGCTCGATCGCGTCGTTCGACGATTGCCCAGTTCAACTCGTTCACCCAGACCAAACGGTTTTCAACCGCACGCGTAATCAGATAGACCGTGGCAGGCAAACGGTATCGACGCAGAAGTGGATAAGCGTTCTGGTAAACAGACTTGTATCCGTCATCGAAGGTGATCACCAGAGGGTTATCGGGCAGCTTGGAGCTTCCAAGCTGCTCTATTGGAATCACGTTGTAATACTTTGTGAAGTAGCTGAGGTTGGCGTCAAACATTGCCGGAGAAACGGTTACTCCCAGACGCTGGGTGTAGGAAGATTCGTGGTCTTCAACTGCGTGATAGAGCAGTGCCCTGACCCGGCTACGCGTTAAACGCAGGATAAGGCGCGCGAAGCCCAGTCGGTAAAGAACAATACCTGCGCGCAGCAGCAGGTCGCGAATCAAATTGTTGGGTTCGTTGTACATTTAGCCTGCTTTTCGCCTTGGCAGCTCTGACTGCTCTTGTTTATCTGCCGGATGTTGAACCTCTGGATTTTCGAGTTCCCATTGGGCAAGGGTATCCGTAACCTTGCGTTCTGCTGCGACGGTGCGGTGAATCCAGCGGAATTCGCGACCCAGAGACAGATCCTGAGGGTGATACTTGATCTTTCCCTGTTGGGCGTCTTTAACTGCCTGCAGGTAGAGAGCAGTTCCCACCTTGACCCCCTTGGCGAAAATATGCGCTTCTGTATCGCCTCTTTCGTACTCAACGTTGCCTGTGTAGACGATGTCTCCCCCGTCAACTTCGGGTACCAGCTGGTGCACTGTTACGCCCAGCTTCTCCCTATCATTATAGTAGATGGGCCAGAACAAAGTACTGTCTCCCCGATAGTAAGGTGACAGGCCCGTGTGCATATTCAAGGTGCAATTACCGGCTTTCGTGAAAATGTTGTCTCGAATCAAGGCTGTACCGTAGACCACGATAATGTCGGGCTTGATCGATTCAAGCAAATCCTCGCAGTCTTGGTTGTTATGTCCGCTGACAACGGTGATCAAGTCATTGCCGGGCATTTGAGACAGTTTGTCTTTGTCAAACAAGAGGTTGCCAAGCAACTCCGGGTCTTTCGGGTGTTTGCGGTTGTAAAGAGTTCTAGCCAGCTTCTCGCCAAAATTACCGCGTTTGAGGTTTCGCTTGATCTTTTCCGGAATTGAGCGTCGAACCGGCTCGGTGGTGATAATCGCTTTGATCTCATTCGGAAACGTTGCCAGGAACTGCTCCACCAGATAACGGTGTTCGTAGTTGCCTTGACAGCTTTGACCACCAACCAGAATTACAATGCTCATCTTCCTAGTCACCTCTATTCGGTTACAAGTCGCCGCAGTTGGCCTGCAGCCAATCACGTGTCACTGGATTAATTCCATGGGTTGTTATTCGGAAACTCATCGTCAGGCAAGTCTTGGAGAGCTGATGCGACTGCCAAAACTGTCGCTGGCCAAACGTACAACCCAGATAACAACAAACAGTTCTGCGGCCATGATTCCGACAATGGAGTAATGCACTGGGTAAAAAGCCAGGGTGAGTGCTACCAGCACCAGACTGAGAATGGAGCCATAGACCGTTGCCAGTGCCAGCTGCCTGAATTCTTTGAGTGATTGTAGTGCAGCGAAAGGGCCATTTTGGGCAGCTGAGATCAATGTAATGCCAGCCCACATAAAAACGATGCTGCGCATCGGCGCATCTGCATATTTTTCCGCGTACAGCCATTGATCCAGCAGAGGCCACGCGAGCCAGGTTGCAAGCACCAGAAAAGACACCGCAATCAACGAAATAGAACTTGCAAGAATGGTTTGTCTCAGAGCTCCGGCAGCGTTTCCAGATGCGATCGCGCGTGACATTTCCGGTTTAATCACATTTTGAATCGTAGTGAATATGACACGCACCGGGCCGAAAATGACAAAGCCGGCTGCCAGCGGCGCATAGGCTGCCGGGCCTTTTGCAAGAGTGACAATAATACTGTGTGCCTGGGATACGATGACGGTCGTAACCGCACCGATCAGTGCCCATTGAGACTTTTGCCAGATTGGGGCATAGGCATCAGTGACATCGTCAAATCGGGTTTTCAAAAAATCAAGAGACCAACGTGATACCGGCAATAAGCGGCTCAGTTCGAATAGCGTCGCAACCAGATTGGCCAAAGCCAGAATCAACAGCACGTCAACCACCCCCAGGCTGGAAGTGCTGAATGTGCGAGCAAGAATCAGGATAGCGCCTGCACTGACATAAACGACGTCCGCAATTAGCACGGATGTGATGTCGAATCGGGAATAGCCGAAACTGCGGGTGTATTGACGTCCCAGGTAAGCCAATACAAAGACGAGCCCGGCCATCAGTGTTTGTGTTTGTCCATTAAATAGCGATGTGGCAGAGGTGGCAAGCAAGCCCAGTCCCAGTAGCCCACCCAGCAGAAACATCATGAAGCTACCCAGCACGGACTCGATATTCGATTGTTCTTCGGCGTTGGTGGCGGCAGGTCCGTAGACACTAAGAGGTGTGGCCACCAGCGCATTGCTGACAGAGGACGTGATAATCGCCAGCACAAAAGCCAGTGCATAGACACCGAAATCCTCGAGACTGAGCAATCGCACCAGCGTCAGGTTGAGAATAAAGTGAAAGCCACTGACCAGACCCTGTGAAAACACCGCCGACAGGTAGCGTGGAATAGCGCTCATACGAGACACCGGGCGTGCCTGAGAGGCCTCCGGTTGCGCGTCGGCTGAATTGGCCTTGGCATCTCGTGTCATAACTAAAAATCTTCCTGGTTCTGTCGGTTTCCCGGCTGAACCGGTTTTCCTCGTTGCAATCCACCGTATGCTGCAACCTGTGGCCACAAACCGGCAGAAGTAGCGGCTTCTACAGGGTTTCCGGTTCTACGAGGCTTCTCGCAGAATCATGAGTTTGCTGGATATCGATGACCATAGCGGCTTGCATTCAATGTCCCTTCAGTGGGATCTGCGTTACTGTGCACCATTACAGGTGCTGACTGCCCTTGGCGTCAATGCTTGCGCTGTTCGTAACGCTCGAACTTATTGTGCAGGCTGAGTATCGCAGTGTAACGGCTAAAAGCCGGAGTACTGTGGGGCTGCCAAGGATTTTTCGAGAGTTAACGTTTACCCTGTTTCGATCCGGAACTGGTCTACAATTGCGGCATGAGAATACTTGTAATCAATTGTGGTTCCTCGAGCGTCAAGTACCGTGTTTTTGAACACGACAAGTCACTTTGTGATGGCAAAATCGAGCGTATAGGTGAAGATTTTGAAGGCCGAATCCTGACCCACGCAAAAGCCTTGCAGCAGGTGCTTGAAGCAGTTAATTCATACAAACCGGACACAGTTGCATTTCGGGTTGTTCATGGTGGTGAAAAATTCACCTCAGCTACATTCATCGATGCAGAGGTGATCGCTGCGGTGAAAGCCAGGATACCCGATGCGCCGATGCACAATCCCTACGCGCTTGCAGCGATAAAAAGTTGCCGGGAGGCAATGCCGGACCTGCCCCAGGTGGCTGTCTTTGATACAGCGTTTCACGTTCGCATGCCGCGCCGCGCGGTGACCTATGCGATCGATCAGGACATCGCAGCCCGTTACGGCATCAGAAGATTCGGTTTTCATGGTATTTCTCACTCTTACGTCGCGGCAAGAGCTGCCCGCCATTTGCAAGCACCCCTGTCAGATCTTCGGCTTGTCACCTTGCATTTGGGGAATGGTTCCAGCGCTTGTGCGGTTGAATATGGAAGATCGGCTGAAACCAGTATGGGTAATACACCACTGGAGGGGTTGGTTATGGGTTCTCGCTCCGGTGATGTTGATGCCGGAGTATTATTGTCATTGCTGCGCTCTGGTGATTTTACGGTAGATCAGCTGGATGACTTGTTAAACAATCACAGCGGACTTGCGGGACTCTCGGGTATCAGTAACGACCTGCGTGAGATAGAAAATCATGCCGAGCAAGGACATGATCGAGCGCGCTTGTCGATCAACGTTTTCGCTCATCGTGCACGCAAGTACATCGGTGCTTATGCAGCTTCCATGGGAGGGCTCGATGCGATCGTTTTTACCGGTGGCATTGGTGAGAACAGTACCAGCATGCGGCGTAGGATTCTGCAGCGTCTGGAGTTTTTGGGCTTGCACATTGATCTTGATCGCAATGCCGATGTCAGGCTGGATGAGGATAACGATTGTGCAGAGATCAGCACAGGTCATTCTCGCGTGCGTGCGTTGGTTGTAAAAACCAATGAAGAATTGATGATCGCCAATGAAGCCGCCCAACTGGTGGCTGCTACCAATGAAGCCTCCAGGCCTGCCCGCGCGATTCCGATTGCGGTTAGTGCCAGGCACTGTCATCTGACCGCCGAAACATTTGAAAAATTGTTCGGACCTGGCGCGACTCCCACTGTCGATCGGGAAATTTCGCAACCGGGACAATACGCTTGCAAGGAGCGCGTCAATCTGATCGGGCCGCGCAACCGTATTGACCGTGTGCGTGTGCTGGGTCCATTGCGTAGCGTTGATCAGGTGGAAATATCCAGAACAGATGAGTTCAAACTCGGGGTGGATGCGCCGATTCGTGATTCCGGGCAGATCCAGGGGTCAGCACCGATCACACTTGAGGGGCCACATGGAACGGTTAATTTACAGGAAGGTCTGATTTGCGCGCGTCGTCATATTCATATGCACCCCGACGATGCTGAACAGTTTCAGGTCGAGGATCGCCAGGAGATCGCAGTTGCAGTACGTGGCGGTCCCAGGGATTTGATTTTCGGAGATGTACTGGTGAGAGTGAAAGACTCCTACAAGCTGGAAATGCACATTGATACCGATGAAGGTAACGCCGCAGAGTTAAGCAGTGGAGAGCTGGGTGATCTTGCCTATGAGGATATCGACAATGTTTCGGCTGAAATTCAGTGAAAACCGCTATTGTCTGGTTTCGTCAGGATCTGCGTCTTGCTGATAATCCTGCCCTGCTTGCCGCCAGCAAAAATGCTGATGTCGTCTTGCCGGTTTTTATTGATGATCCAACACCACAAAGTTGTAGTTCGATTGGTGCTGCAAGTCGAGCGTGGCTGCACTATTCCCTGCATTCCCTCGACAGTTCGCTCCGTCAAAAACACAGTGGGCTCTTGTTGGTGCAAGGCCCGGCCGAGGATTGCCTGTCTTTACTGATACAAAAGACCAAAGCGACTGATGTCTATTGGAACCGTTGCTATGATCCGGTGTCGATCGCACGCGATACCCGAATAAAAAGTCGCTTGTCAGAGCAGTGTCGTATACACAGTGAAAATGGGTTGTTGTTGTCGGAACCCTGGCAAAACTGCAAAGACGATGGCTCTCCCTATCGTGTGTTTACCCCCTATTGGCGCAAGCTTGCGAAAACACTGCCGGCTCCCGATCCACTGCCAGCGCCTAAACTGATTCCGCCACCGCCGGCAACCTGCACGGACGAATTGCTGGCTTCAGGGTTTGATCAGTCTCTGGATCAATTGGGTTTGCTGCCGGATATCGCGTGGCATACCGACATGCTTGGGCACTGGAAGATAGGCGAAAAAGCAGCCGCCAGACAATGTCGGGTCTTTCTTGACAAGTTGGTTGATGACTATGGTGAACTGAGAAATGTACCTGGTTACGCTGGCACTTCTCGTTTGTCACCGCATCTGCACTTTGGCGAGATCAGCCCCCGGCAGGTGGCACAGGCAATCTTCAAGGCCGGCAGGGGCAGTGCGGACGTATCCAGGCTCAGCCCGGGAGCGGAGACTTATCTGAAGGAAATTGTATGGCGTGAATTTGCTTACCATTTGCTGTTTCACTTTCCAAAGACAGTCGACAAGCCACTCGATCAGAGGTTTGAGAACTTTCCCTGGCCGCGCCTCAAGCCTGCCCGGCTGCGTGCCTGGCAGAGGGGGCAAACCGGTGTGCCGATCGTTGACGCCGGTATGCGCGAACTCTGGCAAACGGGATGGATGCACAACAGGGTCAGGATGATCGTGGCGTCCTACCTCGTGAAGAATCTACAGATTCCCTGGCAAAAAGGTGAAAACTGGTTCCGCGATACTCTGGTCGATGCCGATATCGCCAGTAATGTTATGGGGTGGCAGTGGACTGCCGGCTGCGGGGCGGATGCCGCGCCTTACTTCCGCGTATTCAACCCTGTTTTACAAGGTGAAAAGTTCGATGGCGATGGTGACTATGTCAGGCGCTTTGTGCCTGAGCTCGCGGCACTGGATAACCGCAACCTGCACAAACCCTGGGAACTGCCGACTGACAGCCTGCGCAAGCTCGACTATCCGGATCCGCTCGTTGATTTGAAAAGCAGCAGGGCACAAGCACTTGCCGCCTTTGACACCATCAAGGCTCCAGTGACCAAGTAGGGCTGGAGTTCCACCCTGGAAGGTGTCCCGGCCATGCAACTAATCCGTCAGATAGTGGTCTGAAAAGCTGACTGGAGTGGACTATGAAAAACCGAACTGTCACAAGATCGAGTATGTTTTCGCGGCCCTGGTTGTCTGTGTTGGGGATATCCCGGGCAGGTTACCGCTTGCCGGCGCTGCCCCTTGCCGTGCTTGGCGCGTCCCTGCTGTCGGGCATGCAGGCATTGCCTTCCAAGGTGGGTGCCGCAGAGCTGCCAGTGCCTGGAGCCATCGTCGAACTCTTCACATCTCACGGATGTTCGTCCTGCCCACCAGCTGATAAATTACTCGGTGAGCTGATCCGTGAGTATCCTGAACTGGTGGCGCTTGAGTACCATGTCGATTACTGGGACACGCTGGTACATGGCAGGGCGGGAGCCTTCAAAGATCCCTTCTCTGATCCGGAGTACACACTGAGACAACAGTCCTACAACACCCGCAAGCTTGGTGGTCGGACCGGTGTGTATACCCCGCAAATGATCATCAATGGTGAATACGCCGCTATCGGATCGCAGGCCAGGTTTATTGACCATGCATTAAAAAATGCAACCGCCCGGCCAAAGCAACTTGATGTCCAGCTGCAAGAAGGGGTTTTAAGGCTTGGCGTTGAGGGAGAGGTTGCGCGCGACACGGTGCTGTCTTTGATCACGTTTGATATCGAAACTACCACCGAGATTGACGCCGGCGAAAACAAGGGACTGACACAGGTTAACCACCACGTGGTTCGATCCGTCGAGGAGTTGCGGGCAATAAGCGTTGGTGAGGGAGGCAGTGTCTGGGAAGTCACACCGACGCTGGGTGCGGGTCAAGGGTGTGCCTTGCTGCTGCAGTCCCGATATCCGGGAACTGTAGAGGCAGCTGCGAATTGTCCTCGCTCACTTTGGAAAGAATCCTGAAATGACGGATTTTTGTCACAACCACTATCAAGCTGCTTGCTGATGACCTTGCAATGGGAAAACTTGCGATCACCTGCTATTGTTTTGTAGTCACTGCCTTTTGATACAGCTTCGGTAGAGCAACTTCTTCTATCGGCGTTACTTTTTTTGGCAGTGCTACCACCAATCACAGCGCTGCGTTTGAAAATGGATCGTTCTGTAACCCGAATTGTTCTATGCCGATCTTGTCTGGTCCGATCGACCCTATCTCGATCGACTCAGGCCCAATCGAGCATGGCTATTGTTGCGCCAGCCTGGATCTTGCTGGTCTGTATTGCCTTTGCTCAGGCTGCACACGCGGCGCCCCGCAACGCGTTTGAATATTCACGTGATCTCAACACCCGACCCTATGTTGATGTTCAGTTTGCATTGCAGGGGGTCAGGCATTCCGAGCTTGATTTTTATCCGACTGCGACTCAGTTAAGTGCCGGTTTCTGGATCTTTAATGATATCGGAATTGACTTTTTTATCGATCGGCCAGTATCAAGTGACAAGGAATCGATATTCGATGTCGAAATCAGGCAGGCCAGCGGGGTCGCATTGCGCTTTCAGTCTCCACATCTGGCTACCAGGCTGCACGCCTACATGCTGCTCGGGTATGTCGATTTGCAAGTAGAGCAAAATCAGGCTGATGACCGTGGTACCCGCAGAATCAGACAGAGTTTTTCCGGGGCCAGAATCAGTATCGGTTTTGCACGCCGATTGAGCAGGCTGGATAACGTGTTGATCACAGGGGAATATCGAAACTATTACACCGAAGACGAAATACAGATCGACGGTATTGGACTGGGTTTGCGGGTGAATCTGCGATGACGGGGTGGGCGAGTTCTTTACAGTGCTCAGTGCGCAAGTGGGTTCAGCGCGGAATCAGCATATTTTTGATTGTTCTCTTATCCGCCTGCGACGGTGATCCCAGGCCACTGCTGGAATCGGTTGAAGCCAGTGACCTGAATCTGGTGTCGATTTCTATCACACCCAATCGCACCTTTGGAGACATTGCGTACGTCAATATTGATGAAAGCGTGCAGTTTTCGGTTGCTGGTGTTGATGCGGCAGGTAACGCTGTATCTCTTGACAGACGAAACAGGTTTTGGAAGATCAGCAATACAGATGCAGGCGCCATTAGCCGTGATGGCCGGTTTACCGCTCTTGCCAATGGGCAGGTAAGCGTCGGTCTTGAACTGGGAGGTCTGGTGGCAACGGAGTTTGTTCTTGAAGTCTCTGATGCGGAGCTTGATTTTATTGTCGATATCGAAGGTAGTACCGAAGCGTCTCAATGCAGTGAATCTTCATATACCGCAGATGGTTTTTTTACCGATAATACCGAGCGTCCGTTATTTGATGTGAATTGGAGCATCCCCAGTGATGTGCCGGATGGCAGCAATGCCATTGCCAAAATTGTCAGTGAAATCGAGGGTACAGTTACGGTGGGTGCAATGGCACCGGGACAATATACACTCCGGGCCAGCGTCGGTAGTGCCAGCACAGATCTGACCGTCTCGATTAACGCGGACCTTGCATCCTTAGCCCTGCAGCCATCCGAAATTTCCATTCAACGAGGACAGTCACTGGGTCTGGGAGCTCGAGCGCTGCGTGATGACGATTCCTCCAATGACGCCACGCGCGTGGTGAATTGGAGCCTGACAGCCGTTAACGATGAACAAATAGCGACGCTGTCGAATGCGCGTGGAAGCAGTGGTCAGTTGAGGGGGGTAAGCCCGGGTGTCGGCACCGTTACAGCAAGTTGTGGTGACATCATGCAAACGGCCGAACTGACCGTTGTCGAACTCACTTCAATCAGTTCAATCGAGCTGGAACCTGACGATAGCCCTCTGGAACTGGATTTAAGTGATGGGGAAGAACAACTGCGAGCGTTCGCAGTGACCAACAATTCAGTCGATGATGACGTTAACAGCCGTGTGGACATTACCAACCAGGCTAACTGGGAAGTGACTTCCGGTACCGAATTTCTGTCGGTTGATAACTCGGGTAGCGTGCGCGGTGAAGTAACCCCGCTTGCTGAGGGTACTGCGACCTTGAGAGTTTCGTACCTGAATCAGACCAGAACCGTGACCGTGAATATTGTTCCCTGAGCCTGAGCTCTGCAACAGCGGATGCAAAATAGTCTGCTTGCAGTCGTGGCGTGATCGAGTCAGGAATTTTGGCTGGCAGCCTCCACAAGCTCAACGGCCCAGGGCACGGCGTCTTCTTCCGGTGTGACAGTTTCAATAGCATCCAGAATCAAGGGTTCACTGAGTTGCTCGCCGCCAATATCACTCAATACCGCGTCCATTTGCTTGCCGCCTCCGCAGAAGGTATCGCCGTAGGAACTGTCTCCCAGTGCAATGACGGCATATCTCAGGGACTGAATTCTTGGGGGGGCATTCACGAGTTCGGCATGCAGGTCAACCAGATCCTCCGGCAGGTCACCGGCACCTGTCGTTGAGGTACAGACCAACCATATGTCGATATCCTCTCTGGCGAGCGCTGAGGCCTCTGGTTCGTCAATCAACTCGGCTTTGTGACCATGGTTCTCAAGTGCGCTTTGTACTTCTTCTGCGACCAATGTGGCGCCGCCGTAGACGGATCCCACCAGAATAGCGACATTTGCCATTGTAACGATCTTTTTTATAAATAGCGGAGGGTAGCAAATGGCTCGGGACTGTGCCACGTTATTATCGGGCCTGCTGTCGTTGTGGTGCCGGACCCGAACCACCCCCGGGCCGGGGCCGGGAATGGAAGGTGGTGTCAGCGCGGATCACGGTGTTCGGGTTTGTGTGGCCAAATCGTATTGTTTTTATTTGGGCTTCGGCGCAGAGCTTTATATAATTCGGAACTTGCACAGAACACTTTCGGTCAGACACTCGTCAGGACGAAAAACAGACTTTTTGGATAAGATTGATAATGACAACTCTCTCAGCCATCGATGGTCTGCGACAACGTTTGCAGCAAAGCATCATCGGGCAGGAAACATTGGTGGATCGGTTATTGATTGCGCTGTTGTGCAATGGACATTTACTGGTTGAAGGAGCACCTGGACTTGCAAAAACCCGCGCCATCAAGGAGCTCGCTACTGGCATTGAAGCGGACTACCAACGCATACAGTTTACGCCGGATCTGCTACCTGCCGATATCACCGGGACAGAAATCTACCGGCCTGCCGACGGCAGTTTCAAGTTTCAGCATGGGCCTTTGTTTAACAATCTGGTACTGGCAGATGAAATAAATCGTGCTCCAGCCAAAGTGCAATCGGCACTGCTTGAAGCGATGGCCGAGCAGCAGATTTCGGTGGGCCTGAAAACCTATCGGCTACCAGCACTGTTTATGGTGATGGCGACACAAAACCCGATAGAACAAGAAGGCACGTATCCGTTGCCGGAGGCTCAGCTTGACCGCTTTTTGATGCACGTGCGGATAGATTATCCCGATGCCACGCGAGAACGGGACATTCTGAGACTGGTACGGGAGGAAAATACCCGAGCAGCCAATGCCGATCTCGCGGTAAACGCCGATCAAACGGTTGCCATCAGCGGCAACGATACCGACTCGGAGCAGGCTGGCGAGCGCTTGTCGGCAGGTTTGCTGTTTAGCGCCCGGCAGGAAGTTCTCAATGTTTACATGGCCGATGATGTCGAGCAGTACTTGCTCAGGTTCGTCACCACCACCAGGGATCCTGCATCGGTGTCGCCTGATCTTGCGCGCTGGATTGCCTTCGGTGCGAGTCCACGTGGGACCATCGCACTCGATGCCTGCGCGCGAGCGCATGCGTGGCTGAATCAGCGTGATTATGTATCTCCGGAAGATGTACAGGCAGTTGTACACGATACCTTGCGACATCGTATCCTGCTGTCGTATGAAGCTGAAGCCGACGCCATAACCACCGACACGGTAATCGATCAGCTGTTGTCGTATCTGGCGGTACCCTGACGCGCCAATGCAAGCCGAAGCTGTCAATCACAAGCCTGCGCACGACAAACCTGCAATCAAACTGCACGCGTCGACGTTCGCATCACCCGTGGCAACCTCTGTCGACGAACTGGTCGGTCTGCGTAGTCACGCGCAGGCGCTGTTGCGTGTCAAGCGCAAGCGGGTGAGGGCTCCACGCGTTGGTCAGAGCGTTTCAAAAGTGCAGGGGCGCGGCCTCGATTTTTCCGAAGTGCGGAGTTATCAGCCCGGTGATGATGTCCGGATGATTGACTGGAACGTGACTGCGCGCAGTGGCACTGCCCATACCAAATTATTTGTTGAAGAGAAGGAAAGGCCTTTTTTTCTCGTAGTGGACTGCAGCGCATCAATGCAATTTGCAACACGGGGCATGTTTAAATCCGTGATGGCTGCACGCCTGGCGTCACTGTTGGGTTGGGCGGCGGTCACTGCCAATGACCGGGTTGGTGGTTTGCTGTTCGCAGACGACTGGCATCAGGAAATCAAACCGCAAGCAGGGCGCAATGGATTGATGGCGCTGTTCAGGGGTATTGCCGGCAGCCGGTCCGGGGAAATTGACAGCGGCCGCATGCACGAGGTAGTTCAGAGTGAATCCGATCTTGTGTCGGAGCAATTGAAGCGCCTTCGACGTCTTGCCCATGGTGGGAGTGAGGTGATAATTCTCAGCGATTTCGCGGGATTCAATGAGCAAGCCGAGGGTTCTCTGGCAGCGTTACAGCAAAAAGTTGAATTAAGTGCGATTCACTTGTCTGATCCCCTGGAGCGGGAGTTGCCTCCACCCGGTTTCTATCCGCTGTCCGGCAGGGGTATCCGAGCGGTCATGGATACCTATGGTCAAACCAGGCGTCAGCAACATGCAAGCCGATATCAGCAGAGATCGCAATATCTTGAGAGACTGTTGAGCAGAGGCAGAGGGCGCTACCTGGAACTCTCCACCGACACCCCTCTGGCCGCCGCTGCAGAGCAAATGATCGGTCGCGCTGGTACTGCCTGATGGAGCAATCGCTGGCGACCAACCCCGGTTCTGATTCCAATCAGCTGTCGGGTCAAGCAGCGGGATCCGACCCGCAACAGGCTTTGCTGGAGCAGCTGCGTGATATTCAAACTCCGGAGCTGCATGGCTCAGCCGTTGCACCGGCTCATGTAATCGCCCTGTTGACGCTGTTGCTGTTGTTGACTCTGTTGGCGAGCTGGTTCATGCGCCGGCGCGTACCACAACGTTGGCACGAAGAGGCCAAACGTGAGCTGGTCAGCATCAGAGGCCTGCTTGACAGTGGTGACTATCATGACGTGCTGCCGGCCTGTTCACGCTTGCTGCGGCGAGTCGTGCTGGCGATGCAGCATCGGACTGATGTCGCGTCAGTCACTGGTGACGCATGGCTGCAAAAACTCGATCAGTTGCACGGAAGCCGCGAATTTACCAAAGGCTGTGGGCGTCATTTGCTCGATGCGCAATATCAACCCGCCGGCAAATCATCGATGGACAAGACAGAATTTGAGGCTGTGGTGGAGTTGGTGGAGGATTTTGTAAGAAAATCAGCAAAGGCTGCGCCTCGCACTTACCCTCGTCGAAGTCGACAAACAGGGCAGGCTTGAAGGTCGTGTTTGAGTGGCTTTATTCCAGGTTGTCGGGGCCAATGAGTGACCTGTTGGGCGGATTTACGAATCCGCAGGGTATCAATGCTATCTCGTTACCGGGGATAGGGCCGGGGACTATTCTTGGAGCCGGAGAGATCAACTTTGTCTGGGTTTGGGCTTTGCTGCTGCTACCGCTACCGTTGCTGGTGCGTTTGCTTCCGGCTATCCGTTACAGCGGTGGCAGGGCACTTCAGGTTCCGGCCGATTTCAATATTGAAGCACTGAGCGCGACTTCGTCCGGCAAGCGCCGTGGTAATTCCCTGTTCTGGCTGGCTCTGTTGTGTTGGCTACTTCTGGTACTGGCAGCGGCCCGGCCGACCTGGCTTGGTGAAACAGTGGCTTCCCCGGTTTCCGGTCGAGATCTTATGATGTGTATCGATATTTCCGGAAGCATGAATGAATCCGACTTGTACAGTGGTGGTCAGCCTTATTCGCGTATCGATGTTGTCAGAAAAGTAGCCAGTGACTTCATCAAACGTCGGGAAGGCGATCGCATTGGTTTGATTATGTTTGGATCGCAAGCTTACGTGCAAACGCCGTTGACTTTTGACCATCGCACCGTTGCACATTTTATGGAGGAAGCTCAGGTCGGACTGGCTGGGCGTTCCACTGCAATAGGTGATGCGATTGGCCTTGGCATCAAGCGGTTACGGGATCGGCCACAAGAATCCCGAGTGCTGGTGTTGCTGACCGATGGCAGTAATTCAGCCGGCGTGGTGGAGCCATTGGAAGCTGCCAGAATAGCGGCAGAGAGTGGTATCCGTATCCACTCGATTGGCGTTGGTTCAGATGACGCAGGATCCATTCTCAATTTTCCGGTACGTGTCAGGCGGAGCGAGCTGGATGAGAAAACGCTTATCCAGATCAGCGAAATTACCGGTGGAAAATACTTTCGCGCACGTGATGTTAACGAGTTGCAAAAAATTTATCAGGAGCTGGACAAGCTCGAGCCGACGGATTCGGAAGTGAACCAGTTTCGTCCGCAACGCGAGCTGTTTCCCTGGCCTCTGGGCTTGAGTTTGCTGCTCAGTTTTATCGTGGCTTTTTTATGGGGGCGGCGAGTGTGACAGTGAGTGCACTGACCTTGCTGCGTCCCTGGTGGTTGCTGGCCCTGGTACCGATGTTGATCGCGTGCTGGATACTGTTCTCGCGCAACCGGAAGCGCAGCCGTTGGGAAGCTGTGATAGACGAGGCATTGCTTGAGCACATACTCGAACCCGTTGTCGGTAAAAATGCAATCTGGCCTTTGTTGTTGTCAATTTTTGGCTGGTTGGTGGCGATTCTTGTTCTGGCGGGCCCGGTGTGGGAACAACAACCTGTGCCACTGACTCGCGCGCTGCAAGCGCAGGTCATCGTACTTGATCTCTCGCGTTCCATGGATGCTGACGATTTAAAGCCATCTCGTCTGGCGCGAGCCAGGCACAAGGTGACTGACTTGCTGGATCTGGTTGCCGGTAAACAAACCGGCTTGGTGGTGTTCAGTGAAGTTGCCTACGTTGTCAGCCCGCTGACAGATGACGCTGAAACCCTGAAAGCCTTTCTGCCCGCACTTGAGAGTTCAGTGGTACCTGTGCAAGGCAGTCGTTTACAGCCAGCCATCGACAAGGCGGTGGAGTTACTGGAGAGATCGTCTGTCAATCGGGGCGCTATCATTATCATCACAGATTCGGAAGTTCAGGCACAGGACATTACAGCTGCCAGTTCGGCTGCCGGGGCCGGTTTTCGGGTATCGGTGCTTGGTGCGGCTACCCGGGCTGGCAGCCCGATTACGCAGGCGGACGGCAGCTATGTTGAGGGTCCGGATGGGCAGATTGTGGTGTCGAGCCTTGATCGTCCGGGATTGCAGAGGCTGGCGAACGCCGGGGGTGGAGAATTTGTCGTCCTGAGCGCTGATGATAGTGATTTGAGGACATTGTCGAGTAGCCTGGAAACACCTGCCGAGAACGATGCAACCTCAACTGAGCAGTTATTTGAACAGTGGATAGAGCGTGCACCCTGGCTTTTGTTTTTGTTGTTGCCACTGGCGGCAATGGTTTATCGGCGGGGCATACTCTGATGCCGCGCCGCATAAAGCTTTTTGCTTCGTTGTTTTTTTTGCCCCTGATTCTGGCAGCGCTGCCGCTTGGTGCCGAGACACTGAAAGAGCGTTTGCTGGGCCTTGGCGAGAGCGAGCGTCAACGCCAGCTGCGTCAATTGCAAAACGGGCAGTATGATGAACTTACCGAGCAAACCGGTGACAGTGCCTGGTCGGCCACCGGTTTGTTTCGTCGCGGAGAGTTTGCCGAGGCAGCGACGCAATTCGGGCTGCAAGAGCGAACACCGGATCTCTACAATGCTGCTACCGCAATGGCTCATGCAGGTGACTACGATCAATCGCTGGCCACTTTTGATGAGCTGCTGGCAACTCATCCGCAGCATCAGGATGCATTGCATAATCGGGCGATTGTGGAGCAGCTGAAAAAGTTGCAGGAACAGCAACAGCAGCAGCAACAGCAAGGTGATGGTGAGGGTCAGGAACAGAATGAAGACCAACAGGATCCGACAGAAAATTCTGATGGGCAACAACAGGCAGACCAAAACAATCAATCTGGCGAGCAGCAGTCGCCAGAACAGCAACAACAGTCCGGGCAGCAGCAAAACGAAACGAAAAATGCTGAATCCCAACCCATCGATGAAAGCCAACTGCAACAAACCGAACAGGAAAAACAGGCCTTGCAGCAAGCGATTGAACAAGCTGCCGAGGAATTACAACGCGAAGAAATGATGCGCGAGCCGATGACAGAATCAGAGCAAGCCACTGAACAATGGTTGCGGCAAATACCGGATGATCCTGCCGGCTTATTACGTCGCAAGCTGCAACGCAGTCATGCCTCTGATTATCCATCAATAGGAGATAGTAAAGAGCCGTGGTGAGCAATAATCGGTTTGTCTGTGCTGTATCCGGACACTGGAGTGGGCGGTCTTTTTTGGCATTGAGTCAATGCCTCGTGGTGGCCCTGGTTTTGTTTTTCAGCAAGGTCGTCGTTGCAGCCAGCCTTGAAGCCCAGGTCAACCGGCAGCAACTTACCCTTGACCAAAGCCTGACACTGACTATTGTGGCGGATGGCGTGACCGGGGATCTTGATCTTGCTCCCTTGAGTAATGATTTCGAGATTATCGGGACCTCTCAGTCACGAGAAATAAAAATTGTTAATGGCCAGACCACCGATGTACAGAGTTGGCGGATAGATTTGCAGCCAGCCAGGGTTGGTGACCTATTGATTCCCGAGTTGTCGGTCAATGGTTTCTCCACGCAGCCCATTACGGTCGCGGTGACTGAACCTGATCCTTCAGTGACCGGTGCTGTTGATGCAGAGGTGTTTCTGGAGGTCGAGATTGATAATCCGCAACCCTATGTGCAAGCGCAGATTATCTACACGATCCGCTTTTTCAGCGCGGTTCGTATTGTAGATGGAAAAATGTCAGAACCCACCGGAGATGCCTTGAAGAGTGAACGTCTGGGTGATGACACAGGGTATATCGAGACCCGGGATGGCAGGCAGTATCGTGTGCTGGAACGACGCTATGCGTTGTTTCCGCAGGAAAGTGGTCAGTTTACGATCCCCCCGGCGGAGTTGACGGTATCGGTACCGGCAGATCCCAATGCTCTCGGCGGGTTCTTCGGGCAGACGAAAGTGTTACGCAGACGCAGTGAAGAGATCGTGGTTGATGTGCAGCCTCGCCCACAAGCGCCTGACGATGCAGCAGCCACTGGCTGGTGGATACCAGCACGATCATTGGAACTGAAAGCCGAGTGGGAAGGTGATTTACAACAGGTCAGGGTGGGTGAAGCCATCACACGCGTGATCCAAATGCGGGCTGATGGGGTCTCCAGCGAACAACTGCCTATCCTCGAACCATCGCAACAAGCAGGGCTGAAGATCTATGCAGACAAGCCCGAGATCAGTAGCGAGCCGGTTAACAATTCACTGCGTGCGATTCGCACCGACAAGTGGGCAGTGATTCCACAGACCAGTGGCACACTGACGCTGCCGGCTATTAACGTCAGTTGGTTTGACACTGTGCAAAATACCTATCGTCTCGCAACCGTGCCTGAGCAGGTCATTAGCGTTTTGCCGGCAATCGCGGATGCAGCGCAGCCGGCAACTCCCTCGGGGAGTGTGTCAGGCAACGGTGGTGAGGTGGACGGCGCAACCATGGCGGATGGCCAGGCTGCACCATCACAGCCAGGTGCAATCGCGCAAGCCGGTTCGGACGCGATACCCGAGGCCAATCAAGGGCCGCTTGCAGGCCCGCTTTCCAGCCCTGGTCAGGTTGCCGGCTTCTGGCGCTGGCTGGCTGTAGCTGCACTGGTGGGTTGGGGTTTGACTTTGCTTGGTTTGCTGTTGCGGCGACCCAGGCAGATGCAAACAGCTGCAACGGCTGTCGGGTCGCAAGCTTACAAATCGGTATCCATCAAACCCATGAAAAAGGCCCTGCAGGATGGAGATGCCCGCTCACTGGCCAGCGCTGTGATGGCGTGGGCCGAAG
>CALFCE010000170.1 GCA_937951215.1 uncultured Granulosicoccaceae bacterium
CTGGTTAGGGGGGACTTTTCAGCCATTAAAATCCAGATCACTTCGTACACTGTCTTTCAGAGCAAGTCCCAGTTTACACTTATCCATCAGGGTATCGTTTAATACCCGATAGTCCTGTCATCTACAGGTAGTTCTGGACCTTGATCCCGATGGTGGCAGTGTCACTACCGTACTTGTTTTTCCTCTCCAGTGTCTCTCCTCTTCAATCTCTTCGTTTTTTAATTTCAAACTGTTAACTGCCACTCAATCCTGTATCGCGCCTGAAAGTTTTTCCTGTTTTATGCCTGATGTTGTCAACCGATTTCTGAAAGCTGCGTTGGTAGTTTTTTATGTTGATAGATCAGGAGTGAAATCGCTGTGAAAAATTACCAATACGACACACACAAAGCCATGGTAGTGCTGCTTGTTGCGAGTGTGCTTGGTGCTTGCGCTGAATCGAATCCCGGGGATGAAGTATTCAACGGGGATGGCGATGTACAGCTGAACAGTGTTCCTGATTTTTCTGCATCGCTGCAGAGCGAAGAAGAGGGTAGTTCTGCTACAGGTCTTCGACGATCACCTCAGGGTATTCCGAATGGGGGCAGAGATCGTAGAGAGCGGGCTCGAGAGCCGCGGAGAAATGGACGTTTTTCTGAACGTGACTTTGTCGGTGGGCAAGAGGTTCGCACTTATGACGGCACCAGTAACAATCTGGACAATATCGAATGGGGAGCATCGTTTGCTCAATTGCAGCGTATCGGTGTTGCCAGCTACAGCGACGGTGCAAGCAGCATGACTTTCACCGACCGTGCAGGTCCGCGGCAAATCAGCAATACCATCGTCAATCAGGGAGAAAATGAGAGCTTGCCCAACCCCTACGGGACCAGCGACATGCTTTGGCAATGGGGACAGTTCATCGATCATGATCTCGATTTGACTGACGGCAGTGAGGAAGAATCCCAGGACATCCTGGTGCCAACCGGAGATCCGTATTTTGACCCCAATAGCACTGGTACCGTGGTCATCCCGTTTAATCGTGCGCTTTATGATCCGGATACCGGAACGGATGTCGGCAATGTACGACAACAGGAAAACGAAATCACCAGCTGGATAGACGGGTCGATGATCTACGGATCCAATGAAGAGCGTGCGCAGGCTTTGAGAGAGGGGCCGGACAGTCCGTTCCTGCGCACCAGTGCTGGAGATCTGCTGCCGTTTAATACTTCAAATCTCGCTAATGCAAACGGCCCGGTGGGGGATCCCGCCTCACTCTTTCTGGCAGGTGATGTCAGAGCAAATGAACAGGCTGGTCTTGCTGCGATGCACACCTTGTGGGTACGTGAACACAATCGCTTGGCAGGCTTGCTGACGCAGGAGAATCCGAATGCCAGCGCAAACGAAAATTTTGAGGCAGCCAGGCGACTTGTTATCGCGGAGTTGCAGATTATTACCTACAACGAATACCTGCCAGCTCTGTTGGGTTCCGGGGCGTTACCGGAATATTCAGGGTATGACGCATCGTTGAATCCGACTATTTACAATGAGTTCTCCGCAGCGGCTTATCGTTTGGGACACAGTATGGTCAGCGATAATGTGTTGCTGGTAGGGGCTAATGGTGAAGAGCTGCCGTCAAGCCCACTCGGTTTGCGTAATGCCTTTTTTAACGCTCCACAAGTGTTTGCCAATGAAGGAGGAATCAGCTCGATTTTGCGTGGGCTGGCTTCGCAGTCACATCAGACCATCGATATCAAAGTAATCCACACACTGCGTAACTTGCTTTTCGGGCCTCCGGGTGCTGGGGGACTTGATCTGATTTCATTGAACATTCAACGCGGAAGAGATCATGGATTGCCATTCTATAACGAGGCCAGAGCAGCCATGGGGCTGGAGCCCGTTACCTCGTTTGATCAGATTAGCGATGATGCGCAACTCAATCAATCACTGCAGGATGCCTATGGTGATGTGGCCAAAGTCGATCTTTGGATTGGTGGCCTCGCAGAAACCCCGCTTAGCCAGCAAGGCTCACAGCTTGGTCCCTTGTTCCACTCGATTATCGTCAGGCAGTTTGGCGAGTTACGAGACGCAGACCGCTTTTGGTACGAAAATTATCTTGATGATGATGAGCTTGACAGGGTGCGTGGCGTAACGCTTGCACAAGTGATCAGGGACAACACAGTAATTGGCAATGAGCTTCAGAACGATGTTTTCTATGCCCCGTGATTTGGCGAATTAAATTGGAAGATGATCTGGCTGTGCCACTTAATTTTCAGAATGTGAATGGAAATATCAAGGTCGAAATACTATGTTGAAATATAGCAAGCTGTTGATGGTTGTGTGTCCTGGGTTCTGCTGGAATGGGCGAACATCGAATGGGTTTAAACTGTTGTTGCCAATGCTGCTGGTGGTTGGTTGTAGTGGTGAAGGGACTAACGGGGAAACGGATCTGACGGATGGCACCAGTACCGCTTTGGCGGGTACCGAAAGTCCTTCAGCTGCAAATGAGCAGCCCAACGCCCCCCAGCCGAATGCCCCAGAGCAGAATGCCCCGGAGCCGATTGACCAGGAGCCAATTGTTCAGGATCCAATTGTTCAGGATCCAATTAACCAAGAGCCAATTGTTCAGGTAGGCGGTGTGCAGACCGTTGAAGTGGAAGACGTGATTTTCAGTTCTCTGCCAGAGGCGACAGTCAATCGATCCAGCGCCGGAGTGGAGCTGGGTCGCATGCTGTTCTGGGACCCGGTGTTGTCCGGAGATCAGGATACTGCTTGTGCGACTTGTCACTTGCCAGAGTTCGGCTATGGCGATGGCAGGGCACGATCAGCGGGAACCAGTGGAGTCGGTACCGGACCAGGCAGAACTCCGGGCCAGATTGGTGAGGTGCCTCGAAACGCCCAAAGTGTGATCAATACAATCTGGAACGGTATTAACGAGTTGGGACTGTTTGATCCGGCAACAGCCCCGATGTTCTGGGACAATCGCACTGAAAGCCTCGCAAATCAGGCACTGGAGCCAATCCGATCGCGCGAAGAGATGCGTGGTGATAACTTTTCAGAAGCCGAAATCGAATCAGTTGTGGTCAGCAGGTTAAATGCAATCCCCGAGTACCAAAACCTGTTTCAGCAGGCTTATGGAAGCCCTGTCGCGACCGTCGCCACTATCGGTGAGGCGCTGGCGGATTTTCAAAGCACTCTGATCGCCAACAACACACCTTTTGATCGTTGGATGAGGGGTGATGCCGCGGCGATGTCAGCGCAGCAGCTCAATGGTATGGAGGTGTTTGCTGAAACCGGGTGTGCAGAATGTCACAGTGGGCCGATGTTCTCGGATTTCGAAACACACGTGCTGGGTGTGCCGGAAGCTAACGGGCTGGCAGAGCCTGATGACGGTGACGGCAACTTTGGCTTTCGTACACCTACATTGAGGCAATTGGCTTTTACCGGTCCTTATTTTCATGGAGGCCAGGAAACGGATCTCGATGAAGTGATCGATTTCTATGATAATCCAAACGGCTCGGATAACCCCAACGTGCCGAACAATCAGCTGGACGCCGATTTTCGCAATCTGCCCAATCTGAACAACAATGATATTAATGCCATTGAAGCTTTTCTCGATGCGCTGAACGATGACGGTTTTGACCAGTCGCGGCCAGCCAGTGTGCCCAGTGGGCTGCCGGTTGGAGGATCGTTGTAGTTGAGTGTTGCCAGATCCCGCCAGTACCGCGATTTGCAGTACTGGCGTTCAGTTCTGGTGCGACCCGGACTATTTGCCAAGTTCGAATACGGGTCGAATACGGGTATTGTGTGCGAGAGTCGTATGCCGGAACGGCGAACAACAGGTTCTAATTAGTCGCTATCCTTCGTAGTCTTTGATAACAACAATTGCTCCACGCACCTCGCCCAAGGCATAGCCTGTCGCCTTGTCTTCAGGATAGAGCTCATCAAGTTTGGCTTGTACTTCAGGACTGAGCTGTTGCCCATGGCAAGCCAGGCAAGCACCCTCGGTCGGCAATGCCTTCATAAACCTCAACTGTTTGCCGCCGTCGACATCAACAACATCAACTGAAGCCATGGTAGCAATATCTTCACCGCTGGCTGCACGTTTGTCGAAGTCCTCAAGGACGGGTTTCTGCCAGTCATTGGGTACATTATCGGGGTTACGGTTTTTCAGACTGACGCGAAATACATCGGCATCGTTTTCCGCAGCTGCCTTGGCTGTGATGGGCATGGCTTCGGTATTGCAAACCCCGAGTGCATTCACTGGCCCACCCGCTTGCATGGCGGCGATCAGTTCTTTCTTGAGTGCGCCGCCAAATGCTTTGGTAGTCGCTTTCGCTTCAGCCACCGCATTTGCCTTGTCAAAGGCTTCTGATTGGGCGGTTAAAGCGAATAGCTGGAAAGATACGGCGATGCTTAAAATGGCAAGTTTCATATTGATGAGCTCCAAGTTGGTTAAACAGGTAAGACCAGCGATAGATCAAGTATCTTCAATCTGTGGCCTTGATTCACCGGGCCTGAACCTTTAGATAAACAGGTTAATGTCGGAGTTATTGGCTACTTCCAGATAAGTTGCTGCTCCACCCAACTCGACACCGTCAATCATGTCGTCAGGTGAATATTCGAATAAATCCAGCGTCATCTGACAGCCAATCATTTGAACCTCCAGTTCAACCGCAGAATCGCGCAGCTCGTCGATAGAGGCCACCCCTTTTTTGTCTATCAGGTTTTTCATCATTTTGCTGGCAGCCCGGTCAACGCCGGGAATCATGGATACCGCGTTCGGTAATCCCATATGCATACCTGCCATCGGCATTTTCATCGCGGGATTCCCCAATGCGCTGAGTTTCAAATCGAGGTTTTTCAGTAGTAATGGCAGACCGTAGAAGGTAAAAAACATCGATACCTTCATATCCATCGCGGCGGCAGTGGTTGAGAGAATAAACGGTGGATAGGCCCAATCCAGGGAACCCTTGGTGACTATAATGGACATTGACTTTGCATTGGACATGTCTGACATCAGAGTTCTCTCCAGCTTTTGCCGTGATGATATATTAGAATATTAGAATATACTAATATATGCAAACATTGTCGCAGGCAAAAGCTCTATTCGAGGTAAGATCCCAGCTATGGAGATAGAACAACTACATGAAAATGCTGCCAAGGCAGCCTCGATCCTGGGTGTTATGTCTAACCCGTCACGGCTTTTGGCACTTTGCTATTTGTGCGAGGGTGATAAAACAGTCCAGCAACTGCAGGGTCATCTGAACATTGGGCAATCTGCGCTATCACAGCATCTGGCGGTGCTGCGCCGGGAAAATCTCGTCAGCACAAGAAGAGAAGGGCAGAACGTGCATTACTCCATCTCCAGTGCGGATGCCAAAAGGCTGATAGAAACCCTGTGTGATATTTATTGTAGCTAACGCATTTTCTGCGTCAGCCTCGTCGCCAGGCATGGTATTTTTCAATCCAGGCCAGTAATTTCTCGGGCTGGTGGGCTCTTTTCCATTCCCCTGCAACATATTTATTGGATTCGGCAAGCGTCGGGTATATGTGGATTGTGCCCAACACCTTATTGAGTCCGAGGTTGTGTTTCATCGCCATCACATACTCTGCGATCAGGTCGCCAGCGTGTTCGCCAACGATAGTGACACCGAGGATTTTATCTTTGCCGGGTTTGGTCAGCACCTTGATAAAACCGTAGTCGCTACCATCAGCAATAGCTCGGTCCAGATCATCGATGCCATAGGTTGTCACTTCATATTCGATGCCTTGTGCTTTTGCATCTGTCTCATTAAGACCGACCCGGGCAACTTCCGGGTCGGTAAAGGTGGCCCATGGAATAACGCGGTAATCCGCTTTGAACATTTTAAATGTTCCAAACAGAGAATTGACTGCGGCATACCAAGCCTGGTGAGATGCTGTATGGGTAAACTGGTATGGGCCGGCAACGTCCCCCACCGCATATATATTTGGATATTTGGTCTGCAAATAGTCGTTAACTTCAACAGTGCGGCCGGTTTCAATACCCAGCTCTTCGAGCCCGAAGCCCGTCAGCCGTGCAGATCGGCCAACTGCAACTATGATTTCGTCAAACTCTATGCTGATCGTGTCATTACCTTGCTCGCAGACCAGTGACTTGACGCCGTTTTCGTTTTTCACCCCGACAGCTTTGGTGTCCGTCATCACATGGATGCCTTCAGATTCAAATTTGGTTTTAACCAGCTCTGCGATCTCGGGGTCTTCACGGCCCATGATTGTCGGCATCATTTCGATTTGCCAAACTTCACTGCCCAATCGCGAGAAGGATTGCGCCAATTCGCATCCTATTGGACCACCACCTAGCACTACCAGACGCTTGGGCTGCTTTTTCAGCGACCACAGATTGTCTGAAGTGAGATAGTCTACTGAGTCGAGGCCCTCGATCGGCGGTACGAATGGTCGGGCTCCGGTTGCAATCACGATATTACGGGTCGTCAAGGTTTTACCATTGACCTCGACAGTCCACGGAGAGGTGATTTTGCCTTCGCCCTGGATTACATCAACCCCAAGTCCGGTGTAACGTTCGACAGAATCATGGGGTTCGATTTTTTCAACAACCTTGTGTACACGTGCCATTGTTTCTGCAAAATCGATACTGCCACTGGCTTCCTTTACGCCATATTTTTGTGAATGCTGGATCTGGTTCATTAGCTTGGCTGACCGAATCAGGGCCTTTGACGGCACACAACCTGTGTTCAGGCAGTCACCGCCCATTTTGTGTCGCTCGATCAGGCTGACCTTGGCTTTTACCGCAGCACCGATATAGGCGGAAACCAGGCCTCCCGAACCTGCACCAATGACCACGATGTCGCGATCAAACGATTCAGGTTTTTCAAATCCTTCATAAACACGTCTTGCGTTGATCAGATCAACAATCTTTTTGCCTATCAATGGAAGAGCTCCCAACAATGCAAATGAAAGTAACAAGCCAGGCGACAATATGCCGGACAGAGAATCGAGTTTTGCCAGTCGTGTACCGGCATTGACATAGACAATGGTTGCTACCAGCATGCCCAATTGACTGACAATGTAAAAAACGCTGGTTTTCAGTTTGGTCAGACCCATCCCGAGATTGACAACAAAGAACGGAAACAGTGGGACCAGTCGAAGGGTGAACAGATAAAACGCGCCGTCCTTCTCTATGTTGTCGTTTAGTGATTTGAGTTTTGTACCAAAGCGTTTCTCGATGCTGTCTCGTAAAAAATACCGGGATGCCAGAAACGCCAGAGTGGCACCGATAGAGGAGGCGAAAGAGACCACGATGGTACCGGTCACCAAGCCGAAAATAGCACCACCGGCCAATGTCATAATTGCGGCACCGGGAAGTGACAGAGCTGCTACCCCGACATAAATCAGAAAATAGATAACCAGCGTCGAGACAGGGTTGGCGTCGTAGTAAGCGTCAAAGGCTTGCTGCTGGCTTTTGAGATAGTCAAGATTCAGGAAGCGTCCAAGATCGAAAACAAAAAACGCCAGGATCAACAGCGCAAGCAGTAAAAGAAGAAATTTTTTGTTGTTAGTCATTATATTTTTTTATCGATCAATGCTTGGTTTGAACCCCTTCCGGGTAGCAAATGATTGGCTGCCAATTAAGTTGATATTCTGAGTGCAGTCCATGCAATAGGTTCCCTTTGGAATTGGTGTGCAGCCGTCGCAGCCTATATAATTGACGGATGGTTAACATCTTCAGTCACTGAGCGCGAATCGGATGATTTATAGCGCTATCACTGCCTTTGCCTGCGGGGTTAAAACCGTGGCAATGCTTCAGGCTGCACATTCAGCTGGGCGGCTGGATAGCCTCAGGGTGGTCAGCGCGTCAACGTTGACCTTGCTGCCGGGTTTTATAGCACGATATGCCAGCCAACGTTATGTTCTGATCCAGTGCAGTAAACTTGCCAAGTCACGAGTTGCCTGCGCATGACATTAATCGCTAGAGACAAGCTGGTCGTTATTGTACCTGCACTGTTTGAACCTGAGGTTCTAGCCAGGCTGGATCAGTCGTCATCGCAGTTTCCGCTGTTGATTCGACTATTGAACCGTGCTGATCGTGGTACCAACGATTTACAAACCACTGAGCAGGCCGTTTTGCACAGTCTGGGCTATGAAAGCGTCTCTGCAGATGCCTTGCCGGTTGCCCAATGCACCTATTTGGCAGATTTTTCTGAAAGTGCCGTGTCAGTCGTGCGGGCAGACCCTGTTCATCTAAAAGCCGATAGCGACAATGCACGCCTTTACTCATCCCGGGCTCTGGATCTGTCAAATAATGATGCCGAGCAGATCGTGAGCGATTTGAATCATCATTTTGAAGAAGACGGTTTGATGTTTTCAGTTGGCTGCAACTATCGCTGGTTTTTATCTTTGCGAAAATCTGCCAGCTTGCGTGCCGGGGATTTAAAAGCCTTGCCGGTGACTCAGGTAAACGGGCGAAACATATCGCATTTTTTACCTGATTCAGAATCTGCTCACGGTTGGAAGCAATTGCTGACTGAAGTTCAAATGCTGCTGCACGAGCACCCGGTCAATCTCAAGCGACAAGCCGAGGGCTTGCTGCCATTAAATTCACTCTGGTTTTTTGGCGGTCATGGTTTACCAGCACGCCGCGCCGAACCAAGACTTCGTCTGTATGCAGATGATGCTTTTTCGCGGGGTCTGGCTCGCTTGTCGGCAATCAGCGAATTTCCGTTAGCCGAAAGTGCGCAGGCTGTGCGCCGCCTCGATGGCCGTATGGCCAACAACAATAAAGCTGGTAATGCACAGTCTGCCTCCGTTCCTGCCCCGGCATTACTCGTGGTTGAGCGCGCTCTGGAACGTGCGGTGGTTGCCGGCCAATCCGAGCAGATCGAAGCCGTGCTGGTAAGGCTTGAAAAACTGATCGCCTCGGCACAGAGCAGGCTATGGCGAGGTAAGCTCGGGAGCCTGGAGCTGCTGCCGTGCGATGGCACCTCGGTGGCTGCAAGCCTTGCTGATTTGTTGTGTTTCTGGCGCTCCGGGTTTCGTGATGATCTCCGTTCATTGCAAGACAGGCCACCAGCAGGCGCTGATCACTCCCTGCCGGGTCACCGCGACCAAAACCCCTATGGCAGTCACTGAAATAGTCAGGCGCGAGTTGCCTGCAGCTGCAATTGCAGATCCGTTGAGAGCGCATCAGAGCGCCCCATTACATGATGACCCACTGCTTTCCCGACTCTTGTTAAATCGCGGCATTCAGGATGCAACCGAGCTGGATTTTTCCTTGTCCGGGTTACCGTCACCCGCATTGCTGTTGGATATGGACAAGGCAGTTGCCGTATTGAGCCAGGCTATAGCTGAACAGCAGCGAATTCTGGTGGTGGGTGATTATGATTGCGATGGTGCTACCAGCACGGCGCTGGCGGTGTTGGCTCTGCGCGCGATGGGTGCAAACCGGGTGGATTACCTTCTGCCGAACAGGTTTGAGCATGGCTACGGCTTGTCCAGTGCAGTGGTTAAACTTGCCGCAAACGATAAACCCGACCTGATCGTCACGGTTGACAATGGCATAGCCTCGGTAGAAGGCGT
Source organism: uncultured Granulosicoccaceae bacterium (assembly GCA_937951215.1). Classification (GTDB taxonomy): domain Bacteria; phylum Pseudomonadota; class Gammaproteobacteria; order Granulosicoccales; family Granulosicoccaceae; genus CALFCE01. Next base: position 9,553 of record CALFCE010000170.1, read on the forward strand.
CGAGTGCGCGCGGGATCTCGGAATCGACGTGCTGGTCACCGATCATCATCTGCCGCCCCCGGTGCTGCCAAGAGCGGCCGCCTTGATTAACCCCAACATACCCGGTGCGCGGTTTCCCAGTGGGAATATCGCAGGCGTGGGAGTGATCTTTTTTGTGATGGCGGCGCTCAGGCAATCTCTTCGCGAAAGTGGCTGGTTTGAACAACAAAAGATTGACATGCCTAATCTGGCAGCTTTTCTTGATCTTGTTGCGATCGGAACGGTGGCCGATGTGGTTATCCTCGATGCGGTTAACCGAACTTTGGTGGAGCAGGGGGTGCGTCGTATTCGTGTCGGCCGCACTCGACCGGGTGTGCTCGCATTGCTTGAGCTGGCAGGCAAAAAGCCGGGCGAACTGGTGGCGCAGGATATCGGCTACGTGTTGGGTCCGCGCTTGAATGCAGCGGGTCGTTTGTCTGATATGCGAATCGGGGTCGAGTGTTTGTTGGCGGAAGACCCGGCTTCTGCCATGTCGCTGGCAAAGCAGCTGCATACGCTCAATGCCCAGCGACGCAGTCTCGAGCTTGAGATGCGAGCTGATACAGACGAATTGGTCAATCAGCTATTGTCTGACCTTGAACAGGATGGCCTGACGGCAAAGCTCTCTTTATGCCTGTATGAATCGCATTGGCACGAAGGGGTCATCGGTATTCTTGCCGGCCGTCTGAAAGACAAGCTCAATATGCCGGTCATCATCTTTGCCCGCTCGGCTGAGGGCAGGCTCAAAGGGTCGGCGCGTTCGATTGCCGGTCTCCATATCTACGATGTTCTGAAGGCGGTGCAGACAGATAATCCGGAGCTATACGACAAATTTGGCGGGCATGCGATGGCAGCCGGTCTAGATATTGCCGAGGCACAATTCGCCGAATTCGAGCTCGCTTTGGAAAAAGAAGTCATGCGGCGTTTGAATGGACGCTTGCCCAGCCGCCAACTTATGTCTGATGGTGAACTCGAGTTGCCTCGTTTGACCATGGAAACGGCCCACACGTTAAAGCATCTGGCACCCTGGGGGCAGGGTTTTCCGGAACCTTTATTTGATAATGAGTTTGAGATTGTGGCGCAGCGTGTGTTGAAGGAGAGGCATCTCAAACTGACGGTTAAACCCACTCTCGGCCTGTCGTCCAGTCCGGTACCGGCGGGGCCTGCTGGCGTTGCACCTTCTGGCGCTGCAATAGATGCGATCTGGTTTGGTTGCATTACAGCCGATAGCCCGCTTTTAAGCCAAGTGGGTGACCGCGTGCGGTTGGCCTACCGTCTTGATGTTAACCATTTCCGCAATGCCCAATCCCTGCAGCTCAAGGTTGAGTATCTGCAAGTCGTTGGTTAGCTCTTTCCGATGTAAGGGCTGGCCTGCATCTGAGGCCTGCAGTGGCCGTAACAGTCCCACCGAAATCGTCCAGCCTGCTAGAATAGGCGGTTGCAAGCGCAAGCTGGAACAGCGCAATTACATCAGGAATACCCCACGATGATTGAAATTAACCCATTGGTCCAACACATCGAAGATTTGAAAAGCCGCCAGGAAGCACTTAGGGGGTATCTTTGACTATGCTGCCAAAAAGGAGCAGTTAGAGGAAATCCTCGCGGAACTGGAAGACCCGGCTGTCTGGAATGATCAGGAGCGGGCCCAGAAGCTGGGCAAAGAGCGCTCGTCGCTGCAGAACATTGTTGATGTTATCGATTCTCTGGACAGCGGACTGGTCGATGCCTCTGACCTGCTGGAGCTGGCACGGGAAGAAGATGACGAGAGCACTGTTAGCGCTGTGTCAGAGGATCTGGCCGAATTTGAATCCAAGGTCGCAGCCCTGGAGTTCCGCCGAATGTTTGCCGGCGAACAGGATCCGGCTGACGCCTTTGTCGATATACAATCAGGTAGTGGCGGTACCGAGGCACAGGATTGGGCTGAAATGCTGTTGCGTATGTATCTGCGCTGGGGTGAGCGTCGCGGTTTTAAAACCGAGCTGATCGAGGTCTCCCCCGGGGATGTTGCCGGTATCAAGTCCGCCACCATTCGTTTTCAGGGTGAATATGCTTTTGGCTGGTTGCGCACAGAGACTGGCGTACACCGGCTGGTTCGCAAAAGCCCTTTTGATTCCGGAAACCGCCGGCATACCTCCTTTGCCGCAGTATTTGTTGCTCCGGAGGTCGACGATGATATCGATATCGAGATAAATCCGGCAGACCTGCGCATCGATGTCTACCGTGCCAGTGGAGCTGGTGGCCAGCATGTAAACCGGACCGAATCCGCAGTTCGTATAACTCATGAACCCAGCGGTATTGTTGTGCAGTGTCAGAATGATCGATCACAGCATAAAAACAAGGCAACGGCGATGAAACAGCTCAAATCCAAGCTCTATGAGCTGGAGCTGCAGAAGCGACAGGGTGATCAGCAGCAGGTTGAAGAGGGTAAATCCGATATAGGATGGGGCAGCCAGATCCGCTCCTATGTACTGGATCAATCCCGTATCAAGGATCTTCGCACCAGCGTGGAAACCGGCAATACACAAGCGGTTCTGGATGGCGATCTTGATCCTTTTATCGAAGCGAGCCTCAAATCCGGTCTTTGACCTGCCAGGCAGCACGCGTCATACGAGCATCTGCGCGGCGCACGCGCTACACTTAATCGCCAGTGCAGCAAAAAATGCTTCGGCAACAAAAACTGCGACGGCTTTTCTGTCGCTAATTCGGAAATAACCAAAGGTCATATCATGGGTAACAAGCCAGATCAGAGTGTTGCTACTGGTGAATCAGCAACGGCGGAAGCCGATGATGCCACCAAGCAGGACGACAACAAGCTGATTGCCCAACGCAGGGAAAAATTAATGGTCTTGCGTGATGCAGGCCAGGCCTTTCCCAACGATTTCCAGCCAGCCGATCAGGCTTCTGATTTGCTGGCTGAACACGGCGAAAAGACCGCTGACGACTTTGCTTCAACCGAAGTCAAAGTCTCTGTTGCCGGTCGCATGATGTCACGACGGGTAATGGGCAAGGCCAGTTTTGCCTCGATCCAGGATGTCAGTGCTTCGATCCAGATTTTTGCTCAACGCGACCGGGTTGGTGAAGAACCCTATGCGGCTTTCAAGCAAATGGACATCGGAGATATCGTTGCGGTCGAGGGTATTTTGTTTGTGACAAAAACCGGTGAGTTATCGGTCAAGGCCGACAGCATTCGGTTGCTGACCAAATCACTACGCCCGCTGCCGGAGAAATTCCACGGTCTTACCGATCAGGAAACCCGATACCGCCAGCGTTATGTTGACCTCATCATGAACGAAGAGTCGCGGGCGATTTTCAAATTGCGCTCTGCCATTATCGGCTATATCCGTCAGTTTTTGTTGCAGCGACAGTATCTGGAAGTGGAAACACCCATGATGCAAGTCATACCCGGGGGTGCTACCGCGCGGCCGTTTGTCACTCATCACAATGCGCTGGATATGGATTTGTTTTTACGCATCGCACCCGAGTTGTATCTTAAGCGCCTGGTAGTCGGTGGTTTTGACCGGGTGTTCGAGATTAATCGCAATTTCCGAAATGAAGGTCTGTCGACGCGACATAATCCCGAGTTCACCATGCTGGAATTTTACCAGGCGTATGCGACCTACGAAGATCTGATGAATTTGACCGAAGAAATGTTCCGTGGATTGGCACGTGATGTAGTTGGTACTACGTCGATATTGTCAGAAGACGGTGAAACACGTTTCGATTTTGAAAAGCCGTTTGCCCGCATTCCGCTGGTTGAATCCATCGTGAAGTTGAATCCACAGTACACACTGGAAGAGCTGGGCGACTTTGATGCTGCATCGGCCATTGCCCGGGAAAACAAGATTGCGCTAAAGGATGGTTGGGGATTGGGCAAAATCCAGACCGAGATTTTTGAGGCTACTGTCGAAGACAGGTTGATCGACCCCACCTTCATCACGCGCTACCCAACTGAAGTATCGCCATTGTCTCGACGCAACGATGACGACCCGTTTGTCACTGACAGATTCGAGTTGTTTGTGGGTGGACGCGAAATTGCCAATGGTTTCTCGGAGCTCAATGATGCCGAGGACCAGGCAGATCGCTTTATGGCGCAGGTATCAGAGAAGGATGCCGGTGATGAAGAAGCGATGCACTACGATGCCGACTATATCCGCGCACTTGAATACGGCATGCCACCGACCGCCGGTGAAGGTATCGGTATAGATCGGCTGGTGATGCTATTGACTGCATCTCCGTCAATTCGCGATGTGGTATTGTTCCCCCATATGCGTCACGAAACCTGAGGTTCTATACATGTCGGATCCGCAAGTTAAACCGTTCCGCTCCAAAACCAACATCGGCGCGGCTGAAACAGACCCGGTTCAGCTGGCCAAGGTGCATCTGGCAGCAGCTCATCGGCTGGCAGTACACGATCAATTGGAAGAGGGTATCGACAACCACTTTACGGTAACCGTGCCGGGTACCGAAGACCAATATCTGATTCTGCCGTTTGGTTTGCACTGGTCTGAGGCACGCGCATCCGATATGTTGGTGTTTGATGAAAGCGGCAAGGTGCACCAGGGTGAGGGAGCAGTCGAATTATCAGCGCAGTGCATTCATGCACCAATACACCGGATAACCGGTGCCAGAGTCGTCTTGCATACACACCAGCATTGGGCTGTGACACTGAATTTGCTGCAAAATAATCGCCTGCTGCCATTGTCCCAGACCTCTGCTTTTTTTCATGGGCATGTGGCTTATGATGATCACTATGCAGGCACTGCAGATACGCTGGAAGAAGGTGAGCGTCTGGCGGGATTACTCAGTGGTGATACTCATGTGCTGTTTATGAAAAACCACGGTGTGCTGGTAGTGGGTGATACCGTGGCGCAAGCCTACCGCCGCTTATACAAGCTGGAGAGGGTTTGTCGTTCGCAGGTTTGTGCAATGGGTACAGGGGCCGAGCTGCAGGTGTTAAGCGATGACATCGTCAAGCAAGTTAAAACCCCACCCGAGCATGACAGCCACTCTCGTGCGGAACGTGAGCAACTGTATCTTGACGCGATGATGAGGGTACTCGATCGTACTAACCCAGGCTACCAAAACTAGTTCGCCTGCCTGTTTGCCCCTTTCAGTCTTGCCAATTTCCGGCCGCTGTGCGCCATGACTCACGCCGCAACCCCGTTCGCTGAGTCTTCAAGTCCAGTAGCCGGGCGCTATACCAAGCTTTTTGAACCTGTCGCCATAGGTCCTGTCACCGCTAAAAACCGTTTCTATCAGGTTCCACACTGTACCGGTATGGGGTGGCTGCGTCCGCGAATGCTCGCCGATTTACGCGGTATGAAAGCCGAGGGTGGATGGGGGGTTGTTTGTACCGAATGGTGTTCAATACACCCGGCTTCAGATGATTTGCCTTATCCCAATGCGTCTATGTGGGATGAAAGCGATATCAAGGCACATACCCTGATGACCGAGAAAGTGCATAAGCACGCTGCATTGGCTGGTGTCGAGTTGTGGTTCGGTGGAGCACGAGCGCAAAATCTGTTGACCCGCGAAGTGGCAATGGATGTAGGAAACCTTCAGAACTACGCGGGTTTCCCCTACCAGACCCGGGCGATGGACAAGAGTGACATTCGAAACCTGCGCAAGTGGCATCGCGATGCCGCAGTGCGTGCGCGGGATGCCGGTTTTGATATTGTCTATGTCTATGCCACTCACGATTATCTACTGTCACATTTTTTATCTCCTGAAACCAACCAGCGCATCGATGAATACGGCGGATCACTGGAGAACCGTGTACGCCTGGTTCGCGAGTTGATAGAAGATACCAAAAATGCGGTTGGCGACCGTTGTGCTGTTGCAGTGCGTTTCAGCGCCGATGTCAAAGGTGGCTCGGACGGCAGCCCGATAGCAGGCGAGCAACGTGACATGATCGCTATGTTGGCCGAGTTGCCGGATCTCTGGGACATCAATGTAGCCGACTATTCACTGGAGATGGGTAGCTCTCGATTTGTTGCAGAAGCATCGCTTGAGAATCATGTCGCTTGTGTAAAGTCATTAACCACCAAGCCTGTCGTCAGTGTCGGACGATTTACCTCGCCAGATACTATGCTGTCGCAAGTGCAGCGCGGAATTCTTGATTTTGTGGGTGCTGCACGGCCGTCAATTGCCGACCCTTTTCTGCCAAACAAAATTGCCGCTGGTCGAACTGACGATATTCGTGAATGTATCGGCTGTAACATCTGCTATTCCGGTGACGGCAGTGGAACACCTATACATTGCACCCAAAACCCCACTATCAGCGAAGGTTGGCGACGTGGCTGGCACCCGGAAAACATCCGCGCAAAAGAATCGGATGCAACCGTACTGGTCGTTGGTGCCGGTCCAGCCGGCATGGAAGCGACGAGAGCCTTGGGTCAGCGTGGCTATCGTGTGCTATTGGCAGAGGCATCTGGTGAGCTGGGGGGCAGGGTGATACAGGAGTCTCGCTTACCGGGGCTTGCCGCCTGGATTCGTGTACGCGACTATCGCGAGCAGCAAATTAAAACCATGCCCAATGTTGATGTCTACCTGCGCAATAAACTCAATGCTGAAGACGTATTGGCCGCCGAAGCTGACCATGTTGTTTTTGCTACCGGTGCCCGATGGCGGCGGGAGCCTGGAGTGAGAGCAAAGGATGCATCGTTTGACAATCCATCTGTTTTGACACCAGACGACATAATGAGGGGCATGCAACCAAAAGGTCCGGTGGTGGTGTACGACGATGATCACTACTATCATGCGAGTTGTATTGCCGAGCTTGTTGCCAGCAACGACTGTCAGGTTACCTATGTTACCCCGGCAGCAAAAGTTGCCTGTTGGTCTGACTATACCGGCGAGCAATCGCGAGTGCATAGCCGATTACTTGAAGTTGGTGTAAAGCTCATGACCAATTTCCGCCTGACGGGTTTTACCAATGAACGTGTTTCATTGGAAGATGTCTATTCAGGGCAGGTGCAGCAATTGGAGTGTAAAGCGTTGGTGAATGTGGGTTGTCGTGAACCCGACGATGCTTTGTTCAGAGAAGTACGGGCAAGCACCGAGGCTGGTGCAGGCAGCCGAATATTATCGGTACAACGCATTGGAGACTGTGACGCTCCTGCAATTATTGCGTCAGCTGTATTTGCCGGGCATCGCTATGCGCAAGAGCTGGATGCAGAGGCATCCATCGTACGAGTTGATCGTGTTTTTTCTGGTGATTCGAGCTAACAGCCGTTATGGCTAGACAGAGTAATACCCCATGCAGATTAGTAAAAACGCTTTATACGTTGGAATCCTGATACTGGGGATCGCCACTGTGCTGCCCTTGTTCCGGGAAGGACTGGGAGCGATGTCCATACCGTTTAAATCCAGTCTGTGGACCACCCAGTATTTCGTGGACCTGGTCATGGCCCTGTGCCTGGTGATGCTGTGGATGTGGCAAGACTGCAAACGACGGGGCAAAAATCCATTACCGTGGATTGGTGCCACGCTGATAACAGGTTCTTTCGCACCCATGATTTATCTGTTGGTCAGACTGAGGCAGGGCGATTCTTCGGTTTAGCAGCGGCCGCCTGATGAACCCGATCAGTCTCTGTCAATTTAAACATTCGTTTCAATAGGCGAGCATGCTGACCCTTAGCAGGGAGTTTGATACCAATGACGTTTCAATTGTCAGCAAACCACAAGGCAAGTTTTGAAGACGACGGCTTCGTTATCGCCGATCAACTGATTGACTCTGCCAGTCTTCCTGTCTTGCATCGTGCTTTTGATGACCTGTTTTCGGGCAAATTCGAAACCGGTGTACGGCCCGATGAGGTCAACTGGCAGCAGGGCGAGAGCGATCCAAGCCTGTCACGACAGATTTGTAATGGCTGGAAAGCAAACCGGGAGATTGCTCGTGTTGTGCTGAGTGCGCAACTTGGCGAGACAATAGCATCGCTTGCGGGTTGGTCCGGTGTCCGTATCATGATCGATAATGTGATCTGGAAAGCGCCGGGGACGAAGTCACTCGGCTTTCATCAGGACAATGCATATCTGTCTTGGTTTGACCCCGGTGAGATTATGACCTGCTGGATAGCACTGGATGATACCACCGCGGAAGGCGGCACAATTGAGTTTGCTCGTGGTTCACATCGCTGGCAGCTGGGTGAGCCGACCGGTGAGTTTCATGCGCCGGTCGATTACCGCAAGCCCATGCAAGATGCAGCTTATCAGGCAGGTGTTAATGCGGATATTCACTTTGTTGAAGTCGCTGCCGGCAGCGGCTCATTCCATCATGGTGGCACCTGGCACGGTTCGGGAGCAAATCACAGTGCCAACCCAAGACGTTCCTTGGTTTTGCACGCGATGCCGAGTGAAGTTGAATATGTGCCGGAAAATTTCCATCAAGGCATCGGCCCTATCTATAGCCGTTACAAACGACTGGGTGACAACCAGCTGGATGAAAATTATTTTCCGATTCTATGGCGTGAAGATAATTATCGTACACCACAGATTGATACCTATTTGAACACCTAGTGAACCTCTGAATTATTCAGTGGTTCCCGGTTTGGCACAAGGACGTGCCAACAAATACAGCGTATCTGGGCTGTATCTGGGCTGTATTTGGAGCAATTTGAAAACGACGCTATTCAAATTGCGAGTCTGATTTATTCCCGGATGGAAAAAATCAGAGTTTCCCTGGTTTATTTCGATATCTTGCACGCTGGGCACAGCTCATTTGTATCCATGGGTTTGTATCCAGGGGTCTTTATACAGGTGTCTGTATCCAGGGGTCTGTATCTAGGGGGCTGTTTCTGGGGGTCGGAAGATTTTACGTTATGTGACAGCCTGAATTTCGCTAGCTGCTTTCGTCCTGGTGTCGTTTGCGGAGTTGTAACCTATCTGTTGATGGCTGTTGGCGCTTACACTACTTCTATCCGCTAGAATCTGTTCTCCGTTCCAATGATCAATTTCCAAATGTACAACTTGTTCCCGAGATTGTATTCAGTTGTTGTCGTGCTAGTTGCTTTTCCTCTGGGTGGTTTTGCGATGCCCACTGTATCCGGTAATACGCTTACCTGGCCTGATGATGGTTGGTATCAGGTGCAA